>PWMT01000165.1 GCA_003558085.1 Methanobacteriaceae archaeon
ACAACACCATTCATCGCAATTGCAGGAACAGCCATTAGTCCATAATTCACGGCTTTTTCTCTATCTTGCATGATGTCCACTGTTTCTACTTCTAGAGTATCTCCCAATTCTTTTTTAGCCTCACTGACTACTTCGATTGCCATGGGACAGTAAGGGCACGTGGGTGATGTAAACACTTCGATTTTTACAACCATATTAGTACCTCCGTGTAAGCATTATTAATTCTATCTTACAAGAATTAATCGGATCTAATTACTAAAACTTTAATAAACAATCTTCTACTATTTTTGGCTTAAATACTTATTCCTTATTAAACTTTGGTCTCCTTTTTATACTTATCATATGTGAAAACTGGTTTAGCCTAAAAAATCACATTACCCTACAAAATAATTAAATTTTGCATCTTCATTAGTTATAAACTCACCATCTTGATTAATTGATTATAAGTGAATAGGGAACACAAATCAGGGATGCATATTTGAAATGGTGCTTGTTTGTAAATTCTCTCCAATACCCAGTCCCATGGAATAACCAATTCTAGATACTAGGCTACCTAGAATTGCTCCCAATGGTGTGCGGCGAGCGAATGTAACGGTTTGATATTTCTCTATTCCTGCTAACTCAGCTGCTATCTCAAGTGCTTCTTCTTTACTTCCTGTATTATCAATCAATTTCAGATTTTCAGCCTGAGTTCCAGTATATACTTTTCCCTCGGCGATTTCAGCCACATACGTTTTATTTAAATCACGATTTTCAGCTATCTGTTCAATGAAATAGTCATATTGCTCATCCACTATATTTTGCAACATCTCCCGTTCTTCCGGTGTTAATTCTCTAAAATCAGCACCCATATCTTTATATTCGCCACTTTTAATCACATATCTGTTAATACCTTCTCTTTCGTATAATCTGGAAAGATCAACCAAGTCTATTAGCACCCCAATGCTACCAACCCAGGAGGAAGGATTGGCCATTATATGATCAGCTCCAGAGGCTACTAAGTAAGCACCAGAAACTCCGCTATCACTAATCCAAACTACTACCGGTTTTTTAGAATTTTTAACAGATTCCATTAATTCATTACTAGCCACCGGAGTTCCACCTTGGCTATTGATTTCCAATAGAATAGCATTAATGTTAACATCCTGATTAGCACTTTCTATAAAATTTTTTATATCCTCAGGATGAGTAGTGTGGCTATCCATGAAAGGAGAAGAAGAATAAGTAATATGTCCATATATAGGAATCACAGCTATGGTTCCACTTGGAGGAGCAAACCATGAGTTCCCAATAACTGAGATAAAGGATAATAAAATAACTGTTAACAATATTAAGCCTCCTATAACTCCCAATAAAACCCTTTTCTCTTTTTTATCCATAATATCATCCTCTTAAATTTCATCTACACTAGCATTTTTGTAAATTATCCGCTTCTTAACTACATATTAAATTTTTGTTTTGATCATTATTTTTATGATTTTACTTATCCTGCAGATTATTAATTAGCATATACTTAATCATAAGTTAATTTAGCAAAAATATAAGAGATTATAATAAATAAATTAATTACCTATATACTGTTATTTTTGTTAAAGTTATATAATATAAGTTCAATATTTTCTAATTCCAGAAAATATTCTAAAACTTATACTTTAGAATATTTATAAATTCATTAGGAAGTGCTTTTATCATAAAAAAAACAGTTAGATCTCCTGGTTCAGCTACAGTAATTAATGCTATTTCAACTGGAAATGGGTCGGCATTTGGAATTAAGTTATACATTACAGCAGAAGCTAGTCTGAAAACATCAGGAATCAAATGCACTTCAGAAATTAAAGCAGATCCTCTTTTAATGGATTTGTGTGTACAGAAGGTATTACAATATCATGGCTTAGAGCAGGGAATTCGAATCAAAACGACTTCTAACCTACCCATGGCCTCTGGACTATCCAGTAGTAGTGCCACTTCCAATGCAGTTGTAATGGCAACTGCTAGGCTTCTTGAAGAAGAATTTGCATTAAAACCTATAAGTGATATGGAATTAGTAAACTTGGCTATTGACGCTTCTCTAGAAGCAGGAGTGACTATTACTGGGGCATTTGATGATGCTACTGCCTCTTTTTTTGGGGGTCTTACCATCACCAACAATATAAAACGGGAGATAATCCATCAGGAAAAGATGCCACATCAAAACATATTAATATATATGCCAGACAAAGAGACATTGACTGCACAATCTGATGTAAATCGCATGAGGCTTATTGCACCTTGGGTGGAGATTGCATTTCAAGAAACTCTCCAGGGTCATATATTTAAGGCTTTAACTTTAAATGGAATTTTATATTGTGCAGCGCTGGGATTTGATTCTAAAATTGCTCTTGATGCTTTGGATGCAGGTGCAATTGCAGCTGGATTGTCAGGAACAGGACCTTCCTTTGTAGCACTAGTAAATGAAGATAATCAGAAAAAGGTTCAGGATGCATGGATTTCTTATCCTGGAAAAATTATAGCTACTTCCATTGATAATAAGGGCACTGAAGTGATTTAATGGATAAATCCCGTGCTTTAAAACTTCTTCAAAACTCAAGAGAAAAAATTGATCGTATCGATGAAGAATTGCTCAATTTAATTAGTAAAAGAATAGCTATTTCCCGTGATATTATTGAGGCTAAGATTATTTTGGATATTAATATTCTGGATGCTAAGCGGGAAGCAGATATTCAGAAAAAAGCAATTAAAGTAGCTAGAAGAAATAATATTAATGAGGAAAGCCTCTCTAAGATTATGCAAATACTTACCGATTTAAATAAAAAAGAACAAGAAGAATTTATAAGGAGACAAAAGAATGGGTAATATTAGAACATCATTTGTTAAAAGAACAGCTAAAGAATTGATTGAAACTCACCGAAGAAAGTTCACTACTGATTTTGCTGAAAATAAAAAATTAGTGGAACAATATTCTACTGTAAGTACCAAACACTTACGTAATAAAATTGCAGGATATGTAACTCGGTTAATTAAAAATAATGCCATATATCAAGGATGATGAATGGAAAAAAATCATATTTAAGCAAAAAATTTATTTAGTATATTATCGCTAGGTTGGGTGTTTGATGGATGTAATCGTGGCTAAATTTGGTGGAACTTCCATAGGGAATGGTAAAAGAATTAGAAAAGCAGCTCAGGCAGTGGTCAATGAATACATGAAGGGTAAAAAGATTGTAGTAGTGGTATCTGCTATTGATAAAACTACTGATGATTTATTAAATATTGTTACTGAATCTATGGAAGATACTGCAACTGAAAAACAATTAGCAGAAATAGTTTCCATGGGTGAAATGACCAGTGTACGTATATTCTCTTCAGCCATCGAATCACTTGGCGTTAAATCAGAATACGTAGATCCTTTTAGTGAAAAATGGCCTATTATAACTGATAGCAACCTTTTAGATGCTAAAGTGGATTTTAAAGCTACTGAGGTAAAATGCAATGAACTTATGAAAATGATGGATCAGGGTATCATTCCTGTGGTATGTGGCTTTTTAGGAAGAGATGATGAAGGATATATAACCACTCTAGGTAGGGGAGGTAGTGATATAACTGCTTTCCTATTAGGGCACTGTTTATCAGCGGATAATGTTATTATAGTTACTGATGTGGGTGGAGTAATGTCCACTGATCCGGATAGGGTGGAAGATGCTCAAATATTAGATGAAATTTCTGTGGAAGAAATGAGAGATCTGGCCACCTATGGTGCCCAGGTTTTACATCCTCATGCTTTACAATACAAGGATCCTAAGATAAATGCTAAAATAATTGGTTTTGATAAAGGTGATTTATCTGTACCAGGTACAGTGATAAAAGGTCCTTCTGAAAAAGAAATGCAGAAAGCTATTATCACTTTACATGTGGAACCTATCTCAGTAATTGCTGTTGTAGGAGAAGAAATACTTAACAAGACCGGTGTTTTAGCTGAATTAACTGATACCTTAGCTGTAAATGAAATCAATATTTACGGTATTTCTACGGGTCAAAATTCTATCACCGTTTTTGTTAATAAAAAAGATTCTGAAAGAGCACATCAAATAATGCACGATGTAGTAGTGGAAAATGAACACTTGAGTTCTCTTTCTTTAGGAAAGGAAATAGCTATGATTACCTTCAATAGACCCGATTTTATTGACACTCCAGGGATAATATCAGATATTACCCAACCTCTCCGGAATAATAATATTAATATAGTAGAAATATCATCTTCTGAAACTTCAGTGATGATTTTTGTTGACTGGAAAGATGGTAAAAAAGCATATGAATTAGTAAAGGGGGTTTTAAATTGAAATTAGAAGGTACTATTGTGGCTATGGTGACTCCATTTACTTCTAAAGATGAAGTTGATGAACCCGGTATGCGGGAAAACATTAATTATCTTATAGAACACGGGGTGGATGGTATTTTAACTGCAGGTACTACTGGAGAATCCGCCACCATAACCCATGATGAACAGCGGAAAATGATTGACATCTTAGTAGATGAAGTAGATGGTAGGGTAAATACTGTTGCTGGTGCAGGTAGTAATTCTTCCAAAGAAGCTTTAGGTTTAGTAAGATATGCAGAAAATGCTGGAGCTGATGCAGCATTGGTGATAACACCCTATTATAATAAACCTCAACCACAGGGTTTAGTGGACCATTATCAGTTGATGGTTGAAAATAGTGATATCCCGATTATAATTTATAATGTTCCCTCCCGTACCGGTACAGATATTGATGTGGATACTATAATTGAAGTGGCTGAAATGGATAATATCCTGGCCATAAAGGAAGCTAATCCAGATATGGACAAAGTATCACACTTGCAGAAAAATCTTTTAGAACGGAGCTTGAATAAAAATTTCAAGATACTCTCTGGTAATGATAATCTTACATTGCCTATGATCTCCTTGGGGGCGGTTGGTGCTATATCGGTAGTGGCCAATGTTGACCCTGCTCGTATGAGTAGAATGATTAACGAAGCACTTTCTGGAGATTTTAAAGCAGCTAATGCAACCCATTTTGAAATGTATAATTTAATGAAGATTTTATTCATTGAGAGCAATCCGGTACCTGCCAAAGATGCTTTAAATATGATGGGGAGACCGGCGGGACATGTGAGGATGCCTCTAGCACCTTTAAAACCGGAAAATAAGGCAAAATTGAAAATAGTTTTAGAAGAACTATCTCTGATTTAATTTTTTTTTTATATGAGGTACCATACCAGGAATTATCTCTAGATTTCCTACAAGCTAATAGTTTTTAAACTTTTCAGGAAGAATGATAAAAATGATGAAGGTGGCCGTAACTGGGGCAAGTGGAAGAATGGGATCCAAAATAATAAAAACTATTCTTCAACAGGAAGATATGGATTTAGTAGCAGCCATTGAAGCTCCCTACACATCTTTGGAAGGTAAAGATATAGGTGAAGTTATAGGGGCAGGCCCAGTGGGAGTAAAAGTGACAGGTGCTGAAAATCTTCAAGATGCATTATTAGAATCCCAGGCAGAAGTATTGGTAGATTTTACTATTTCCAGCGCTGCTTTAGAAACGATTCAAATTGCAGCAAAATGTGATTTGAATTTGGTGGTAGGTACTACTGGATTTAGTGAAGAAGAATTTTTTAGCATAAAAAGTGCCATTGAAAAAAATAAGGTTAAGGCAGTAATATCTCCCAATATGGCTGTGGGAGTTAATGTTTTCTTTAAAATACTTGAGGATCTTGCACTGATATTGTCTGATTATGATGTGGAGATTATCGAGGCCCACCATAAATACAAACAGGATTCACCCTCGGGAACTGCTAACAAGGCCCTGGAGATAATTAGCCAGGTTTTAAATCGTAATTCGGAAGAAGTAGGAGTGTATGGTAGAAAAGGTATTCTTGGTAAGCGCAGTCATGAGGAAATTGGAGTACATGCTGTTAGAGGTGGAGATATTGTTGGCGAACATATGGTTCTCTTCGCTGGAGAGGGAGAACGCATAGAAATAGTGCATCGAGCCCATAGTCGTCAAGCATTTGTAAGTGGTGTCATAAAAGCTTTGAGATTCTTGAAAGATGCAGAACCAGGAAAAATCAATGATATGTCAGATATTCTAGGATTTGAATAGATATATTAATTATCGAATAGAAAATTTAATATTATAATGTTAATAAGGGAATTATAGGGTGATAAAATGGTAAATGTGGGTATTCTTGGAGCAACTGGGATGGTAGGTCAAAGATTTATAGAATTATTAGATAAACATCCTACTTTTGATATAACTGCCCTCACTGCTTCTGCAAGATCGGCAGGTAAAAGATATGAGGATGCTACTACATGGTTTTTAGATACTAAAATGCCAGAATTTGTGAAAGATATTGAGGTAGTGGATACCGATCCAGGTAAAATAAGTGATGTGGATATTGTATTTTCTGCACTTCCACCAGGTATAGCTGCTAAAGTTGAACCTGAGTTTGCCCAGACATATATCGTAGCATCTAATGCCAGTGCCATGCGTATGGAAGATGATGTGCCCCTGGTAATACCGGAGGTTAACCCTGAATATTTGGATCTTATAGAAATACAACAAAAAAATAGGGGTTGGGATGGTTTTGTGGTCACTAATCCCAACTGTTCTACTATTGCACTTACCCTTACCTTGAAACCTATATATGATCAATTTGATATCAAAAGAGTCTATGTTTCTACTATGCAGGCAGTTTCTGGTGCAGGATATGATGGAGTTCCTTCCATGGCTATCGTGGACAATCTAGTACCCTTCATTCCTGATGAAGAAGATAAATTAGAAATAGAGACCTTACATTTGCTGGGAGATTTAGAAGATGGAGTGGTCAACCCGGCATCTTTTGGTGTAAGTGCCTCCTGTCATAGGGTGGCAGTTTTAGATGGCCATACTGAAGCGGTTTTTATTGAAATGGAAGATGATATAAATTTAGAAGAAATCAAAACTAGCATGACTGAATTTAGAGGTTTGCCTCAAAAATTAGATCTTCATTCAGCCCCGCAAAAACCAGTGCTCGTTACTAATGAAGAAAATAGGCCACAACCTAGAATGGATCGTAACGCATCGGATGGAATGTCAGTTGTGGTTGGTAGATTACGTGAAGATTTTGCTTTCGAGAATAGTTTTAGATATGTATTAGTAGGTCATAATACTATTCGAGGGGCAGCTGGTGCTTCCATACTTAACGCAGAACTGATTAATGAAATATTATAATATTAATTTATTTTTCAAGTTGATTATATGCTGGATCAGTTTGTACAATATTTAATTAACTTTGACCTTTTCTATTTTTATTTTTTTAATATACAACTTAGAAATTCTCTATTAGATTTTTTAATGCCCATAATCACTTATGGAGGGGCACAAATTACATGGCTTATTTTTTGTGGACTATTATATTTATGGGGAGATCAAAAGGCGAAGAGAACTGCTTTTGTAATATTAGTGGCTTTGGTTATAGGCTACTTTTTTAGTGAAGCAATAAAATTATTAATCGCTCGTCCTCGACCTGGAGATATTTTAAATATCGGATTTTTCATGGAGGAAACAGGGTATTCATTTCCCTCAGGACATTCTATTGCTTCTTTTTCAGCTTTTAGTATTCTAGGCATTAAATATGGTTATATTTATATTTTCATATTCTTAGCGCTTATGGTGGCTATTTCCCGTATATATTTAGGGGTTCATTATCCATCGGATGTCCTGGTTGGATCAGCATTAGGAATCATCTTTGCCTTAATAGTTTTGAGGATGGAAGGTAAACTTATAAGCCTTAAAAATAAAGTATTAAATCAATATTTAAAGCAATTTTTTAAGTGATAACATGCGGTTTATAAAGGACACAGAAAAGGAACAATTGAAACGCTTGGTAAAGGCATGCATGTTAGAAATCAGTAAACTAAAAATGGATTTAAAAAAGTGCCGGCAAGAAAATAAGTCAAGTCCACCTACTAAGCAATCGGATTCACATACGGAAATGAATTCACAGCAGAATATAGAACTGGAAAATCTTTTAAAAGAAAAAGATGAAAATATTTTTGAACTTAAACATATTCTGGAAGAGAAAAATAAACAAATCTATGAACTGGAAGAGATCAGATCCTATTTTAAAGCATTAACTGCAAAACCAAAAAAAAATCTTACCTCCTTCCAATCCCAAATATATCAATTATTACCTAGTGAGAAGGCCAATACCAAAGAATTGCATTTATTAATAAAGAATATAGGGTTTAAAGAACTTACTTTTGATAACATGTTGCATATTCTGCGTAACTTAGAGAGAAAAGGATATTATACCTCAAAAAGAGATAATAAAGAAATTTTTTGGCAAAAAATAGAAAAATGATTCCTAATAAATTGCTTTATTTTAATCAATTATTTTTTTAGATTAACTAATCTAGAATCAACTAGAACTTATTGACTAAAAGTAAAAATTTTTTTATATTAAGTCTATCTTTAATGTATTGGATTAAAGTCTTTTTGAAAATAGTTAATTATATAAAGTATATAAAGGCAGATCTAAAGATTTTCAAGGTATTTTTAGATTAGTGAGTTTTTTCTTATCAGGTATATTACAGCAATAATGGTTTTTCCATCAGTTTAAATTAATTTAATAAATTAGAAGTTTAAGATTTATTTAGGCGCAAAGTATTTATAGAACCTCTAACCCATCGATTATTGTTGAAAACATATTGAAAGAATATGAGGTGATTTTTAATGGCACAATATAACGCACAAAGCGGACAAGGCCAACCAATTTTAGTCTTACCGGAAGGTACTAATAGGTTTATAGGAAGAGATGCTCAAAGAACAAATATCTTAGCAGGAAAAGTTTTAGCAGAGACCGTAAGAACCACTTTAGGTCCTAGAGGTATGGACAAAATGTTAGTGGATTCATTAGGAGACATTGTAGTCACTAATGACGGTGTAACCATTCTCAAAGAAATGGATATTGAACATCCAGCAGCTAAAATGTTAGTTGAAGTTGCTAAAACTCAGGAAGATGAAGTAGGAGACGGAACAACTACTGCAGTGATTATCGCTGGAGAATTACTCAAAAAGGCAGAAAACTTATTGGATATGGATATACATCCCACCATCATAGCTATGGGATACCGACAAGCTGCTGAAAAAGCTCAAGAATTATTAAATGGTATTGCTATTGATGCTGAAGATAGGGAAACTTTAGTAAAAGTGGCCATGACTGCCATGACAGGTAAAGGAACTGAAAAAGCCCGAGAACCTTTAGCAAGATTAGTAGTGGACGCAGTTAAACAAGTTGAAGAAAATGGTGAAGTGGAAACTGACCATATAAAAATCGAGAAAAAAGACGGAGCTATAGCTGACGAATCTACTTTAGTACAAGGTGTAATAATTGATAAAGAAAGAGTGCACCCTGGAATGCCTAAAAAAGTGGAAGATGCTAAATTAGCTCTGTTAAACTGTCCAATAGAAGTTAAAGAAACAGAAGTAGATGCTGAAATAAGAATCACTGACCCGGCTCAAATGCAAGCTTTCATTGACCAGGAAGAACAAATGATTCGAGACATGGTATATGCCATTGCTGATACCGGTGCTAAAGTTGTTTTCTCCCAAAAAGGAATAGATGATCTGGCCCAACATTACCTAGCTAAAGCAGGCATAATGGCAGTTAGAAGGGTTAAAAAATCTGACATGGAAAAATTAGCTAAAGCTACCGGAGCAAAAGTTGTAACCAACATCGATGATCTTTCATCCAATGATTTAGGTGAAGCAGGCCAAATCTCAGAAAAGAGAATTTCTGGTGAAGAAATGATCTTTGTAGAAGACTGTAAAGAACCTAAAGCAGTAACTCTTCTAGTTAGAGGATCTACAGACCACGTAGTATCTGAAATAGAAAGAGCTCTAGAAGACGCTATTGGTGTTGTAGCTGCTACTGTAGAAGATGGAAGAGTAGTAGCTGGTGGAGGAGCTCCTGAAGTTGAAATAGCTAAAAGATTAAAAGATTATGCTGATGCGATCAGTGGAAGAGAACAATTAGCTGTAGCTGCTTTCGCAGAAGCCTTAGAAGTTGTACCAAAAACCCTGGCTGAGAACGCTGGTTTAGATAGTATTGACTCCCTAGTGGATTTAAGAGCTGCTCATGAAAAATCACCTTACATGGGACTGGATGTCTTTGAAGGAGAAATTGAGGATATGTACAAAGCTGGTGTTATTGAACCGCACCGGGTTAAAAAACAAGCCATTCAATCTGCTGCCGAAGCTGCTGAAATGATTCTAAGAATCGATGATGTAATAGCATCTAGTGGCTCAGAAGGACCTGATATGGGAGGAATGGAAGGTATGGGTGGTATGCCTGGAGGTATGCCTCCTATGATGTAAGTTAAAGGTTGAGAAACCTTTACTTATTTTTTTTATTTTAATTTAGAATCAAAATTATCTAGTTACTTATTTTTTATTTTAAAAATAGAATTCTATTAATAATTATTTTTTTTAAATAGCTGATCTAGATTTATGCTAGCTTCTGAAATTCATTTATATAAAAACTTTTTCAAGCACCTTTTTTATTAAAAAATTTTTGCATAATATTATTTTAACCATAAAAGGTTTATATACCTTGAAAAATATAATATAATCCAAGAAAAGGCATTACACCCTTATTAGGGTGTGATTATAATGTTATATTTAAGTAATAGTAAAGTAATGCTTGTAATGGTTATCATTATCAGCATGGGTTTTATTCTAAATACTAATGGGATTGAAATTTCCCCAAGATTAATGCAGAACAGTGAAAATCCAACAATAAACCATCCTTTTATTGAAGTAGATGCAACTGATAATGTTCAATTAACATCAACAGGAAATACTTACACCATTTCTCAATTGACAGATGCTGCAACTCGAGTTAGAACTTTCATACAACTCAACAATCGCCTACCTAATTTTGTAACTATTGCTGGTGAACGGGTGGCGATGTCTGATTTTCTTTATTTGATGACTCGTGTTACTGTTAATTTGGATCAGGGTGATTTTAGTTCTCTAGAGCATTACCAGGTTAATGATCCGTTGGGCAGTCGCGATGAACTTAGAAGTGGTAATATTCTTCGCGATGAATATGTGGATTTAGCTGGGGAAGTTAATGATTATGTGGAGTCTACGGGACGTGCTCCTGCTTCTATTAGTTCTTCCCAGGGAAATATTGGCTTTGAATCTCAAGTTTATCTTTTCTCCAGAATTGTAGGCT
>PWMT01000075.1 GCA_003558085.1 Methanobacteriaceae archaeon
ACAGAGAGTAGCAAATGCACGTGCATTAGCCAATAAACCCTCTATCATTTTAGCTGATGAACCAACTGGATCTCTGGACTCGAAAAGCAGTGATAGGATCTTGAGGCGGTTAAAAGATCTTCATGAACAGGAAAACGTAACTCTAATCATTGTAACCCATGATTTAGAAGTAGCTTCACTGGCTGAGCGAACCATAGAGGTACTGGATGGTCAAGTGCAAAATAATTAATTACTTTAGACTATCATAGCTGATTTTAACTTTTATAGAATAGTACTCCACCCAATTTTTTTTTAAAATAAATATTAAGTTAGTGCTAGTTTTTTAGCCCAAAAATGGGCTTTTATCTTAAAGATAATAACTATATTTACTTACTTTATTTTTTTACTTAGAAAAATAAATTAACTATAAATTACATACTATCTTTTATGACTGATGCTAAAAAAAGAATTGCGTGGGGAATAACTGGAGCAGGAGAAAAGTTGACTGAAACCTTTGCCATAATGAAGGATATACAGGAAAAATATAAAGATGATCTGGAAATACGGGTCTATGTGTCTAAATCAGGAGATCAAGTAGTTAAATATTATGGTATTTTTCGTAAATTAGAACAATATTTTGAAAATGCCTGGGTGGAGATAAATGCCAATTCACCGTTTCTTGCCGGTCAAATTCAGTTGGGAAAGTATGACGTTGTAATCATTGCTCCCTGTACCTCTAATACAGTGGCCAAAATCTCTTTAAGAATAGCCGATACCTTACTTACTAATGCAGCTATCATGGGTCAAAAGGCGGGAATTCCTCTCTACATTATGCCTTCTGACTTTAAAGAAGGCACTATTGTAACTAAACTTCCTAATGGCAAAGATTTAGAATTAAATATCACCAGAGAAGATGTGGAGCACGTGGAAAAGTTAGCTAAAATGAATAATACTTATGTCTTTGAACATCCCGAATATATCTACCAGATCTGTGAAGAACACGCCTGTAAATAGTTATCCCCAAATTATATTGTAAATTAAACTGAATTAATTAATTTATCAATCTATATACTTTTAGATGATGGTTTTATTATTTTAGTATAATTATTAAGAGTAATAGAAAGGCGATTAAGAAATTAAATTTTTTAAATTCATTTTAAGACTACTGGAAGCTGTAAAAAAGAAATTAAAAAATATATTAAAAAAATAATTTAAAAAAATTTTTTAGAATTAAGAATGTAGAGACTAATTATTCTATCAGTTCCTGAATGGTTACCTCAAAGCTATAATAGTTTTCTCCCTCTGGAGATACTTTTTCTGTAAAAGGGGATATGCCCTTAAAATAAGCTTTTATATCTCCACTGGATGCTATATTCATGTTCAATGGTTCCATGTCAGTCATACTTTCAAAGAAGTCCTTGATTTTAGAAAGCTCTTCTTTTTGACCTTCAAATTTAACCGTCATAGTGCCAGTTTGTTTTATTTTTAATTTAACTATATCCTGGGTAACTTCTAATTCATTTTTTCCTTCACCAGTAGTTTTAGAAAAATAAACTTTTTCATATAATTCGCTCAAATTAACCCCACCTTTAATCATTTATCTATTGTTTATTATTTGGTACTAGAAATATATAAAATTTCTTGAATTTCTTCCAAATTGTAAATCAAGTTTTACTAGAGTTTGTAGCCAATATCCCGTAATAATTTATGACGAAAAGCGATATCCTCTTCTGCTTCAATTTTTTTTGGAGTGAAACCATCCACTACCCCAATTATTCCCCGGCCCTGCTCTGTTTCGATTATTAAAACTTCTACTGGATTGGCTGTGGCGCAAAATATATTAACCACTTCTGGAACATTTTTTATCCTCTGCAGCACATTGATGGGGTAGGCTTCTCTTAAATAAATCAAAAAGGAGTGCCCCGCTCTAATTTCCATCATTTTTTCAGAGGCAAATAATTCTAAGTGTTCATCATTACCAGAATACCGTAGATAACAATCTCCTGAAGCTTCTGCAAAGGCAAGACCAAATTTTATTTGGGGAACTGTGTTTATCAATGCTTCGTGGAGATCTTCCACAGTTTTTATAAAATGACTCTGTCCTAAAATAAGATTACAGTTGGCTGGAACCTCTAATTTCACTTTCTCCATTTTCATGTGCAACCTCCCTATAGGGTGTAAAATCAACTTATATTATTATGTGCTTAATGATAATAATAGTTTGATTCACTCCCCAAATAAGAAAAATATTCAGGTTATATTAGACAAATTATCAGCCTAAAATATATTTAAATTAGATTATAATATCTTAAAAGTTTCTTTAATTAAAAATAAAAATTATAACACCCCATATTTAGTATTTACAGCCTATTATTAAATAAAAGATGAGGAGAGTAGATAAGAGCATAGTCAATTTTATATATGATTGGATATAGAATCTTCCTATATTTTTATTATTAAAAAAAATTTATTATTTTTAATCCTTTTTTTACTTATTATACTGGTTTTATACACCTAAAGCTTAAGGCCTCACCAAAAATATATAAGTAAAAATTATTAATTAACATCTCCCAGATTTAGGATAAAACCTCCTCTTTCTTGGAGATTATTAAAAATGTAGATAAACGGACCTGAGGTGTGATTATGCAGGAAAAAGCAATAGAAATAGGCTCACGGGTGAGGGAAATGAGAAAATTATCCCATTTAAGTACCGCTGAAATGGCAGAGTACCTGAATATACCGGTAGAAACTTATCATGACTATGAAACCGGCCAAGCAGACATACCTGCCAGCATACTTTATGAAATCGCCCATAAATTTGAAGTTGATTTAGGATTATTGCTAACTGGAAAAGAGGCTAGAATGCACATTTTCACGGTAACTCGAAAAAATAAGGGAGTGGCTGTAGAGAGAAGAAAACAATATCAATACGAAAACCTGGCAGAAAAATTCATTCATAAAAAAGGAGAACCCTTTATAGTCACTTTAGACCCAGGAGAGAATAAAAAACCGGATAAAAATAGTCATCCTGGACAGGAATTCAATTATGTACTGCAGGGTACCATGAAGATCTACATCCATGACCATGAAATAATCCTTAATGAAGGAGATTCTATTTTCTTTGATTCCTCCTATGAACATGCCATGGAAGCATTAAATGAGAAACCAGCCCGTTTCTTGGCCATGGTAATGTAAGTTATAATCATATTTAGAGGTGTTTATATGTCTTCTTTAATTAATAAATTTGTCAATAGAGTTGATTTTGAATCTTATGAAGATTTTAAAGATAATTTCCAGATTAAAGTTCCCTCCAAATTCAATTTTGCCTACGATGTGGTAGATCAATACGCCACCACTAACCCGGAAAAGGTAGCCCTGGTTTGGTGTGATGATCAGGGTCAGGAAAAAATTTTCAACTTTCAGGAGATGAAAGCTTACTCTGATAAAGCAGCGAATTTCTTTAAAAATTGTGGCATAAAAAAAGGGGATAGGGTAATGCTTACCCTTAAAAGTCGTTATGAATTCTGGTTTTGCATATTAGGGTTGCATAAGATTGGAGCCATAACTATCCCTGCTACTCATATGCTCAAAGCTAAAGATATTGTGTATCGTATCAGGAAAGCAAAAATAAAGATGGTGGTATGTATTGGGGAAGATGGAGTTCCTCCAAGCTTTGAAAAAGCAGAACAAGAACTGGAAATTCCCTTCCAAAAGGCGATAGTGGGAGATCAAAATCGTCCAGGATGGATTAACTTCAATGAGGAAATGGAAAAAGCCCCTGAAACTTTCCTACCTGGTGATGCGGAAAAAAATATGGAAAATAATGATATATCATTGGTTTATTTCTCCTCAGGAACAACAGGAATGCCTAAAATGATACAACATGATTTTACTTATCCTTTAGGACATATTATCACTGCTAAATACTGGCAGAATGTGAAAGAGGATGGAGTGCATTATACGGTAGCAGATACCGGATGGGCTAAGGCCATGTGGGGTCAGATATATGGCCAATGGATTTGTGGTAGTGCTGTATTTGTCTATGATTATGAACGTTTCGATGCTAGAAACATGTTAGAGAAAGCATCCCATTATGGTATTAATACTTTCTGCGCTCCTCCTACTATTTATCGATTCTTGATAAAAGAAGATCTCTCCCAGTACGATTTATCCAGCATAGAATATGCAGTAACCGCTGGAGAGCCCTTGAATCCAGAAGTGTTCAACAAATTCTATGAACATACCGGTCTTAAATTACGGGAAGGATTTGGCCAGACTGAATGTGTGGTATGTATAGCCAATTTCCCCTGGTTGGAACCACGACCTGGATCCATGGGTAAACCATCCCCCGGTTATGAAATTGAACTGGTAAATAAAGATTTAAAACCTGTGGATATAGGGGAAGAAGGTGAAATAGTAATGAACACCAAATATAATAAACCCATAGGCTTATTTGGCGGCTATTATATGGACCAAGAAAAAACCAGTGCAGTATGGAATGATAATTATTACCATACCGGGGATACAGCTTGGATGGATGAAGATGATTATTTGTGGTTTGTAGGTAGAACTGACGATATGATAAAGAGTTCAGGATATCGGATCGGACCCTTTGAAGTAGAAAGTGCGGTTATCTCCCATCCTTCGGTACTGGAATGTGCAGTTACAGGATATCCTGATTCTTTAAGAGGTCAGGTGGTAAAGGCTACCATAGTACTGGCCAGAGGATTTGAACCATCCCCTGAATTGAAAAAAGAAATTCAAGATCATGTGAAAGATGTAACAGCACCTTATAAATATCCGCGCATAGTGGAATTTGTAGAGGAATTACCTAAAACTATTAGTGGAAAGATTCGACGTGTTGAAATTAGAAGTGAAGATCAACTTAAAACAGATTAAGAGTTATATTAAATCTATAAATTTAGGTTAAAAGATATATAATAAATTGAAAGTAATAATTTTAACGAAGGAGCAGATATGAAAAATTCTAAAAAACCCAAACCTTATCCAGTAATCAATTACAATGAATGTAAAGCCTGTGAACGTTGTATTATAGCCTGCCCGCAGGAAGTGCTGGAGATGAGTATGGAGTTAAATGAAAGGGGTTATCATTACGTGGTCTATAAAGGAAGCAATTGTAGTGGCTGTGGAAACTGTTACTACACCTGTCCTGAACCCCTGGCTATTGAAGTACACATCCCTAAAAAGGTGAAAATAAGGGAGGATGAGTGATTATGGCCACTCAGATGGTTAAAGGAAACACCGCAGTGATTATAGGAGCCATGTATGGTGGTTGTGACTGTTATTTCGGATACCCCATTACTCCGGCTAGTGAAATATTACACGAAGCTTCTAAATATTTCCCTAAGGTAGGTAGAAAAGTGGTGCAGGCAGAATCTGAAGAAGCAGCTATTAACATGGTTTATGGTGGAGCTGCCGCCGGGCACCGTGTTATGACCGCTTCATCTGGTCCTGGTATGAGTTTAAAACAGGAAGGAATCTCATTTCTTGCAGGAGCAGAATTACCAGCTGTTATTGTTAATATAATGAGGGCAGGCCCTGGTTTAGGTAATATTGGACCAGAACAAGCTGACTATAATCAAATAGTAAAAGGAGGAGGTCATGGTAATTATAAAAACATTGTACTGGCCCCTAATAGTGTACAGGAAATGTGCGACCTCACCCTAAAAGCATTTGAACTGGCAGATAAATATCTCAATCCCGTGGTGGTGCTGGCTGATGGTGTACTGGGACAGATGGCAGAACCCCTTATTTTCCCTGAAAAGACTATAAAACCTGAGATAGACACCTCCTGGGCTGTTTGCGGTAATGAACAGACTATGGAAAACCTGGTTACCTCCATCTTTCTGGACTTTAACCTTCTAGAAGAATTTAATTTCCAGTTACAAGAAAAATATATTAAGATAAAAGAAAAGGAAGTCCAATACGAGGAATATAAAGTTGAAGATGCCCAGATCATACTAGTCTCCTATGGTATCAGCAGCCGTATCTGTCGCAGTGCAGTTGATTTAGCCCGTTTAAAGGGAATTAAAGTAGGATTAATCCGACCTATAACACTATATCCATTTCCAGAGGAACGCTTGGCTGAACTATATAATGAAAATAAATGTCAGTTTATATCAGTGGAAATGAGTAATGGACAAATGTTGGAAGATATTAAAATGGCTATTAATTGTCAAGAAGTGGAATTAGTAAACCGTATGGGCGGAAACCTAATTAAACTAGAAGATATAATGGAAAAAATCCATCAAATAGCCGGAGCTGATTAATTGACCCCTGATTACTCCAAACAGGAAAATGATAAAAAAATCCTTAAAAAACCAGATTCCATGCCCGATGTATTTACACGTAAAGGTGGAAGTGCACCTACCGCCACTCATTACTGTGCCGGTTGTGGACATGGTATCCTACACAAATTAATAGGAGAAGCCCTGGATGAATTAGGGATACAGGAAAGATCGGTTCTAATCAGTCCCGTGGGCTGTGCCGTGTTTGCTTATTACTACTTTGACTGTGGTAATGTACAGGTAGCCCATGGTAGAGCTCCAGCAGTAGGTACTGGAATATCCCGAGCAGAAGATAATTCGGTGATAATGTTATACCAGGGAGATGGTGATCTCGCCTCTATTGGTTTGAATGAAACTATACAGGCCGCCAATCGTGGGGAAAAAATGGCGGTTTTCTTTGTCAATAACACTGTTTATGGTATGACCGGGGGGCAAATGGCCCCTACCACTTTAGTTGGAGAGGTTACCGTAACCTGTCCAGAAGGAAGAGACCCTCGATTTGCAGGATATCCGCTTCACATGTGTGAATTGCTAGATAACCTTCAGGCCCCGGTTTTCATCGAAAGAGTAGCATTATCTGATATTAAAAATATACGAAAAGCCAGGAAGGCGGTAAAAAAAGTCTTAGAAATTCAAAAAGAAGGCAAAGGTTACGCCTTCCTGGAAGTTTTAGCTCCCTGCCCCACTAATTTGAGACAGGATGCTAAAGCAGCAGAAAATTTTATTAATGAAGAAATGGCTCGGGAATTCCCCATAAAAAAATTCCGTGATAGAACATCCCAGGTAGAATCTCTTTTAAGAGGAAAAAGTGATTTTTCAAAGGAAAGTCTGGATAAAATCTTCAATATTGAAACTGACAGTACACCAGAAGCCATTGATGATCCTGACTTTAAAGAAAAACATTTGAAAATTGCAGGTTTTGGTGGTCAAGGTGTGCTTAGTATGGGCCTCACTCTCGCCCAGGCTGCTTGTATAGAAAGAAGACATGTGACCTGGTATCCCTCCTATGGACCAGAACAAAGAGGTGGTACCTCTAGTTGTGCCGTGGTTATCTCTGGAGAAACCATAGGTTCACCTTCAGTAACTAAACCAGAAGTACTAATCGCATTTAACCAGCCTTCTCTGGATGAATTTGCTAAAGACGTCATTCCTGGTGGTTTAATAATTTATGATTCTACTTCAAGTCATTTTTCAGGAAAAGAAGGAGTAAAAGCAATCGGAGTGCCAGCTATGAAAATTGCTAAAAAGATGGGAGTAAAAAGAGCAGCTAACACTGTGGTTTTAGGAGTTCTAATGGAATTAGGTTATACTGAAATGGCTGAAGAAGCATTTGCCCAGGCAATTAAGCATACCTTCGCCCTTAAACCTAAACTGGTGGATCTAAATCTTAAAATACTGGAAGCAGGAGCTAAATGGGCCCGCGCCCATATAAAACTAGATTAAGATAATCTCAGTTTGATTAACTAGAAATCTTATTTATTTATAAGAATTCTTTTTTAATCTCATTTATTTTTGATTGATTTTTCCTAAATTTATTAGTAATTAGTAAATTAATAATAGGATTATTAAAGAGAATAGAAGTATCATCTTTAATTTTGTTAAAAAAATAACGTGTGATCTGTATGAATTATAGAGGACCAGTCGGAAAATTACTAGAATCATCAGGGATATCAGTAGGAGACACTATAAAAATTGAAAAAAAGGATATTCTTTATGAAGGGATGCTATTAGATCGATCAGAAGATGCTGATGATCAACACTTGGTATTAAAACTGGATAATGGATACAACATGGGTGTAAATATAATGGGAGCAAGTTTAAAACTTATCCAGCCAGGTGAAAAACCAAAACTTGAACTTAAACCTCTAGAAATTAAGAAAAATCCGGCTTTAAAAGAAGTTTCCATCATATCCACCGGGGGAACTGTCACTTCTATTATTGATTATAAAAGCGGTGCAGTGCATCCTGCCTACACTGCTCAGGATCTTTTAACCACCAATCCCGAACTTTTGGATATAGCCAATATCAAAAGTAAGGCCATGGCCAGTATATTAAGTGAAAATATGAATCCCGATTATTGGGTTAAGTCTGCTCAGGCCATATTTGATGAGATTAATGAGGGATCCTATGGAGTGGTGCTGGCCCATGGTACCGATACTATGCATTATACCGCTGCAGCTTTGAGTTTCATGTTGGAAACACCCGTACCTGTAATTATTACTGGAGCCCAGCGTAGTTCAGATAGACCATCATCTGATGCTTTTTTAAATTTAATGAATTCTGTAGGGGCGGCCCTTTCTAATCTGGCAGAAGTAATGGTATGTATGCACGCCTCCCTTGATAATAGCAGTTGTTATCTGCATAGAGGTACTAAAGTGCGTAAAATGCACACCTCCCGAAGGGATACTTTCCGCAGTATTAACAGCTCTCCCCTAGCCACCATAAAAGATGGGCAGGTAGAAATTCTGAGGGATGAACAAAAATATAAAGTTAGAGATAGTAGGGAATTGAAATTAAATGATACCATAGAGAGTGATGTGGCCCTCATTAAAAGTTTTCCTGGTTTAGATGGTGAAATAATCGATTATCATCTTGATAAAGGTTATAAAGGCATCGTGCTGGAAGGTACCGGTCTTGGACATACCCCTGATCATTTGCTTCCAGCCCTAGAAAGAGCCGCAGATTATCAAGTACCAGTGATCATGACCTCCCAATGTCTCTACGGGAAAGTAAACATGAACGTGTACAGTACTGGTAGAAGACTCCTCTCAGCAGGCATAATTCCAGGAGAGGATATGCTTCCAGAAACGGCTTATGTAAAACTTTGCTGGACTCTAGGACAGACTGAAAAATTAGAGGAAGTAAAAAAGATTATGACCACCAACCTGGCTGGTGAAATTGAAGAAAAATCATCCCTGGATTACTTTTTAAATTAAAAATTATTAATTAAACATTATAAATCCTCTAATATATCATTAATTAAAATCACGGTGATTAAATGGACTGGGAAAAATTAGGACTTAAAATGGGTTTAGAGATCCATCAACAATTGGACACTGAAACTAAATTATTTTGCCCGTGTAGCTGCGATTTAATCCAAAAAGAAGCTGAATATAAAATATTAAGATACTTGAGACCCACCCAAAGTGAATTAGGTAAAATAGATAGGGCTGCCTTTCAAGAGGCCCGAAGGAAATTACGTTTCTTATATGAAGCTTACTCTGAGGAATCCTGTTTAGTGGAAGTCGATGAAGAACCTCCTCATCCTTTAAATTTAGAAGCAATGGATTTAGCTATCACCATTGCTTCATTATTAAATATGGAAGTAGTGGATGAATTCCATACTATGAGAAAGCAAGTCATCGATGGTAGTAACACTGGAGGTTTTCAAAGAACCGGCCTTTTAGCAACTAATGGATATTTAGATACCAGTAAAGGTAAGGTGACCATAGAGAATCTATGTTTAGAGGAAGACGCCGCTCGAAGAATTAAAACTGGCTCTGATAATGTAGTGTTTCGTTTAGACCGACTAGGTATTCCTTTATTAGAAATCACCACCGACCCCTCCATACACCATCCGCATCAGGTAAAAGAAGTAGCCTTCCAGATTGGGCAGGTTTTAAGAAGCACCCGGGTTAAAAGGGGTTTAGGTACCATTCGACAGGATTTAAATATCTCCATTAATCAGGGGGCAAGGGTAGAAGTAAAAGGAGTTCAAGACTTGGACCTAATACCTACCATTGTAGAAAGAGAAGTGGAACGCCAGATAAATTTGATTGAAATTAGAGATCTTCTACTGCAGAGTGATGCTGAGGTAGGAGAAGAGATATTCGATGTAGATAGAGTTTTTGAAAATACAAAATCAAAAATTATTTCAAAAGCAGCTACAGTAAAGGCCTTAAAATTAAGTGGATTTGCAGGATTAGTGGGAATGGAAATACAGCCGGGAAGAATATTAGGCACAGAGTTTTCCAGTTATGCTAAAAAATTAGGGGTTTCTGGAATATTTCATACTGACGAACTTCCATCCTATGGTATAAGTCTAGCGGAAGTGGAAGCATTAAAAGAATTTACCGGTGCTGGTGAAGATGATGCAGTGATAATCGTAGCCCAAGAAGAGGAAATTGCTAGGTCTGCTTTAGAAGAAATAAAAAGAAGAGCAATTATGTGTATGCAGGGCGTGCCAGAAGAAACCCGGAAAACTCTAACTGATGGGAATACAGAATATCTACGTCCCTTACCTACTTCCAGTCGAATGTATTTAGAAACCGACATACCACCTTATATCATCAGCCGCAGTAAGGTTAAAAAGATAAAGAATAATCTACCTGAATTACCCCAAGCAAAAAAGGAGAGAATAAAATCAAAATACAAATTAAGTGAAGATCTGGCCAGTCAACTGGTAAAGAAAGATAAAGTAAATGATTTTGAAGAATTGATGCAGAAAGTGAAGGTAGAACCCACTCAAGTGGCTTCTCTATTGGCTTATTCTTTAATAGAAATCAAACGTGACGGCCATTCCCTGGAAAATATAGATCTTAAAACTCTGGAGGAAACCCTGAAATTATTAGAGGATAATAAAATATCCAAAGATGCTATAAACCCAGTTTTAATTTACGTAGCTCAAAATAATATTTCTCCTCTAACAGCAGCCGAAGAACAGAATTTATTAATGTTAAAAGAAGAAGAAGTAGAGGAAGTTATCCAAAAAATACTGTCTAAAAATGATGATCTAATCCAAGAAAGAGGAATGGGTGCTATGGGACCATTAATGGGAATGGCCATGAAAGAATTAAAAGGCAAGGCTGATGGAAAATTGATTAACAAGTTAATTAAAGATAATATACAAAAATCCTTATAAATAAAATGTGCATGAATTCAGAAAAAATTAAATACATTTTTATGAGGACTTAGAAATGGGATTAAATACTAAAAAAGGATAAAATGAAATTATTAATTGTAAATAAAACG
>PWMT01000105.1 GCA_003558085.1 Methanobacteriaceae archaeon
ACAGAAAAAAATTACACAAATACATAAAAATTATACAAATAATGAAAAATAATTATGTGAAATAGAGATATTAACCTAATTAAATAAAATTAAAATACTTTTAATTCTTATATCGGCTTTTTAACAATTTAAACACCAATTAGATTTTAATCTCTTAATTGATTTATAAAACAGATAGCAAGTAAAATTAAACTCCTAACAATCCTAGAAAGATTAAAAAAATAAAAATTAGTAGTAAATAAACATTTTGTAATATTTAAAACCACAACGTATAAATTGATAACGATGATCCATGAGTTTTCAAGAGTAAATAAGAATAATTTATTATGATAGTGTGCTAGGATCATCTAAATAAAATGTTTTTAGTGAATTCAATTCGAAGCCAGTCTTATAGAACTCAAAATTCTTAGAGGATTTTCTTAAGCTTAGTTCTAGATAAAATATTATTAATGCTTAACGTTTCCAAACCTTTGAACCACAAACACCACAAAAGGTTTCTTCACCACCTAATTTTCGCTTACATTTAGGACAGGTAATTTCAAGTTCCTCTAAACTTTCTTTTCCATGTTTTTCAATGATAGCATCATAGTCTCCTGTGTTGGTCCATTTAATTAATTCCGATGTTCTAAAAACAGTCCAAGGATGAGTAGACATACTAATAAGAATAGTTTTACCAACTTTATCTAGAGAATCTATGTCAAAATCTTTAAAATCTTCTGCTTGTTTTACAAAATCGTTTGGATTCATTTTATCAAAGAAGGTTTGCGGAACACCACCCATTTTCATTAAGGCACTGAAGGCTGCATTTTTATCTTGGCATGCCAGAAGACCTGCTCGATCAGCTGTAAGTTCTGACATTCTCCTCCAGTAAAGTAGAGAAATTTCCATCCCGGAAGATACTAATGAACCTAAACCTAAGGTTAAACCACCTATAATCTCACCCAAATAAGGTAAAACCAAAGACATATCATGGTATAACATATGTCCACTTTTTACGTGTCCTGTTTCGTGTCCCATTAGGTATAATAATTCTTCTTTAGATAGTAAGTCAACAGCACCAGAGTTAAGTACGATTATGGGTTTTTGAGAGCCTATTGCATAAGCACCTATATTATAATCCCATTGGATATACAATTCAGGTAGATCTTTTAGAAAAATATTGGAGCATGCTTCTTCAAATATAGCATAAACATCAGGAAAGTTCTCAGGTGTAACTTTAATATTACTACCAGTATAGGATAATCTGTAATATCTTTCTATTCCATATTCATGGACTTTCTTAACTAATTTTTCCAGGCCTGGTGTTCCTTCTAAAGTTTTTAAAGCTCTTTGATCAAAATGATGCTCATATTCGACTGGGTTGAGTAAAAGTAACTTTTTACGATCCATATTATTACCCCTAACATTATATTTTTAGCTCATAATTTCCTTTTATGTATATATTTTCCACCACATTCACATTCATCCATAAAATCATCTGGGTTTTCACCCTTTTGCAACTTGTAGTAACCTTCACAACTATCGCAAACCAGATATCCTGGTTTAGTTATATTCCTCGGTTTTCTATTACTAGGGGGCTCTGTTTTATTTAAACCTTTATCTACTTCACTTGCAGCTTTATTCATAAAACCTCCCAGACCTTTCATTAAGCTTTTCCCTGTAGTTTTAGCTGATTCTAAAATTTCATCATCTGGTGGGTTAATTCTGCCTTCTTTTTTTCTTTTTTCTTTGAGTTTCTGACTGATTTGGCTAGTGGTAAATTTACCTGATTTGATCATGGAACTTCCACATTCAGTGCAGAATTTTTGACCGGGAGGTATATCAGCATAACATTGGGGACAAACAGTCTCCTGACTACTCACACTAGACACACCAACTTCAGATCCACAAGATGTACAAAACTTAAGCCCCGGTTCCACATCTGCATAACATTTGGGACAAACAGTTTCCTCACTACTTACACCTGAGACTGTAATCTCAGATCCACAAGATGTACAAAACTTAAGTCCCGGTTCGACTTCAATATCACATTGGGGACAAATGTTTACCTTTGCGGCAGATGTATTCTTTTCCTCCATAACAACACCAACATTATTATGAAAATTATTTAGATTTAAAGTATATAATTAAATTTCGATTTTGTTTCCTTAAAAATTAAGTAAAATCTGAATCTTTGAGCAGGTATGGATAATAAAAAAATAAGTTCTATAGAATTATAATATACGGAGTAATATTTTTGATGAAAAGAATGTAATATAGATTAGAAACATCTTTTAAAAGCAGGCTCTCAATTTTTTCTCTAGCTTTTATGATTTTAAATAAAATTATAATTCCTCTAAAAAATACAAACAATTTATAGATTTTAAAAAAAGGTAAAAGAAAAAAAGTTATTATATTCTAATTGAAAAGTATAAAATTTTCTTTTTAACTATTTAGAACTATTATAAGTGGTCTATGCCCAATAAGTTTTAGTATAATTCTAAAATCATGGTTTAGTTTAAATTTATTCTCTTACAGTCCCTCTGCTGGTAGTTTAGGGAGCTTATTTCTATAATACCAGAAGAAAAGAGCAATCAGTACATATATGAGTGCTACAAACCAGCCAAACTCACCCAACATCAACTCACCAGCTTCAGTGGTTACGGTGAGTGCAGGATAGAATTGCTGTATAAAAAAGTTCCAGAATCCGTGGAAAAGTACGGCCACCCAGACACTACCAGATATTATACGCAGCCAGGCCAGTATCAAACCTGCACCTATCTCCTAGGCGTTTATGGATCCGGGCCACTGGCCTTCTCCTTAGCTG
>PWMT01000099.1 GCA_003558085.1 Methanobacteriaceae archaeon
CTCGTTCTCTTCCTCTTCGTTCTCTTCTGGCGGGGCTTCTGGCATTTGCAAATATATACGTTTGCGGAGCCGCCCACATTTAATGCTTGAGCCAAAGCAGAGTTGAGACTTCCAGGTAGCTGAAATCCTGCATCTTCTAACACTTTATTGATAGCGAAGTCACATGCCATATTCCATCTACCAATACTTCTGTGTCCCCGTCTCCATGGATGTCCATTTGCACAATGCATCACTTCATGAGCTATTAACCCTTTTGTTTCTTCCATCGACAAACTGTCCACGAAATCCGGATTATATCTGATCCTTTTTCCGTTTACAGACGCTGTTGTAATCTTCTTACTTTCCTCTAATCCTAAATTCAAAGCCAAAGTTCCAAAAAACGGCTCATCTAAGAGCAGTAGTGTTCTCGCTCTCCTTAATTTCTCTTCTGTTGTTTTAGCCATTAAACATTTCCTCTATTTCGTTTACTATTCTCTTTGCACTATTCGCAGTTGTTCTTCGCAGTCGTTCATCTACACGCAAAATCTCTGGAGTAGCATCTGCTACCTCATTCACAGCCATCTGTCTTATACGCTCTAAATTATCGTCCTCCATAATATTCAATTTTGGCAAAATATCACAAAGGTCTACAATATTTTCTATCAACGAATTCCTGAACTTTTTGTCTGGATCCTTGAGAGTATCGGCCGCTTTGCTTATCACATGGTGCAATCTTTCCCATAAATCCCGCATAGCATTCTCTATCCTTTGTTCCACCCGCTCCTCGATTTGAGCCTTAATTTGGTTTACCTCATCGTTTTGCAAATTCACTCGAAAATCATTCGCACTTGGAAGTGGGTAAAAGTCCACGGTCCAATGGAATTTTCTTTGCATTTGCTCTACGGAAGGATAAGCGTCGTGTCGGAACAAATCACCCAATCGCTCTTCGGCGTTGTCGATTATCATGGGATATATTTGCAGAAAATCAGATACTTCTTCCTCGAACTGTGCTCTCAGCGTCCGCATCTCGTCGGTGTAAGTCATGAAAGCTTGTGCGGGCAGAATTCGCTCGCCACTGTCATTCCATGGAAGTTTGAATTGCCTATGCTTGCTCCTTCCCATGTTCAACGTACTCGTAATCTCTTTCAGATCTCTTTTAGGAACTAATTGCGTCCACCATGTCCCCGCATCCCCCTGTGCATGAGATTCCTCGGCAAACTGCCAACTTTTATCCCTATCCATTTTACGTCCTGTCCAACAGCCTATTGTAAGGTCTGCTATCATCGCTTTCTCGACTAACGATTTACTCATTTTCTCCCCTCCTGGTATTAAGGTTTTGAAACTTTACTTTACATGCTTTACATTATACCATTATTTATAATATAATGCAAACAACTATTAACTTTCTTTTGATTCAAAGAGACCCACCTTTCTGTGCAGTTCTATTAGCTGTTTAAGATCCTCAGCGTTTGTCGCCGTTGTTGTGATGCCTACGTTTTCCTGTGCCTTACTTAGCTCTTGTATTAAGACCTTAGCTTTGTCAACATCTATCAAGCAATGCACATTCGCTCTGGTTTCCGAAATAGTAACACCAGACTGATATGTTGGGAGACCTAATTCCTCCAAAACACCTTCTATAGATTTCCTGAAATTCTCTTTTTTATTCTGTTTTTTATCGAGTTCTATTTTAAGGGCGGCTCTCTCAGAAACACGCTCTCTAATCTTTTTCCAGTTAAAAGTCCCATCCGATCTCCTCTTATACACCACATCTTTATAGCATACCTCATTCTCTCGCCTATAAGAATTCCACCTATGAACACCATATATCCGTATTTCTTGATCATCCCAAATGCTTGCTTGATTTTCGGCTCCTGGAATGTCTTTGGTTTGTTCCTTATATTTCTCTCTTAACTCGTTTTTCCTTTTTAATGCTATCCTTTGTCCCTCTCTTATCCTTTGTGTTTCTATGGCCTTTCTTTGAGCATCCGCTATTATAAACTCTTTATCTTGGGGCGAGAACTCATTCAAGTTTTCTATTCTTATAATAGCGTCATAGGAAGGTGTGTTCAAAACACGACATATCTCGTATATGGCTGAATCTAAAGTGGGCTTAACCACAGCTTCGATTTTTTCATGATTTGGTGAGCTTTTGCATCCCCTAACCCGCCAATGTTCTCTTATGTATTCATTTTCTGGAATAACATGCGTCACCATCAAATAAACCACATCTTTTTCTGTATCTACGCTCATTTTTACTCCTCCTTATTTGTGTTTAACCACTTATCTATTTTATCCTTCAAACTACGACTCGGAGATAATTTTTACTACTTCAAAACTATCTTCAACATATTCGGGTGGAAGTTCTATATTTTGCAAGTATTTATGCTCCATTCCTTCTAAAACAGCTTTTGGTATGTTATATTGAAGATTAACATTTACTATTCCAATTCTTATTCCAGGTCTTTTCTCTGCTTCCATTCTTTACTCCTCCTCATTTAAGGTTATCCTTCAAAATGCGTATAAATTGCTTCCCTACAAGCGGATGCTTGAAAGCCACGACCAAGACAACTCCGATACTCTAAAGAAAAGGCGCGACAGACCATTTCTAAAAAATCTAATCCATACACGCCCTTAACTTCATCTACAACACCATTTTCTGTGTAAATGCTCCCCTTGTGTGTCCCGTCAGATTCATGAGTAAACGTGATGCTATCCACAACTTCTTGTGGGCATCCTCTTTCCGTGAATGCTTGTGGCCTGAACAACGTGTGACCGTCGCACATACTCACACAATCTTTTAACA
>PWMT01000006.1 GCA_003558085.1 Methanobacteriaceae archaeon
TCCAATCCGGAGCAATGGTTCCCTGCACCAGAAATTGGGCTCCAACTTCCTCTGCCACTCTTTCAAATACATGGATAAATATCTTACCAATTATTTTTCTCTTCTCTTCTGGGTCACTTACACCTTCAAGCGCACTTAAAAATTCCGGGGATGCATCTACATAACGGAAGTTCAATCTTGAGGCAAATGTGTTTTTAACATATTCTGCTTCACCCTCTCGTAGAAGGCCATGATCCACAAAAACTGCAATCAAATTATCTCCCACTGCTTCTTTGGCAATAACAGATGCTACTGAACTATCTACACCTCCAGATAGAGCTATGATTGCTTTTCCATCTCCTACAATTTTTTTTATATCTTCAACAGATTCCTTTATAAAATCAGATGGATTAAACATTTTTTTTACACCTTAATAGTTTAAAAATAATTATACATAATATAAGTATAAGCTTAATATTTATGTTAGGATAGTAACTCTAATTCTTCTTTTTGGATCCTAATTATGTTTTTATGATATTATCCTTAATTCTTCTTTTCTGGATCTAATTATTTTTTTTTAATTTAACTAGTCCTGAGCGTCATAAGTTTTACAAACATTATAAAAATTTTCAAATATTTTAGTTCCATTTTCGGTGTGGAATACTTCAGGATGGAATTGAATCCCATAAATCGGTTTCTGTTTATGTTTAAAGGCTTCCACTTCACATATAGAAGATTGGGCTAATATCTCAAATACATTAGGTATTTTTTTTACTTCATCTTTGTGAGAGGCCCATACTTTCATTATGGGAGCTAGATCCAGAAATATATCATCCTCATCTAATATTTCCAGATCGATTTGAGCATAACTTTGCGCTTCAGCAGTTGAAATTTCCCCGCCAAAGGCTTGGGCTATTAATTGATGACCTAAACATATGCCTAAAATAGGGAGGTTTAAATGTTCAATATATAATCTACTGTTTCCTGCTCTATCCACAGAAGGCCCACCACCTAAAATCAAACCTATAGGATTTTCGGCCATTATTTCATCTAGAGATAGGGTGTTAGCTACTAATTCTGAGGGGATTTTTAAATATCGTAGAGTGCGCTGAATACGATGATTGTATTGTCCATGATTATTTATAACCAATATTTTCATCTTCTATTATCTCCCACATCATGATTATCTGCCTCTAGAATAAGGGAAGAGTTATTTTTCTGAGGGAATTAATTTATTAATTATATATACTAGAATAAACTAAGTTGGGTTTATGCAATTAATAGATTTGGTTTATATTATAGTTGCTATTCTGATTGCGGTGGCTGTTTTCTACTTGTTTGTTTGGTTACTGCCGGTTATAATAGTGTTAATCATAGCTTATGTTATATATCTCTTCTTAAAGAGCAATTCTAAAAATTGAATTAATATAATATTTTGTTTAAGCTATATTTTATTTTTTTATAAAATAATTTATCATCAATTATGAGCCTAATTGATAGCTAATTGGTGACCTTATTCGTGGTTATATTTTTTTTTGGGTATTTGTAAATCATCATAGGCAGCCATAGCAGCTACTGCTCCTTCACCACAGGCCACTACCCATTGTTTATATCCGCCAGTAATGTCTCCTGCAGCATATACATGGGGAAGATTGGTTCTTTGAAATTTATCTGTGATAATATAACCATGGGAGTCCAGTTTAACCCCTAAATTCTTTGCTATTTTATTAATAGGTTCATCACCTATAGCTATGAAGATAGCCTTAGTTGAAACTTCCCTTTTACTGGAAGTTTTAACATTTCTCAGTACTACTGATTCTACAGATTTTTCTCCTTTGATTTCGTCCACTATGGTATCCCAGATAATATTTATATCTTTTTCTTTTAATTTATCCTGTAAATATTGTTCTGCTCTTAATTCATCTCTTCTATGAATTATGGTAACATCACAACCAATATTTTCTAAGAATATGGCCTCTTGAACTGCTGTATTTCCTCCACCAACCATGTAAATCTTTTTCCCCACATATAATGGTCCATCGCAGGTGGCGCAGTAACAAACTCCTTTTCCTAATAGTTCTATTTCTCCAGGGATATTTAACATGCGATGTTTACTACCAGTACAAAAAATTAAAGATGAGGATTTATACTGGGCCTTATTGGTTTTAATATGGTAAAGGCCTTTGCTAAAACTTACTTCTTCTACTTCTTCCATTTCTTGGAGGGGGGTGGTTTTCAAGACTTGTTTTTTGGTTTCATTGATTAAACTCATTCCAGCAATCATTTCATAGCCAGGATAATTCTCCATCATGGGCACCTCTAATCCCAGCCCTCCTGCCGGTCCTTTTTCTAATATAAGAGTACTGGTTCCCTGTCTACCAGCATAAATACCTGCTGTTAAACCAGCAGGTCCAGCTCCAATAATGATTATATCATATACTTCCATAGAATCCTTCCTTAAATATTCAATAAATAATTTTGTTAAATATCATCACTTTTTACTAATTGGTTATTACAGATTATTAGTATGCTTAAGGCAGATCCCTCTAATATTCGTATAATCCATGTTCAAATCCTATGATTCCACTGAAAAAATAGACTACTTTTCCAGGTCCTGCTGGTCTAAGTTGTTTATATTGTAACTCTATTCGATCTTCTTTAATGTTGATTGATTCTAAATCTGTATCTTCATCCACAATCAATGTTTTACCTATCCCTACTGCGGTGATAATTCTAATCCACGGTACTTCCACTTAGCTTCACCTCATATACGTTTTATTTACA
>PWMT01000126.1 GCA_003558085.1 Methanobacteriaceae archaeon
AGTAAAAATTAATTCTAATTTTTTTTATATTCCTGTTTTAATTCTAATTGAAATTTTTCATATTTTTCTCCTATTGTTGTAAACAATTCCTGGAAAAGAGTTTCCAATTTATATTCTAAAATATTTAAACCTTCTTCTGTTATACCTCCTTTAGTGGCAACCCTATCTATTATTTCTTCAAACTCCATTCCCTGTGCTAATAATTTGGAAGTGCCATCTAAGGTCGTTTTAATCATTTCTTCTGCTTCTTCTTGAGAAAAATTACTGTCTTGTTTAGCTATCTCAGCGTATTTACTGATAATAAAAGCGATAAATGCTGGAGCAGAGCTAGTGAGGTTAGTACCTGCTTCAAAATCTTCTTCAGGAATTATTTTAACTTCACTTATAGATGCAAATAAGTTTTCCACAAATCTTTTTTCTGCTGGCCTCACTTTATCATTATGGTTAATCAAGGCTACACCAGCACCGGTCAGTGAAGTTAAGGAGGGTATCACTTTGCTAATTTTACCAGGGAATATAGATTGTATAGTGCTCATATTTAAACCGGCTGCAATATGTATTAAATGAATATTAGATTTATAGAACTTTATTTCTTCTATTACATTTTTTACTTCATTAGTATTTACAAAAACAAATATTTTATCTGATTTTTTAGCTAGAAGACCATTATCATCTGTTATTTCAATCAAGGGATATTGGGATTTTAATTTCTTTAACTTATCCAGATCACGTGTGGAGATGATAATCTTATCTGTATCCAAGGCATTGGTATTTAACAGGCCATTTATGATCATCTGGCCCATACTACCATAACCAATAAAACCAGTTTTCATACTTTTTCCACCTTAATTATTTTTTTACCTTAATTTTCTTTTTTTATATCAAAAAAAATCCAGTAACTTTCAAACCTTTATTAGATAATATACCTGATTTATATTTTTCATATGTCTTGCTGGCTTGGCCTTATAATTAGAATACTTTTGCATATTGTCTATCTTAGAAAGAAATAGAGTAAATCAGTAATTTTTAATAAAAATACTAAAATTATGATTTTTTTACTTTTCCAAGGATCTTAAATTCATTATAAGAAAATTTGCTTTTTCATTAAATTGCCTTTTAAAATTAAATTTTAATTTGTATAATTTTTCACAATAGCAGGTGAAGGTGAGTATCGTTTTTTTTTGGGAGTTTAGATCTAAAAAGAAAATATAATAATTGGAAAGGACAAAATATTGTTAGTATGATATGAAATAATTAGGTGTGAAAGAAATGAAAGCTAAGGCAAAAAGATTAGTAAATGGTGTTTATTGGGTCGGAGTACTGGATTGGGATATCCGCAGTTATCATGGTTACACTTTAGGTGGAACCACTTATAATGTTTATTTGGTTTTTGCTAAAGATAAGGTGGCTTTAATCGACAATACCTATCCAGGTACTTCTTCTCAGATGATGGGAAGAATAGATGATGCCTTCCAGCAAGAAGGAAGAGAAGTTAAGATTGACATAATCGTACAAAATCATATCGAAAGAGATCACAGCGGATCTTTACTAGAAATGCATAAAAAGTTTCCAGAAGCAGTTATATATTGCTCCAACAAAGCTGCCAGTGGGCTTATAGAACATTATCCTTCTTTAGAGAATTCAAAAATGGAAATAGTTAAAACAGGTGATACTCTAGATCTTGGTGGAAAAAATTTAGCTTTTTTAGAAGCTCCCATGTTGCACTGGCCAGATAGTATGTTCTCTTTACTGGTGGAAGATGGAATATTATTCTCCAATGATGCTTTCGGTCAACATTTATGTTTAACCCAGCGATACGATGATGAAGTTCCAGAATACTTGTTAATGGATGCAGCTCAAAAATTTTATGCTAATTTACTCACTCCTCTCTCACCCATGGTTCTTAGAAAATTTGATGAAGTAAAAGATCTAGGCCTTTTAGAGAAGATTAATGTTATAGCCCCTTCCCATGGACAAATATGGAAAAATCCTCTTAAAATAATTGGGGCTTACAGTGACTGGGCCACTGGAAAGTGCAAGAATAAGGTTACCATAATTTATGATACCATGCATTATTCCACCCAGAAAATGGCTCATGCCATGGCCGAAGGTGTTATGGGCCAAGATGTGGAAGTGGTTACTTATTTCTTACATCAGGATGAGCGTAGTGAAATAGTGAAGGATATTCTTGACAGTAAAGCGGTTTTCTTTGGAAGTCCAACCATATTCAACAGTCCTTTTCCTAGTTTAGGAGATATAATTTATTATCTGGCTGGTTTACGCTTTGATCGCACTGGATTTAAAAAACTATCCGTGGTTTTCGGTTCCAAAGGATGGGGTGGGGGTGCTACCAAAAAATTAGTCCAGGAATTAGAAGATTGTGGATTTGAAGTATCAGAAACATTGGAGGTTAATTACGTTCCTGAAGAGGAAGATTTAGATAAATGTTTTGAAATAGGTCAAAAAATTGCAGAAAAAATAAAGAAAATGTAATTTATTCGCATTTTTTCTTTTAAAAGCTTCAATTTTTTTGATTATTATAATTGAAGGAGGAATTTTTCATGAAAGAAATGAAGATAGAAAATGATTTAGAATCTAAACAAAAAATGGTACTGGGATTGTTTTGGACCACTAGAAAAACTATAAGGACTGAAGGCTGTGCCCCTCTTAGAATTAAAAAAATTACCACATCCACTTCCCAATTTTTACCAGAAGGAAGAAAACTTCTTAAATTAAGAGATGATATATTAGAAGATATTTTAGATAATATGAAAAAGGGAGAGAAAGTTAAATTTGATTTAACCATGGGGGGAGAAAAGCTAGAGGCAGTTATTAGCGATTCTTATTTTTCCGTATCTGCAACTAAAACTCCTGAGTTGGAGGATGAGATCATAGCTAAAATGGAAGAGGAGATGCACAGGGAAACTCCTGATTTCTGTAAAACGTTCCTACCTAGGGTATTCCCACAACAACAGTAATCTTTTTTGTTTATTAAGATTAATCTCTTCAAGAGCTAATATTAGCGGGTATAATAAAATTCAAGTTTAGTAATTCTTACTTTAGCTTTCATTTAAATAGAACATAAATAACTTAGAATAATAAACTATTTATAGAACCTCTAACCCATCGATAAATTGACATCAACTAAATAAATTAACTTAAATTAGAGGTGATTATTTTGGCACAATTAGGTGGCCAAGGCCAACCAATATTTATATTACCTGAAGGTACAAGTCGTTTCACTGGTAAAAATGCTCAAAGATTAAACATCTTAGCAGGAAAAATATTAGCAGAGACTATCAGGACTACTCTAGGACCTAAAGGAATGGACAAAATGTTAGTGGATTCCTTGGGTGATATTGTAGTAACAAATGATGGAGTTACTATTTTAAGAGAGATGGATATTGCCCATCCCGCTGCAAAAATGCTAGTAGAAATAGCTAAAACTCAGGAAGATGAAGTAGGTGATGGTACCACCACAGCAGTTATAATTGCTGGAGAATTACTTAAAAAGGCAGAAGAACTATTGGATATGAATGTTCACCCGGCTATTATTGCCATGGGTTATCAGCAAGCAGCAGTTAAAGCTCAAGAAATATTAGAAGATATATCTATTCATTCTGCTGATGAAGAGACTTTGTTAAATGTTGCTATAACAGCTATGACTGGTAAAGGATCAGAAAAAGCTAAAGAATCTTTAGCAGAATTAATTGTTAAGGCTGTTATGCAGGTGGAAGAAGACGGGGAAGTTTATAAGAAAAATATTAACATTCAACGTATTCAGGGCGCTGCAGTAAATGAGTCACATATCGTAAATGGTATAGTTGTTGATAAAAGTCGCGCTGATCCATCCATGCCCAAAAGAATTGAAAATGCTAAAATAGCTTTATTAAAATATCCAATCGAAGTTAAAGATTTAGAAACCGATGCTAAAATCAAATTAACTGATCCTAATCAAATGCAAGCTTTCATTGAAAACGAAGAACAAATGATCAAGGACATGGTTCAGAAAATTATAGATTCTGGTGCCAATGTATTATTCTGTCAGAAAGGAATTGATGATTTAGCGGTACATTATTTATCCCGTGCTGGAATTTTAGCAGTAAAAAGAGCTAAAAAATCAGATATGGAGAGATTAGAAAAAGCAACTGGTGCTCAATTAGTAACTAACATTGAAGATTTAAGCGCGGAATATCTTGGTGAAGCTGGTCTAGTATATGAGAAAAAGATTTTTGATGATATACTCGTCTTTGTAGAAGAATGTAAAGATCCCAAAGCAATTTCCATCATCCTAAGAGGAAGTACCAAACACGTTGCAGAGGAAGTAGAAAGAGCTTTAGAAGATGCTATTGGCGTGGTGGCTTCTACACTTGAGGATAAAGAAGTAGTTATTGGCGGAGGAGCTCCTGAAATTGAAATTTCTCGAAAATTAAGAGAATATGCTGATACTATTAGTGGAAGAGAACAGCTATCTATTAATGCTTTTGCTGAAGCTTTAGAAATAGTACCAAAAACCCTGGCTGAGAATGCTGGTTTAGATAGTATAGACGCTTTAGTTGATTTAAGAGCTGCTCATGAAGATTCTCCATACATGGGCTTGGATGTTTTCCAAGGTGAAGTACAAGATATGAGAGAATCTGGAGTTATAGAACCACAAAGAGTTAAAAAACAAGCTATTCAATCTGCAGCAGAAGCAGCAGAGATGATACTAAGAATTGATGATATGATCGCTGCAAAAGGTGGATTAGAAGCAACAGATGATGAGGCTGAAGGTATGCCTGGTGGTATGCCTGGTGGTATGCCTGGTGGTATGCCCCCTATGATGTAAGGACTTGAAAAATAATTTAAGTCTACATCTTTTATTTTTTTTAATTTTCACTATTTTTAATCACGTTTATGGATCATATTTACACTATTTTTTAATGCTTTTCATACAAAATTACTAATATTTAATAAAAATTTATAATGATTAATTATAGTAAAATATATATAGGAATCAAAACTTACACATTTCCATAACTTAAGAAAAAACAGTGCATAAAAATGGGGTATTTGAACTGGAAAAAGGGTAAACTTTAAGAACAACTCTTTTTTTTAGAGGAGTTAAGTTATTGATATTATCCTCAACTATTTGCTATTAGATTTAAGCAAACCAAAAAAAAATTACCTTTCACTCATTAACTATTCCCCTATGGGAATAATTTTAATGTATAATAATCTTCCAATTATTTATTAAATTAATTTAGAATTTTAATAAAAAAATGGAGTGAAAAGATGGAATCAAATCATATAGATAAAAAAGCAGAAGAAATGTCCAAATCCGATATAGAAGAAGTAGTATTGGACGTTAACCGAATTTTATTAGCCACCGATGGTTCCAAACCATCAATTCTGGCCACCAAATATGCAGTGGGCATGGCTGAATTATTCAAAGCAGAGTTGATAGCCATCTTTGTGGACGAGCAATTCGCTCTCCTACCCCAAGAGAGAATGTCAGAAGAAGCCTATGAAGGCATCAAACATACTAAAGCTGGACTTAATGTGGCGGAATGGTATGCTGAGAAAAATGGAGTAAAAATTGAAACTATCTGTAAAAAGGGTAATGCCCCTAAAAATATTGTTCGAGTCGCTGAAAAAGAAAATGCGGACTTGATAATTATGGGAACTACTGGCAGAACAGGTTTAAAAAGGATAACCATAGGTAGCGTTGCTGAGATGGTTATGAAAGCTTCGCATGTTCCAGTTATGGTAGTTCGGTGATAAAATGAAAAATGAATATAATGAAGATGATAATGAACGGGTTAAACAATTGATTTCTAGAAATTTTAAGCTGAGCATATCTTTAGGATTAATATTCCTCTTCATAATATTATTATTACCTATTTTAAATGAATTTGCTTCTGATTTCATGTTAAGCATAGTGTATCAAAACTTTTCTGTAACTTTAATCTACACTGCTTTATTCATCTTTATAATAGGATGGATAATACCCTTATATTACACTTTAGAAACCGATAAAAGAGAGCGGGAATATGAGGAGGAATCTTAATGACGTTTGATAATCCCTTAGCCATAATCTTAGTTATACTAATAGTGGGCATCAGTGTAGCTGTTACCATATTTTCTAGAAGATTTACCAGGACTACCGCAGATTTTTACGTTGCAGGTAGGGGAGTAAGTGCAGTTCAAAATGCTATGGCCTTATCTGGTGATTATATGAGCGCTGCGACTTTCCTGGGTATAGCAGGATTAGTTTGGTTATATGGATATGATGGTATCTGGTATTCTGTAGGTTTTTTTGGTGGATGGGTATTATTATTGCTTTTCCTGGCCAGTCCCATTAGAAGATTTGGAGCCTACACTATAGCTGACTTTGTATCTGGGAGATTTCATTCTAAAAAACTGAGATTGGTGGCTATGATGGGGACCATCCTCATATCTGTACTATATATTATACCTCAACTCGTTGGTGTAGGGGACATATTAGTTATACTATTAGGATGGGACTATGCTACGGGAGTAATAATAGCCGGTATACTTATGACCATCTATGTGGTGGTGGGGGGTATGAAGGCTACTACTTATAATCAGATTATTCAATGTGTGATTCTATGGACGGCTATGTTTGTAACAGTATTTTTAGCCCTACAACAATTTGGATTTAGTTATAATAATCTTTTAACTGAAGTTCCAGGTTTCACGCAACCTGGAAACTGGTTAGACTTTCAGAACAGTTTTTCTCTGATCCTTGGTCTGGTTCTAGGTACTGCAGGATTACCTCACGTCTTAATACGTTATTATACCAATCCCTCGGGTAAATCAGCCCGCTGGACAACGGTAGGTACTCTCCTTATAATTGGTACCTTCTATATGATGGCTCCTATTGCAGGTTTTGGATCCCGGGCAATTCTTGGTGATGCTGGTGGTCAAAATACAGCTCTACCTCTTTTAGCTCAAGTTTTAGGGGGTGAAGCTTTCTTAGGTGTAGTAGTAGCTGCAGCTTTTGCAGCAGTATTATCCACAGTGGCTGGATTATTGTTAGCCACTACCGGGGCTATCGCTCATGATTTATACACTAGTCTTTTAAATCCAGAAGCTTCTGAGGAAAAGCAACTAAAAGTTGCCAAGTTATCAACTGTAGCGGTAGGTATCTTAGCTATAATAGTTGGTATTTTAGCTCAAGGATTTAATGTAGCTTTCCTAGTAGGTTTAGCCTTTGCTATTGCAGCCAGCAGCTTTTTCCCAGTACTTCTTATAGGTACTTGGTGGAGAGGTGTAACAGAAAAAGGTGCTCTTGCTGGTCTATTATTTGGTATAATATCCTCTACCAGCATAATAATCACCAACATCATAGGTTTACACGGCCTTACCAGCCCAGCTATCTTAACTGTACCACTTACTTTCATCATCATATTCATAGTATCCAAAATAGACGGTAAGATACCTCCGGATACTGATGAATTCATGTATAAGGTACATATGCCTATCGAAGATTAGTTAAATGCTGGGTTTAATTACTCTCTAGATTTGGTTTAAGAGTACTAGATGATTAGAGATAGATCACCATAATTCTTAGACCACTCTTTAAAGAGTTTTGAAGCAAGATATTTTAAATAGTGCAAAAGGGACTCTATTAAATCTTCTTTATTTATTTTTTTTAATCTTAAAAATCAGGTATAGATTATGAATATATCAATAGTTTTAATTTCTTCTTTTTTACTTATAACCGGTTATATAATTTTTAGGCAAGCAAAAATTTATATGGAATTAAGCTTCACTATTAATAATATACAGTTTTAGGTGAACCTAATGTCAGTTTTGGACAATTTAAGTGAAAACATTGAAGAATATCTGGAGATTATTTATAAAATCTCTTTAGAGGAAAAAGAACCAGTAACCACCTCTAAGATATCTAAATTTCTTAACATAGCACCAGGTAGTGTTACCCAGATGTTGAAGAAATTAGATAAACAAGGTTATGTTGTTTATTCTCCTTATAAAGGTGTTGTTTTGACTAAAAAAGGCCTTAAAAGCGCTAGTAAAATAACTAGAAAACATCGTCTATTGGAAAGATTTTTAGATGATGTTTTAAATTTAAAAAAAGATAAAATTCATAATCAAGCATGTAAAATGGAACATACCTTATCTGATGATGCAGAGAGAGCTTTATGCCAATTTTTGGATCAACCAGATCAGTGCCCAGATGAAGATTTAATACCTGCCTGTGATTTTAAAGTGGATACCTGTGAAGAGTGTTTAGATAGAACAGAAGAAGATTTAGAGGTAATTGGTTTTCGTGAGGAGAATCTTATTTCAATTACCGCCTTGAATGAGCATGAAAGCGGGAAAGTTTCTTTTATTAGAGGTGATTACGCCTTGGTGAAAAAACTGTTGGATAGGGACATCACCATTGGAGATGTGATCACGGTTTTAAATAATCATAAATTAAAGGAAAAAATTGAACTAGCAATTAAAGGGTCTAAAATTACTCTAAGCAAAGAGATGGCTAAGAATATTTTTGTAGCAATAGATGAAAAAGAAAGCATAGCAAAAAAGGAAGCAGTTTCTACAGGATAAACCAAATAATATATTCTTTAGTTTTAAAATTCAATATTCATAAGTAAATCAATAAAATTCAGCTAATAAAAGCATAAAATTTATTTAAATCTTATCCACCCCCTAAAACTATGATAAAAAAAATGGGGAAAGGAATAGAAGAATAAATATATTTTTCTAAAAAAAATAATATTATAATCATCATTTAAGCTATCTTTTTAAGCATACCAAACTAATCAAGCTCTGATTTATAGTGGAATCTTGAATATAACCGGCCAATCTTAGCAAAGTGAGAAAGTGACGGAGGAACCCTAATGAAAAAATTGAATATAATATCCTGGAATGTTAATGGTATTCGCGCTGTATATCGGAAAGGCTTTTTAGATTGGTTTAAGGATGCAAAACCAGATATATTATGTATTCAGGAAACGAAAGCCACTCCTGACCAATTACCACGTAAATTGAAGGAAATTGAAGGATATTTTAGTTATTTTAATTCGGCTGAAAAGAAGGGATATAGTGGAGTGGGTTTATATAGTTCCATTAAACCCCAGGCTATTGAAAATGGGTTTGGAATAGATAAATATGACCGCGAAGGACGCGTTCAAATAGTAGATTATGATGAGTTTTTATTATTCAATATTTACTTCCCCAATGGTAAAATGTCAGAAGAAAGACTGAAATACAAATTAGACTTTTATGAGGTTTTCTTGGATCATGTTAACCAGTTAAGGGATCAGGGAAATAATATTATTGTTTGCGGTGATTTAAATACCGCCCATAAAGAAATCGACTTAGCCCGGCCAAAAGAAAACAGTAACATTTCTGGATTTCTACCGGTAGAAAGAGCATGGATCGATAAATTTCTGGATAATGGATATGTGGATACCTTCCGCATGTTCAATTCTGATAGTGATCAATATACTTGGTGGAGTTACCGTACCCGGGCTCGTGAGAGAAATGTTGGTTGGAGATTGGATTATTTTTTTGTAAATGAAGAATTCAAGGACAAAGTAAAATCTTCCTATATTTTATCAGATGTAATGGGCTCTGATCATTGTCCCATAGGACTGGAAATTAAAATTAATGATTAGTGCATAATTTTGGTATGGCTTTGGATAATTTTTAAAAAAAATGAATAGCTGTAACCATGGATAAGTATTATCCTGAGAGGAAAAGGTGTTATTATAAGCAAATATTTGTCTTAATAATTAAAAGAGCAAGCATTAATTATATTCGCTGAGATCTAAGTTTTTTAATGTATCCTCCAATCCATCCGCAGACAGCACCATTAATCGCCCCTAATAATGTGTATGGTATTAAATAAAGGAATGAGCCGGTGAAAAGACTTCCTAAGAAAAATGATATGGTGCCTGTAATTATAGCATTTTTAGTTCCTATTAATTGGTCTTTAAATAAGTAACCAACACTTGTTAACAGAATAAAAATTAATAGGGTTAGAATGCCCTGAGTAATAGTTAATATTATAGTTATAGCTATGGCTACCGGTATTACTAAAGTCCATTGAACATTATCCAGATTAAATTCATTTTTAATATAATATAAAATATCAACTCCCCTAGCATAATTAGGGTTATAATATTTATTCCTATAGGGGGATTTTTGGAACAAGTTTCGGTACCTATTCCCTAATCTTATCAGCCAATTTTTAAACTTCATCTTCCAATTTGAAATTTTTAGATATATTTTATTTCTTAGAAACTCTTTTTTAGTAGGTTTTTTCTTGATGGTAATCTGCTTCCATTGAGGATCAATAATATCCAAATTTTCTACATATCTTAATTTACCACCACAATAACATAGGTCAACAAAATCCTTGGCTGACTCACCAGATTGTAATTTAAAGTAACTTTTACATTTACTGCAAAGCAAATAACTCATTTAATCACCAAAATAACGTAATAGATATAATTATCAGATATGATAAACATTTAGTTGTTGAATCATATCTCTTTTAAAAGCTAAAATCTGATATACATTTACTCTAGATTTCTATGGTTATCTTAGCCATATTTAAGTTTATTTATTTAGATTAAAATTTTAAAAAAATGGGGATTTGCTAATACTAATTGTAAATAAAAGATAAGATAAATCAGATTTTTAAAAATACTACTAAAGCCGTAATTGATGTATTCTAAAGAATTAATAGATTTTATTATTTGGTGTTAATATTTCCTAAGATTTCACTATCACTAAAATTTCTAATTCATATAAATAACGCCTCACATACAATGAAAAGTAATTATGTTGTTATTATGAAAAACAATTCTTAGGTAGTGGAGAAACCAGGTGGGAACTCTGAGGGAGGAATGTACATTATTTCAGCGTATCCTCTCTGGAGTAATTCTTCATTTATATTAGTACTTCCCACATAAACCACAGCTAAGATACGGCCGTAGCGGTCATAAATTTTTTCATCATCTATATCCAG
>PWMT01000148.1 GCA_003558085.1 Methanobacteriaceae archaeon
CAGCCTCGACCGGCGCCCGGAGCCCGCCGACCTCCGCGCCGACCTCCACCCATTCACCCTGTTCCATCTCTTCCATGACGAACTCGTAGGTATCGCCGAGTATAGCGCCCTCAACGCGCAGCTCCCCGATATGTGAGCGGCTTATGACGCTGACCGGATAGTGCTCCTCCCATTCACCGTCAAGATACATGTAGAGCTGACGGCCTTCCTCGACAAACACTATATCGGTCTCCTCGATGTCGTCAAGATCGACGACAACTTTCCATTTGCTATCAACGTCACTGTATTCAACGATAACCCCGTCTTCATCTATATCGTCCCACTGACCGGCGTCGCCGACGATGAACCTGTATCTCTCGTACCGGTGCCACTCCTCGGCATCGGCCTGACTTTCTTCAATCGCCTTCACCGGCTCACAGAAAGCCCTTTCCTCGCGCGCATCCAGCGTATAGCCGAGCTCAAGCAGCTCGATGGAATCGGCCTCAAAATCGCCCCGCAGCCTGGCGTCTTCGCCCAGCCGCAGGTAAACATCGCCGAACACATTGATACCGTACACCCATCCGTTCGGTGCGCTGATCGGCTCGTATTCCTCTCCCGTATCGAACCGGAAATCGCCATCCACCTCTATACCCCAGATTGAACCGTTCAAGGACTCGATCATGGCCTCTTCCGGCACATCCGGCGTATCCGGCCATTCCGTAATGTCAACGTCGCCGGTGATCAGCACGCCGGAGTATGCAATATCGATGACTTCCCCATCTTCGTCGAGCACGCTCACACGCCCGCCGATATCATTGGTTGCAACAAGTCTGCCTTCGGGCCCGAACCCGCCCAGGATAACGGCCGGCTCGACGTCGTCGCCCTCTTCCACGCTGCCATCTTCGTGCGGCGTCCGGAACTCCAGCGCTACGAGCTCGATATCCAGCAGTCCTTCGACCTCCACGCCGCCGGTGAACACATAGTCATCATCCGCAAGCCCGCCTTCAAAATCATCATCCTCCGGATACGCCCAATCGCCACCGATATATACTCTGCCAACCTCCAGATCCACATTATCTTCCAGCTCCGTGCCGACCTCCAGCCGGCCGGTCATATCGCTGTGAACCGACAGCCCGCCCAGATGGTGCGTCGAGGTCACGCCGAGATTCAGGTCGAACGAACTCTCTATGAGGGTATGGGTGTAATTCGCCGCCTCAATCCCCACATTCGCCGGACCTGCGCCGAGCAGCAGCATGGCATTGGCCGCATTGAGCCGTCCGCCGGAGATCAGGTCGTCGCCCCAGTCCACATCCCCCACGCTCTGCAGGATCGCATCCTTCACCGTCATGTGCGATGCCGCCGGGTCCTGCGCCATCAGCAGCGCGGCCACGCCGGCCACGTGCGGTGCGGCCATCGAGGTTCCCTGCATGTGTGTATAGCCGTCATTAAGATGCGTACTCAGGATGCTGACGCCCGGCGCGGTCAGATGCACGGTCTCCGATCCGTAGTTGCTGAACCCGGCCCGGTTGTTATCTTCATCGTGCGCCGCGACAGAAATGACGTTCGGAACGTCGTAATTGGCGGGATAGAAGGGATTGACATCGTTGTCCCATCCGTTGTTGCCGGCGGCCGCTACAAACAACTGCCCGGCCTCGTGCGCACGCTCTATCATCGACTTCAGGCCCTGACTGAAGGGGCCGCCGCCCCATGAATTGTTCGTCAGGTCCGCGCCATGCTCGATCGCATATTCCAGCGCGGATATTGCATCGGCGGTGAAACCGAAGCCCCATGGGCCGAGGAAATTCAGGCCCATCAGGCTCACGTCCCAGTTCACGCCGGTGACACCGACGGCGTTGTCGCCCACCGCGCCGATCGTGCCCGCAACATGAGTGCCGTGACCGTGATAGTCCATCGGAGATCCGCTGGTCATCTCGCCCGTCCCGCCCGTCCAGCTCGCGCCGTGTATATCTCCCATCGGACCGGGATTGGGATTCACCCACATATTATCCGCTATATCCTCGTGGGTATAGTCGATGCCGGTATCGATCACACCCACTATGATCTCCCCGCTGCCGGTGGTATACTGCCAGGCGCCGGTCGCATCGATATTGTCAAGGCCCCACAGGTCGCCGAACATCGGATCGTCCGGGATCGTATCGGCGGTTATAATGTAATTGTATTCGACAAACTCTATCAGATCATGGGCCTCCAGCACCTCGATCCAGCCCTCCAGATCATGGGAACCGTTCACCTCGATGACCTGCATGGGGGCGAGATTGAATGTATGGAGATCCGTCGCGCCTTCGAACTCCGATATGATATCGCCGTATTTCTCTCTGATGGCCTCTTCATCGAAGGACTCTATCGCCTGAATGATCGCCACCAGATCGAAGCCGACAATCAGCATATCCTCCGCGTATTCGGGGAGTCCCCCATCGCCCGGATCGTCATCGTCCGTACCGCCCGGTTCATCCGGATGCTGACCCGGCTCGCCCGTCAGGTAGGTGGTGGCGAACCGCTCGAGCCCGCGCTCGGTGTCGCCCTTGTTCGCATCGTAACGGCCCAGCGTGAATTCGAGGGTTAGCCCTACGGGATCCTCCTCGCAATCGAACCCGATCAGCAGACCGGCAAACTCGGTCTCGTTATCAACGGTCTCGCTCTCCTCGGGTCCCATCCAGTAATAGAGCCGCATGAACCCGTCCTCTTCTTCCGTCTCCACCATCCATTCTGCATCCACACTTACGTACCCCCACTCAACGCCTA
>PWMT01000036.1 GCA_003558085.1 Methanobacteriaceae archaeon
AAAAATGGTAAAAAGAGGTGAAAGAAAATTGAATAAAAAATGTATTTTAAATTTTACATTTCCAATAATTCTAATAATCTTGCTCATAATAACATTATCTACAGCTACAGCTACCAATGGACTTGATGATTCTCCACAACCTAAATTTCAGCATGATAATCAAAACACAGGACAATCAGAATATCTTGGACCGCAAACTAATAATACCAAATGGACATATCCAACCGATGCACCAGTAGTTTCTTCACCAGTAATCGATTCTAATGGTACTATTTACTTTGGATCAAATGATCTAAATGTTTATGCGCTTAATCCAAATGGAACACTAAAATGGATCTATCCTACTGAAGATTGGGTAACTAATACTCCAACAATTGGTTCTGATGGTACTATATATATTGGAAGCGATAAAATGTATGCATTCAATCCAAACGGAACCGTGAAATGGACCTATCAAGCAGAAGATTCTATAACAACAGATGTTACTATTGCCCCGGATAACACTCTATACTTTGGAAGCATGATTGAATGGGGAGAAACTCAAAACTTTTACGCTTTTTACGCTTTCTATCCTAATGGAACACTAAAATGGACATATACTAGCGAAAATGTTTTTACAGGTTCAGCACTTGGTAAAGATGGTACTATATACATCTCAAATAATGACGGTAAATTATATGCTCTTAATCCTAATGGAACACTAAAATGGACTTATTCAACAGGTAACACTTTTACTAAGACTCCAGCAGTCGGTTCTGATGGCACAATCTATTTTGGAAGTTATTTCTTTGACGATCAGACTGCAGATAAGTTTTTTGCTCTTAATCCTGACGGAACAGTAAAATGGAAATATAATACTGGAGATATTAATTATCCCACCATAGGCATAGCAGCAGATGGTACAATATATGTAGGAAGCGTTGATAAAAACTTATATGCTTTTAATAGAGATGGAACAGTAAAGTGGAAATACCAAACTAATGGTCAAATAAATTCTGCCCCTGCCATAGGTTCGGATGGAAAAATATATGTTGCAAGTAGTGATGGTAATCTATATTGCCTCAATCCAGAAGGATCGTTAAAATGGATATATAGTATAGGTAATCTCATTATATCATCCCCAGCTATTGATAAAGACGGAACACTTTATTTTGGAGCTTTTGATGGACAACTGCACGCAATAAAAGACCCGGTAACAGAAATGTTCACTGTGGCTATGATTGAAGATGCTGCTATTCGAGTGCGTAACTTCATCACTAATCGTGGTAGGTTACCTCACTGGGTGCGTATGACTGATACTGCTGGTGTAGAACATGAGGTCATTATGCCTGTATTTTTAGAAATATCCACTGCTACTTTAGTCTATCCGGACGATGAATTTATAGCACTAGAAGTTAACCCAGCTCCCCGACCTACTGGTCCAAGAATTAACCGCAATTTAGCACAGGCAGGATATTTGGATGTGGCTACTAGAGTGAATAATTTTATACGTAGTCATGGACGAGCACCTAACTTCGCATCTAGTGCTGTGGGTGATATACGATTTGAGGCCTTAGTGGATATCTTTGCTCGTGTGGTAGCCTTCAACGCAGAACGAGGAAGACTGCCCAACTTTGTACAGATCAACACCGATCGCGTCTAAATAAAACCCTTCAACTTTTTTCTTTTTTATATTGAACTAATATTCATTACCCTATTTCTTTAGGATTATGAAATAATATAAGCCTCATTAAATAGATTTGATAATATTACGCAATTACTAATTTTTGATTTTCCTTAAAATACTGGTGCATTATAAAATTAAAAAGTAATAATTATATGTATATTATGACATCAAAATTGATTTGAACTATTAAAGATAGCAACACCATGTTAATACTAAAAATAAAAAAATGATATAAGATAGTAGATAAAAGTATGCATAATATGTATTTCATATAGAAAAACAGGTGAAATGATTGAAAGAAATGGAAATTGAAGAAGGGCAGGTAAAAATAATAATTCCTTTTTTCGAAATAGTATCTGCCCGGGCCAAAGTATTTTACAATCCAGTCATGGAGTTTAACCGAGATATTTCTATTTTAGCCTTGCAAAAATTCCAAAAAGATTTAAATAAGAAAATTAATGTATGTGATGCTTTTGGAGGAAGTGGTATTCGAGGGATTCGGTATTCCAGGGAAATAGAGGGAATATCTGAAGTGGTGATCAATGATATCAGTTCCCTAGCATTGGAATTCGTGGAAAAAAATATTCACCTGAACCAAATTGAAAACATTAAAATATGTCATAATGATGCAAATCTTCTCTTAAGGACTAATAGAGGCAAATTCGATGTGGTAGATATAGATCCCTTTGGAACCCCATCTTATTTTATAGAATCAGCAGCTTATTCTCTTAAATCAGGATCTATGCTTTGTGTAACTGCTACTGATACTTCAGCTTTATGTGGAACCTACAAAGAACCATGTATACGCAAATATAATTCCATGCCTCTTAAAACAGAATACTGTCATGAAATTGGTATACGTATTCTAGTTAGTTTTATCGCCCGGATTATGGCTAAGTATAAAAAAAGAGTGGAAGTAAAATTCTCCCATTCCAGTGAACATTACATGAGAATTTATTTGGAAATAGATAAAGGAGCTGCTAACACAGATCAGTCATTGAAAAATATAGGATTTATTGTTCACTGCCCCCATTGTTTATTTAGAAA
>PWMT01000119.1 GCA_003558085.1 Methanobacteriaceae archaeon
AGAATATTACTTCACGAGAACTAAAATTTTTATGTATAGTATCCCCTCCCTGGAGGGGAGAAAATGAGGAACTCTGTCTGGAATAAAAAGCTTATCCTCATTAAACTGTAAATTTAGATAATTAATGAATGATCATCACACACATATAGCTAAAATCAGTTTTTGCCACTTCCTGGAGAGTGCTTTGCACTATTTTTTCAGCTTCGTAACTTAATTTTTCACAGATTGTAACTTGTCGCAGAGGATCTATACCCTGTTTTATTAAAAATTGAGCTGTATCAGTACTATTGCCATAAGGTAAGGCGATGGTGGGTCGTCCATTATCAATAATAGCTAATATTTCCTGTAAGTTTTCATTTCCATGAAAACTCAGGAGGTCTGCCTTATCCCAAGGAATCTCTGCTCTAGCTGCACATAACTGTATAGAACTTATCCCGGGTATCACTTCAATTTCCAGATCAATATAATTTTTTTCTTGAATAATACGTTTAATTGGACTTAAAATTCCAGAAAAACCAGGATCTCCTGTAGATAAGACACAAACATCTTTCTTTTGTTTTGCCATTTCCACGGCATATTCTAACTTCTCTTGAATATTATGGACAGAGAGCGGCAATACTTCACGGGCTTCTGGGAAAAGTTCCAGTGCCCTTTCACTTCCAATTATTATTTGTGAACGTTTTACAGCTTTTCGTGCTGCAGGAGTTACAAAATCAGCTGATCCCGGCCCTATACCCACAATATAAAGTTTTGACATTTAACAGACCTCATCATAGCATAATTTTAATCTTTTCCTTAAGATTAAGCTAAGTAGTTTTTCAAGTTCAATTTAGATCCATAATCTAAAGCAAATCCTTTCTTAATTCTTCTCCAGTTTTTGGGGATAGATAAGAAATGGGAATGTCAAATACTGTTCTAGCCCCTTTTTTGCCTTCAAAAGCCAGTTTATTTACGGCTCTGGTATAAGCAACCAACACACTAGCGGTGAATTCAGGATTATTCTCTAGATTAAGATTAAATTCAATTTTATGCTGAAAACCACCAAGTGTAGTTCCAGTTCTGATTACAAATCCTCCGTGGGGCATTCCGGAATGATCCTTATTTAATTCTTTTTCGCTGATAAAATTGACTTGAGTTTTATAATCTCTAAAATAATGGGGCATGTTTACTATTTCTTCTTCTATTTCTTGGAGATTAGCATTTTCTTCAGCTACCACATAAACAATCCTTAAATGTTTTTCATTATTCTTAAGTTCTGGATTTTCACCCTTTCTTACCCTATCTACAGCATTTTCTAGGGGAACCGTATATTGCACCCCATTTTTTACACCTGAAACTCTTCTAACTGCATCAGAATGTCCCTGGCTAACTCCTTTACCCCAGAAGCTATATCCATTCCCTTCAGGTAAAAGAGATTCTTCTAAAACACGTAACATTGAGAATAATCCAGGATCCCAACCTGTAGATATTAAACTTAATTTTCCAGCTTTTTTAGAAACTTGATCCATTTTCTGGAAATATTCTGGTATACGCGCATGGTTATCATAACTATCAACCGTATTAAACAGCGCTGCTAATTCAGGGCCCTGCTGAGGAAGATCTTTAGCAGATCCACCACATAGAATCATCACATCAATATCCTTTTGATAATTTGATATTTGAGATACATGTTCCACTTTAGCAGCACTTTTAATGGATTGAGGCTCTCTTCTGGTGAATATAGAAACCAGTTCAAAATCCGAATTTTGTTTTAATGCCTTTTCAACACCTTTACCCAGGTTTCCATAACCTGTAATACCTACTCTAATTTTATCATCCATTTTTTCAACTTCCCATATTTTTATATAATATTTACTCTAAATAGTTAATAAGTGAATTAACATCCAAAATAGGTTTGAAATAACCATATTTTAAAGATGATATTGTTCAAATACCTTTTAGGCAGTATAAATATACCATCAAAAACTTTTTCTTAAACTGGTCTATAGTTATTATATGGTAATTAAATATTTTTAAATTTCTACTTATAAAAGTGATATTATGCTTCAAATCGCAGTTACGGGAAAACCAAATGTTGGAAAATCTTCTTTCTTTAATGTAGCCACTCTTTCTGATGTAGAAGTGGCAGATTATCCTTTTACTACCATTGATGCCAATAGGGCAGTGGCCCACGTGGCCACAGATTGCCCCTGTCAGGATTTAAAAGTGACATGTCAACCCCATAATTCTCAATGTGTGGATGGTCAGCGATTAATTCCAGTGGAACTAATTGATGTAGCAGGTTTGGTTCCAGGAGCTTACAAAGGACGAGGATTAGGAAATAAATTTTTGGATGAACTTCGTCAGGCTCGGGTTTTTATTCATGTAATCGATGCTTCAGGGTCAACTGATGAGGAAGGAAGGCCAGTAGAAGCAGGAACACATAATCCCCTAGATGACGTTGAATTTTTGGAAAAAGAGATAAACATGTGGATGTATGGTATCTTAGAACGTAATTGGCAAAGATTGGTTCGCAAAGTTCTCTCAGAGAAACTGGACATAACTAAGGTTATCCACGAACAACTTTCAGGTACAGGTATTAGGCTAGAAGCAGTAATAGAAGCCTATCGTAAAACCAATAAAGAGTATAATAATTGGGGTAGCGAAGATTTGATCTATTTTATATCTCAACTATTAAAAATTGCTAAACCAATGCTCATCGTGGCCAATAAAGCAGATCTTCCTACTGCCACTGATAATATTAAAAATTTGAAAGAAAATTACTCTAACGTGGTTCCAGTATCTGCTGAAGCTGAATTGGCACTCAAAAGAGCTGATGAAGCTGGGTTAATTAAGTATAAATCTGGAAATGATGATTTCGAGATATGGGATTCGAAGAATTTAAATGAAAATCAGAAAAAGGCTTTGGAATATATAAGGGAAAATGTTTTGCAAAAATATGGCGGAACTGGAGTTCAAAAAGCTTTAAATAAAGCCATTTTTGATTTATTGGATATGATAGTGGTTTATCCTGTAGAGGATGATAATAAACTATGTGATCAAAAAGGAAATGTTTTACCAGATGCCTTCTTAATTCCAAAAGGTTCTAAACCTAGAGAGATGGCCTATGAGATTCATACTGATATTGGTGACAAATTTCTACATGCAGTGGATGCTAGAATAAATAGAAGAATTTCCAGTGATCATGAACTTAAAGATGGGGATATAATCAGTATAATTTGCCGTTAGGAGGGGACATAATAAAGAAAACGGCCATAAAAATTAAGAATATACTTTGGAAACTACTAGTTAGCTATGATCTGAATAATTAATTTCTGAAACAATTTTCATTTCTAAAAACAATATTCATAACATGAAAGAAGACTTCAGTAAATAGATAGTAATAGGTTTATTTATCATTCAATTAAAGCATAATATGAGAATTCTTTATACCCATATAAAAAGTTAAGATATTTATGCAATAGATAGTCACCAAGCAGTAAATAAATTTCAATAAGGAGAATTTCGATTAACTTGTTTGATTTTTGTATCTTTTAAATTTTGCATAGTTGAATTTTTGATTTAATATCTTTAAATCGGCGCGTGCGAATGTTTATAGGAGTATTATGAAGTCTTTTTAGATTATTTCATGAATAAACAGTATGCTCGTGTGAGATAAGTTAGCTGAGATTGATCCTCTTATTGATTGGGAGGTTTTCAGGCCGATTGCGCGTGGAATGTTGAAGGCTCAGAAACCTAAATATAACCAATACCCAAAATCTTTTATATTATCCTTATCCTTATTTTTTTTATATGGCTAAAAAGTTCAAAGATTATTATGATCAGGAAGCAGCACATCTTCTGGCCTCAAAAATCAAAGCAATCTATTCCTCATTTGATGAGGATCAATTCGTTACCTATATATCCGAAAGATTGGATGATAAGGGATTTTTAGAACGGCAGGATCTATTTGTAGAGGCTCTGGAATTAACCTTAACCCGGGATTATAGGGAGAATATACGGATTTTTCAGGAAATCCTGGGCCCTGAACTGGAAACTACGGGGGGGGTATGTTTCGAGAGGGCTGGTGGCTGTGGCCCCTAGGTAGATATGTGGAAAAAAATGGTGATATTGATTTTTCGGTTTCCATGGACTTTATATATGAATTAACTAAACGTTTCACTGGAGAATTTGCTATACGTCCTCTTATTAAAAAATATCCAAAAAAAGTCACTGATAATCATAGAAAAATGTAGCAGGGATAGTAATGTCCATGTAAGAAGACTCTCCAGTGAAAGCCTGCGCATTAGATTACCCTGGTCTAAAAAATTATTGGTGGCTCTGGAAGAGTTTGATTCCTATAAGGCGATTTTATCCAACCTGAAAAACGATAAGGAAAGATTCGTACAAAAAAGTGTAGGCAATAACTTGAATGATCTAATGAAAGAAGACCCGGAAAAAGCCCACCAGATAATAGGGGAGTGGGAAAAGGACAAGCCGGGTAAGGAAACTAAGTGGATAATAAAACACGGAATGCGAAATGTAAAATAATTACTTAAATTAATTTTTAAAAGTATTTAGCCTATTATAGTAAAAATTTTAGTTATTATTTTAATTTTTTTAAAAAGATATATATTCTTAAGAAGTTTAATTTTTTTAAGATTATTTTTTTATTTACCCGATTTTCAAAGACTAAAAAACCTATCGACCATAAGATACCTCTCTATATTTTCTTTATCCATTCTACAATTGAATCTATTACATCTTTTTCTACATGACCTTCAACCATATACTCCTGCGGAGTTGATTTACCCTCACCTGCAATGAATAGATGATTAGTTTTCTGGAAAACTTCAAATTCAACATTTTCTCTGTGATTAAGAGCATCTTTCCATCCTTTAAAATCTTCAGATTCTAGAACCTGGTAATTTCGTCTGCCTTGAAGAACTAAAATAGGTAAATTTAAAGTTTTAACAATAGTTACTGGGTCATGGTCATGTAAATCCTTCCAATAAGCAACAGGCATTCCTAAAGTCAAATCTTCTCTGGAAAGGTTTTCTATAAATTTTGGATCCTTCAATTTATCCACTTTTTCTTTTAAATCCTTTAGTTCTGCCTTTTGTTGTTTGTTTATCTTGCCATCTAGGTTGTTTGGAAAAACTCATTGTGTCCATAAATAAGGTAAATCTCTGAGGTTGTAATATTACATGATCAGCATAATATGTAGATAGGCTGATTTAATTCGAATCCGCTTTTCTAATAAGCTTTATTAAATTTTTAAAATTCTTTTTAAATTTTTTAGGCTATTCTTTCCTTCTATGATTCGAGGGGGTATGCTTCTCTGGATAGAACCATGAATATTAAGTAATTCTTCCATTCGGGGTGAAACAGCATGATAGGGTCTTCCTATTTTATCGTACTTTCGATAACTTATTAGTATAGCTTTATTTAACAATCTACTTTTTTCTTCTTTACCCACTAGGATTACTAGATCTTCAAAATCACCAGCCCTTTTTATATGAGCATTATTTGCATATTTTTGAGCAAATTTCTCTACTTCAGTTTCTCTTAATTGGTTGAAGTCTATAATCCCTTGGATGGTGAAATATCCTATAATGTATAATGCTTCAGCATAATTTTTGTTCTTATAGGGAGTTAATCCTGCATAAAAAATTAGAAGGTCATCTTCATCCAATTTTAATAAGTAATTTCTTTTTGCTGTTGAATCACCATAAGTAAAACTTTCAAATTCTGGATCAAAGTGCAGGTAACTATCTTTAATTCTAGGGGGCAAATAGTAGGCAAATGGGTTTCCCCTCCAACCTTTAGTATTGGAATAAGTCCGTGTTTCTATAGAATCAGGGTCCTCTTCGGGAATGGGAATGTATTCAAACGACCCATCTTCAAAAATAGGTGCTAAAGCACCTCCAGATCCTTTATCAATACCTACCCTTAATAACATTGCTTTTTTCAATAATTAGCTCCCCTATATTATTATATTTTATCAATTTAATCTTATCTAGATACTATATTTAATTAGAAATGTTTTTAGTAATTCAATCTTTATTTTAAACTTTGGTCTGGTATTCTTTTTTAATTTTAAAACCAGTTAATTATTTTAATTTGTTTATTCATTATTTATTTTTTAAAATATCAATACTAACCGAATTTTAGTAATTAATTTTCCTAATTAGAGGTAGATTTCCACTGTAAAAATGAAATATCAAACTCTCTTAAGAAAACTTTTTTCACTACTTTAAAAACTTCTAAGAAAGATTTTTGCTATATATGGGTCTTTCTAAAAAAAACCTAACTAGTGATTTAGGACTGTAAGTGCTTATTTAATAACCTTAGAATTTTTTTTGAATATATGATGATATGATTTTTTAAGATTTTAAAAGGGTGTAGGCAGTAAATTTGGTTTATTAAATCTAAAATTTTTAAAGTCAATATTTAGTATCAGGGCTAATTTATTTTCGCCTTGGTTTTGCTAATTTCTATTAATTTCTTTTTTAAAACCTTATGAAGACTCTCTGCACCTACAATTTCTTTATCTATATTCCATTCGCTGGGATACATAATAAACGGCCGACTTTGACCCCCTCCCAATCCACCATGACTTCCGACCAATTCTTCAAAAGCAGCCACTTCCTCAGTTTCAGGGTCATAAAAACTATTTACCAGTATATCTGGAACATAGTCAAATTTATCGGTTCTTAATAGATGTTGGGTTGCATTTTCTCCAAAATCTTCTAAGGGATTTTTTCCTTCAATTTCATCATGTTCTAAGTAATTTACTCCTTCTTTTCCCAGAACTAGAGGGCCCCATTTTTGGGAATGTACCATGATAAATCCGATACCCTCCTGTTGAACCAGTCCTGGAATTAAATCAGGGAAAATTATTTTGATTTGTTCATAAGTTAATCTTTCTTTCCAGCTTGTAAGATATACTAATCCTAAATTTCCGGATGCCAATACAATCACTTCTGCTTCTTCAGTGGTTTTTTTAGAACTTTTTTGAGATATTTTATAATCTTGAATATATTCCAATACCTTTCCTTTTACAATATCTCTTTTTTCAATATTTTCCAAGGTATTATACATTAATTTACGGCTTTTTTCTATAGCAGTATCTTTTTTATCCTTAAAATAGGATTTAGTGTCGTCTATAGGATTAGTTATAAGTTGACCAAAGTGGTCTTCATTTGATGATAATTTACTGTATATACTTAATTCTTCAGGAATCAATGATCGCACTAAGTCTTCTAAAGACATTTTATAACGTTGTTTGAACGTTGCACCATTACTTTGCCCATGATCCGACTGCACCACCAAATAATATGGCCGTTCCGTATATTCTAACGCATTTTCCAACCTTTTAAATTGTTGATCCACTCCCCTAAGAGCATAAAATGCATCAAAATCCCTTATTCCTGAGTGATGGGCAATTTCATCGTATCCCAAATAAGTGGAATAAGCAATATCTATATCTGATGCTAGAATATCTCCAATTAATATGTAAGTGGTGATTTCACGTAAAAATATATTAGCTCCGGCTCTTATAAAGGGATAGGCAAAACCCCTATGAATTCTAGGGTTTTTATTTTTAAGCCAATGTGTTAACTGAGAACCGAAATCCATGATCACATCAAAAAAGTATAGTATCACTATTCGTGCAAAATTGGAAGGATTAGAGTAAAAATAGTAAAAAGTTTTATTATAAAAATTATGCAGATTTTTAAGTTTGCTGTAGGTAAAAATTATGTTCCCGGCATCTCCGGAGAATAAATTGGAGATACTGGCACCATTTAAAGATAATAATCCTTTACCATTGGAAATACGTTTTTCGATTAGTGGGGCATCTGAAAGCCCGCTAGAAACCATTATTTTATTATTATTTACTTTTTCTACCCAGCGAAAGGCTGGAAGATTAAAATTATTACCATGCAATATGCCGGCCTGACTGGCTCCAGTTTGACTGGATAAATCAGTTTCCCAGGACATTATCTGATGGGTTTTCGATTCTAACCACCTTTTTAAAGTAGGCATATGGCCTTTTTCTAGTGCTTCTTTTAAAATAACTTCTGATAATCCATCTATTTCTAAAAAAATTACTCCGGGATATTTTTTTGTTTTTGCTTTTCTTTTTCTTATATTGTGTCTTAGCACAACCCGGTAATAAGAAGACTCATATTCCATGGTAATTACTGCAGAAAGCAAGGTGGTGATGAGGGCCATTGCTAGTGGAGTTAGAATTAAAGCCCAGCCCTGGATAGTTATACCGGGAATAAAATTACTCATTAACATATGATTAGGCCATTTATAAGAAGAGAGCCTATTCCAACAGTGTAAATGAGAAATGGGAGGAAATAACGTGATAAAATAGGCCAGAAAAGTGCATTTATTATTCCTAAGATTCCAACCACTATCAACCCGGTCGCCCAGTTATTAATAGTAAGACCCACACCAATATCAGCGATAATAATAAAACCTATTACTTGCCCTATCCAAATGATAAAAGTACGTAAAATGAATTTAATTACACGAGGTTTGGCTTTTTTATTAACTGAAGTATCTTCACTCTCCTTAGCTTTCATCTTCATACTCCGCACTTTTAAGTTTAATGATAGTTATTTCAGGAGGGCAGTTAATTCTAAACCAAAAAACATTAGTTCCTAATCCACGGCTCGTGTATTGGATCATATCCCCTACTTTATATTTTCCTAAGGGATATTTTTTAAAATAAGGTCCTTTTATTATAGTATTATTCCAAAATGGAATTATAAACTGTCCTCCATGGGAATGGCCAGATAATTGAAGACTAAATCTACCGGTAGATGAACTTATATCGGCAAAATCAGGTTCATGTACTATTAAAATAGCTGGTCCTTCCACTGGAATTTTATTTATAACATTATCCAATTGATCTTTATTTAACATTACACTGTCTAGACCAACTACATGTAGGCAGGTATTTTCTCGATGGATGGTGTATACTTCGTTACTTATATCAATTACACCACTGTTTTTTAGAATGCTCCGCATTTTTTTAGCACCTAACCAGTGGTCATGATTACCTAAAACTGCTAGTGAAGCATCTAATGGATTCAAATTTTTTAAACAATTTGTTAAATCTGCTTCGTACTGATCTATTAAATAAGAAACATAATCGCCAGTAAGTGCAATCAAATCTGGTTTTTCCTGATTTACTAGTTCTATTATTCCTTTAAGATGATTAGGGGTTATCCACTGACCTAAATGAATATCAGTTAACTGTATTATGGTGTAATCATGGAAAATAGGATCTAATGATTTTAAACATACTTGTAAATGTTTAAGTTCAAATTTATGAGCTGTAAATTTATTTAAACCTAATTTATTTCGATATAAAGTCATGAAATGTTGTAATTGTTGTCTTAAAACCATTGCTTTTGGGGTTTTCATACTTAAAAATTCTCTGCTTTTTGTTATTAACTATATTTTTAATTCAATCTTTAATTTAATATCGCCTTTTAATTAATTTCTACTAAAAACTTGCCTAATATCCAATTACTAGTTTAACATTTATTTATATTTAAAAAAATCACGTCAATAATTTTAAAAGGTTTAATTATTAGACAATTAACTTTTAAGCGGGTTTTGAATACAATAGGTTTTATAATAACTCCCTTTTTACAAGCATCTATCAAGGTTTGAGAAAATTCAGGATCGGTTTTAAAATTAGGAGAAAATATTTCAGCATCTTCTACCATGATTAAAAATATCACTGCCGAGGCAAAACCCTGCTCTATTCCAGTGATTAATTCCTGCAAGTGCTTTTTTCCTCTAACGGTAGGCGCATCAGGGAAGATTGCTTTTTTATTTTCTGCTAGAGTACATCCTTTAACTTCTAGTAACATCTTTTCTGGATATAATCTCTGCTTAGCATAAGCACTGGAATCATTTTCTTTAAGTTCTAATAAAAAGTCTAAACGACTTTTACCAAACCCATATTCTTTTTTTTTAATCTGATAGGGGCTTATTTCTGGTATAAAATTAGATTTTATTAGATCAGCAGCCAGTTGACTATGATAACCAGAATTTATTAAAACCCATTTTTTATCTTTGCAAACAGCAACTACATCATATTTAGTTTTTCTATTAGAGTTTTCAGGTGCTTTTTTAACTAAAAGATCTACTTCAGGGATTAGTAGTTCTTTCAATCTGCCTGGATCTTTCAAATGAGCTGAAATTTCTTTACCATGGTAACTGAATATTACAGTGAAACGATTAGGTCGATCCACAAATTTTACTAAAAGCAAGTCTTTTATTTTCATCTAAAATTCTCTTGTAAATTTATAGCTAGTAATTAATTAACCTTCATATTTTATAATGTTTAGATAAAGCTCCTAATATCAAATAAAATTAAAATCCTTATAATTTTTAAGGCATGTTTAATTTAAAGCTTATTTAATTAATCAATGCACATATAAAGGCATATTATTAAGTCCATCATCTAAATTTTAATAATCTTGATATGAATTTTTATTCAAAAGAAAATAATCATTTTTTTTAAGGGATTAATCTTATTCTTTATATGCTATAAATGTGAATAGGATTATAAGTTTTAAGGTAAACCTTGATTTAGTATAGATTAAAAAAAAATTGTTAATTAATAATATTATTAAGTAAACCTTGATTTAGTATAGATTTAAAAATTGTTAATAATAATATAATATTTATGCATATTATGAGGTGAGTTATTGCATCCAAGACCAATTCCTATAGCTGCTGCTCTATATACTCTTAGAGATATGAACGCTGATGTTATTATTTTACATGGTCCACATGGCTGCTGTTTTCGTACAGGAAG
>PWMT01000014.1 GCA_003558085.1 Methanobacteriaceae archaeon
ACCGACCCACAGATTCTGCGGAAGAACCAACATTGATTCTCGTCGCACACGTCACTCAAACTGAATCTCCGTTCTGTAAATGACACCTCTCTCGCCATTATCGGAAGCGCCTTCCGGCCATACGAACTCGAAATACATGAAGCGGTTCGAGTCCAGAAAGGTCAGTCTCGGTTCTTCTATTGGGACCATGTGCGACAGTGTTTCTTCCATTGTCACGCCATCCACCGCGGCGCGCACTGCACGCCTCTCATTCGCGACCACCTCAAGATACGCCAGATGCTCTCCGCACGGACTAAAAGTCATTCCGTAGGCGCCCGTGGCAACCTGGTACTGAGACCGATCCGTTATAATTTCACGACCATCGCCACGTTCTGCCACGCAAAGCACAGCCCAACGGCGGCCTGCGTCCGACACAGCGAGCTCATAGGATCGTCCGGGCAGCTCGCTGACCCGCCTGTTGGCAATCGCAAAATAATCACCCTCTCGCTCAACTACAACGACATATGCATTCCCTTTGTCAGAAACGGCAACGTTTCTGCCGTAAGGACCCGGTGAGTCAAATTCCATAACTCTTGCGTGATTATCCATAAACTGCCACCTCGCCGACTCGCTGTCATAACCAATGTACACAACTCTTCTCCCATCTCCAACGACTTCGATCTGCCTGATCGCAGCGCCGCTTTCCCGGGAAAACCAGGGACCGGTTGTTTCACCGAAGTGAAGTCGCTCCCTGTTGCCTGTACTTCGTTCAAGCCAGGCCAAGCGGCCGTCCCTCCCGAACGCTATCAATTCGGGCCGCTCGTCAATTTCGGTGTACATGACTTCACCGTTGACAACAATATCGAATCCTTCGGCGGCATTCTTGTGTACCGAAGCCTGATGCTCTCCCGTGCTATCCCACATTGGCATTGTCGCAAGGTTCGTACGAAAGCCGTTGACCTTGACACCTTCCCACCCGTCCAGTGCTTTCACAGCGTAAGCGACTGTTGTTCCATCGGGACTGAAGTGGAACCGGCTGCCCATCCGGCGGGTAAGAACTCGCTCATATGGACCGAACCTCCTATGGTTGACGACAACGAATGTCCCCTGTTCGACAACTCTGCCTTCGTAGGCAATGTGTCGGCCGTCGCGGGTCATTGTGAGATAATTGATACTGCCGAATGCGGGCCCGGCAGTCCCATCCCATATAATGCGTCTGTGTGCATATTTCCCCGCTACATCCTCATCGGTCGTGGCCGCCGAAAACGCGAGAGTCTGACCATCATCGCTTAAGCGGATGGTATCCCCGGTGATGCCCCGGAAGCCACCAATCATAGCGCCATCGTGATACAATTCATCGCCGTGATCGCCATAAGACATCACCGCGAGGTGACGGCCATTCGGACTCAGGTGGAGGTAATCCGTAGGGCCCGCAAACAACATTAAAGGGTCCATACGCTGCAACTCTGTGCGGGCGACGACCTCAACATGTTGCGCAGCCATATGGCTATTCTCTTCTTCGTCCTCCAATGAGGCGGCAACATAGTTCTCACCTATAATGCCGGTGACTGAAGCCAACTGGACGGCAGTTACGGCACATCTGCGCTTAATCATCATCTTTGACAACTCCAAGCCTATATGATATCCGAGAGAGCAATACGCGAGTCATATGGACTCAATCTATGGGGACACTCGCTCAAATAGCGCGTCGCATGGCGTGCAATTGTCTTGGGCAAACCGGTCATCAGTAGCATTGGGGAAATTGTTGCCGCCATAGGTCATTCGCCGTCCGGGAACGCCGGTCAACTCGCGAAATATCTGATTTTCGGCGCGTACGGCTATTGCTTCGATCAACTGAACACCGGCGTCACGTGCTTGCCGGGAAGAACTCATTTGTTCCAAGGACCCATCTTCTAAATAGGTCAAACGCGCCGTGTCAATACCGGGATACTCAGAATGATCGGTCTCTTCGAAAAAGTCGTATGCATGAGTAAGCTCGTGGGCTAGCAGGGAAAGATTGCGAGCATGTTCCAGTGAGACATCTGTGTCGGCATGTTTGACCGAACCCGTTAGGAGTTCCCCCGTATCCGGGTTGAAATTCGGATTGTCACTCAGGGGTTTGTATGGATCCCGCTGTTGCCAATTCACTCGTGCCCACTGAATGACATTCCCGTCCGCATCGCGTCTAACATTTTTAACGATGGCAGCTTCTTCAGAAAGTTCGTCGCGCCAGCCTTCATCGCGTGGAGTGCGAGGAGAGGGATGAGGCATCGCCCGGTTGCCACGATCTCCAATGAATAGGATCGTGGTTTCTTCGCGATCGACGAGTGCACTAAGAAGATAGCATCCTGCCAAGTGAGAAGCGTAACATTCGCAAAAGGACTCCCTGCTTGAATAGTCCTCGGCAAGAGCGATTTCCACCACCCGATGGATTGGCGGTCCAGTCCGGTGTTCCATCCATGAATGGGGACGTCTTTCAATGGTGACATCAAGACATGGACAAAGTTCACTTAGGGCATCCTTCGCGGCCCGTTGAGGTGTGCCATGAGCTAGAACGATCGTTAGCCCACTCGGATCCACCCCGCCCGACATCGCGAAATACCCCCCATACAGACTCATCCCATCCACGTACCCCAGCGGATCGCGCTGCATGAAGCGTCCCAGGCTCGGGTGGTACGCGCGGTGGCGGGCGTGGTACAGCCCCGTTTCCGGGTTCAGCCGGTAG
>PWMT01000123.1 GCA_003558085.1 Methanobacteriaceae archaeon
ATGTACTGATCGCCGACATATTTGCTGTTGAAGTTCAGCGAAAGGCCCCCGACCGGTTTAAAGGTCAGCATCCCGGCAGCCACCACCGACGGAGAAAAGGCTATGTCGGTATCCTGATAAACCCTTACATCTGTTCCGACCCAGTTCCAGTTTTCATCGTATACATCCGAATGCTCTTCAAATTCGTCAATTTTGTTGCGACTGAAGGTAACATTTCCGGAAAACTCAAACCATCGGTTGAACATATAACCTCCTTCCAGCTCAATGCCGGCCCGGTAGCTGTTTTCAATGTTGGTCCTGGAAAAACCGCCCACATCGTTGATCTCACCTGTTAAAATAAGCTGGTCTTTGTAATCCATCAGGTAAAGGTTGCTGCTGAAGCGGGCCCTTTGTCCCTTAAAGTGATATCCCAGTTCAACATTGTGCAATCTTTCGGGTGTTGGGCGGCTGTCAGGCGAAGACTCGGTAAAGTCGCGCCTTACCGGCTCTCGGTTCCCGATACCGGCATAGGCATATACCGTATTGGAGGGAGTTATCTCATAGGAGATGCCTGCCTTTGGGTTAAAGAAATGATAATTGACTTTTTGCTGCAATGGGGTCACCTCATCGTCAACCCAGGCCAAACCCAAAAACTCATAGGAAATATAACGATACTGGTTATCTAAAAAAAGATTAATACCTGGGCTGAGTTCATAATTGACCTTCAGAAAGCTGTTAAAATCTTTTTTAAAGGCGTTATTGTCGTAATACCTTTCGCGAATATCCGTATTCTGTGCATGTCTTGCCCAGATGATCTCGCCGAAATGATCGCCGTCATACAAATGATAACCTCCCCCAAGGGTAACAGAAGTCCGGTCAAAACTGTTATAGTTCAGAGAATAAGTAAATCCGTAAAAGTGGTTATCGAGCCATCTTCTCCTGATCAGGTCGGTGCGCTCAATCTCTTCTTCTCCTATAACCACATTGGGCAAGCCATAGCTGCTGAATCGCTCGTTTTCGCGGTATTGCTCATAATAGCCTCTACCGTAGGTATAGTGCAGCGCCGCGGTGGCAGTGAATTCAGGCATGAACTCATGAGAAAAATGCAGCTGATAATGGTCCTGCTGGTAATTATCGGTTTCATCATCATAAAAACGTAAATTTCCGTCCTGATCGTGATACATACCTGAGGGATTAAATGTGCGGTTGGTTGCCAGAGAATCGGAAGGCACCCCGTTCCAGGCCTGATAGGTGGTTTCCTCTCCCGAAAAGGCTACGGCTTTTACCATGGTATTTTGCCCGTAATATCCCCCGGAGAGATAGAAAGACCCAAGCTCGGCACTGGCCCTGTCGATATATCCATCGGAAGTAATCCTTGACAAGCGTCCGTCGAAGGCCCAGTTTTCATTGATCAGGCCGGTGCCGAAGCTAACGGTATTTTTTAAGGTATTGAAAGAGCCCGCAGAAGAATTGATCTCTGCGTACCGCTCGTCGTTCAAGGCAGTCGTCTGCAAATTAATGGTTGCCCCAAAAGCCCCGGCACCATGGGTGCTCAGGCCAACCCCCCTTTGAATCTGAAGATTGTCGGCCGAAGAAATAATATCGGGCATGTTTACCCACCAAACACCATGTGACTCGGAATCGTTAACGGGTATGCCGTTGATGGTAACGTTGATACGGGAATTGTCGCTGCCCCTTATGTTCATCCAGGTATAGCCAACCCCGGCCCCTGCATCGGAGCTTACCGTTAATGAAGGGGTATGCTTTAATAAAATCGGAAGATCCTGCCCAAGGTTGCGCGGCATCAGTTCAGCCTTGGAAAGATCGGTAAATGTTGCCGGGGTTCTTCCACCGGCTCTGGTGGCGCTTACCACAACCTCCTCGGCAATGGTGGCCGATCGGGTCAAATAAAAATCAAGCTTCTTGTCTCCTTCCAAAGTCAGGGAATATTCTTTCGTCCTGTAGCCCATAAAAGAAACTTCCAGCACATAATCCCCTTCCCGGAGATTGTTTAATGAATACTGCCCGTTCATGTCGGAAAAAACACCCCGGTAACTCCCCTTTATTACCACATGGGCCCCGGGTAAGGTACGTTCTTCTTTCTGGTCGTAAACCCGACCTTCGATGGTATATTGCCCCATGCCGGCAAGCGGCAATAAAAGGCAACATGCCATCAGCAGATGCAACTTTTTCATGATTTTAAAAGATAATTAATTAGTTAAACATTGAATGGCAAATAGAGGGAAAGCCATTCTTTGTTTATAATCCCTTCCCTTCGCCGGCACTACCCGGATCAGGTTCAATGGGTTTGATCTCAGCCCGTATTGTTGGGGCACCCCTATTTGTGATTAGTAACACAAATATACAAAAGTTTTGGGAAAGCGTCATTCTGAGCGGAACAAAGTGAAGCGAAGAAACTGTTGAACATTGACCATTGATCATTGAATATCACAAGCGGCAGAGTTCATAAAATATTCCGATATTTGCTGGAAACTGTTAAGCCATGCATCTCGTCATCATCAATGGCCCGAATCTCAACCTCCTGGGCAAACGTGAACCGGAAATATACGGCAATGCATCCTTTGAAGAATTCCTATCCAGGCTACGCTCCCGGTATCCGGAGGTAAGGTTCTCTTATTTTCAGAGCAATGTGGAAGGGGAGCTGATCAACAAATTGCAGGAAGTAGGGTTTTCGGCTGACGGCATCTTGCTGAATGCC
>PWMT01000065.1 GCA_003558085.1 Methanobacteriaceae archaeon
GGGTCGGTTTCATTACCTAAAGCAACCCCACCAACTCCATCTGGTTTTAATACCTTAGTTGTATCTGTATCTGTTGTACTATGTTTGGATTCGACATCGTGGTCTTCAAGGCTATAATTGTTTGCACCTTCCTCAACACCATCCAGCTTTGTCCTTTCAACACCACCCACTGAAACTTTTCATAATTAACAAGATTATTTTCAAGTGCTTTCGCTACACTCTTTTCACGTTTACCAGTTGGATGATAGTCAAACAACTCGTATCCATCATCAAACTTTATAACAGTTAGTGCATGTTTCCGCCAGTTTTTGATATCATCAATTGCTATCTCGTAAGTTTTATAACCATGATGTTCACCCCACCAACGCCACATCCTACTCCAGGATGTGCAATCCCTGCTCGTCTCCCTATCTAAGAAAAAGAAATTCTTCTCCTGCGGTGAGAAATCCCTTTCATGTTTTAAGTAGTCATATTTAGAGTGAACTTCAATCGCTTTATGGAATTCATCCTTCGGCAAATCCTTTATGCTATCCCACACATCAGGGAGTTCACCTTTATATTTAGTAAACCTTTTCCACTTGTACCACAAAGGTGAAGAAAACCTACGTATAAAATTTATTGACAACCAAAGTTTTACCCTATACGGTAAAAGCAGTCCCACAGAAATGAACAACATAAGCCCAAAGATAAAAAATAACATATAATATTTTTCCATTTGTTTTACCTTAATTTAGTTAAACGTTTCCATCATAAATTACAATGTATTCTTCTAACTCTATTTCTTCTAGTATGTCCTGAGTGTAAATCACATGAGACTCTTTCAAAATTTGCCCCTGTAAACCATAAACTATTGGATGTCCCTTAATGGATACTAATGGATTAATACCGACTACTTCAAATCTCTTATCAGTTTCTGGAAGAACTATAATATCATAATGACTAACAAATGGTGCATCCACTGTCCTGATTGAAAATGTTTCTAATTCCTGATCAGCATCTCCTCCTAACTTTTTTTCAAACCCAAGAAGACCACCTTTAACTTCTACTGGTCTATAATAACCTCCATCATACTTAGTGCCATAGCAGTTTTTACATAAAGGATTTGTTGACTCACCAGAGCTTAAATCTACACAATTTTCACAGACAGCGCCGCCCCATTTTCTGTGGAGTAAATAAATTGTTGTTCCCCTCCCTGAATACTCATACAGCTGCCTTTCTCTTCGTATTATTTCTCCAGCATAAATATAATCTCTTTCATTCCATGTTACTGGTGTGGATGATATATTTGACCAGTATTCTTTTCCATCACTAGTCATTAATTTAACAACGTATCCACCTTCTTTCAGTAAACTAAATGAACGCTGCTGATTATCAATTAGTAGAAAGTCGGCAGTAGGGCCAATATAATCTAATTCCCCAGTCCCCCTTTCTACAAAATAAACATCAAAGTAATTAACACTAAGTTTAGCATTATTAAGTAATTCCCAATAAATAATAGAACCACCCCCTGTCCTTCTATCTATTCTAACATAGTCGAAGGGCCACGGCTGTCTAATACCACTTTTTAGTTCTACTATTTCATTTTCAGCTGTCGTTGTTGTCATCGCTTAACCGCTCTAATTCATCAAACAAATCTCTCATCCTTTCTTCAAACATCATTTTTGTCAAACTAACAGCCCTGAGTTCATCACTTACCTTGCCCATTTCTTTTTCTATTTCTTCTTTCTTGGTTGAAGAATATTTTCTATTTTCCATAGCATTTAACCAATTTGTTGATAAGTTTTAGACATTGCATCATAGTACTGCTGGGTATACACCCACTGCTGGAACTCATCTTTTAATCTCATTCCCAGATCCGCAAGATACTGAAGACGGGCCTCATCTGCCTGCACACTAACTCCCCCGGCATCGTAGGGAAATTGGTTGAGACCGAGGCTATTGGCGGCCCTAATCATAGCTTCACCCATTGCACCTTGGGAAAATGAATGAACAAACCTATCTGGTATAGATTTGAGCTTATAGGTGCGATGACGGCCGGGTGATGAATTAAAAATTTCCACGGCCTCAACCTTAGATTCAAGAAGGAGTTTATTACTAAAAACCTTGTTTATGCCATGAATCCGGTGCTCCGCTGTTAAATCCTGAAGTGCCCTCCTCAATCTTTGTATAGGGAGATTAGATTCCACATCAAAGGTATAAACAACTATAGGATATTTTCTTTTATTAGTACCCCATTCAAGACGAAAATTACCATAAATAATACCTTCTTCAATCCTCTCAGAAACCTCTTCATCAAATTGAATATCCACTGTTGTATTAATTGACTCAGGGTCGGGAGTAATTGAAAAGGATTTCAGGTCAAGAGCAACATCCACCCCACTTAAATTCACTGCACCTTCTTCATCAGAAAAGAAAGTAAAACTCTGGGTAAAAGTTTCACCCATATTAAATTCTATTTCTTCAGGGGAAACAGATGTAGGGGTTGGAATATTAATGGATTCTGTAGTTGTTGTAGTAGCCATAAACTCCATTATAATCTAACGGGAAATGGCAGGCAAGTTTTTTAAAGCGTTTTTGGTGCTCGTTTCTTTTCATATTGGCTTCGGAAAACATTACCACTATCTATAACCACAACATCTTTACCTACCTTCTGTCGAAACGTATCAACAAGTTTCTTATGTGTAATAATCA
>PWMT01000140.1 GCA_003558085.1 Methanobacteriaceae archaeon
ACATTGAAGTGTTCCCAGAGGATCAGGCGGGCCTGATCGCGGGTATAATCGGTATAGAAGTTCGGTGCGAGCAGTCGCAGGTAGCTCTCGGGCGATTCGGCCGCCAATTCGGTGTTGCCGTAGGCACCCAGGTTGATGCGCAGTCCGTTCGGGCCGTCTCCGGGGCCCTGCTCATGGCTGAAATCAAAATCGGGATACCCTGAATTGATGGTGGTGGCGGGATCGCCATCGACTAAATCAAGTATGCGGAAATCTTCCGCCGCCTGATCTATAAAAGCCGGTTCGTCGAGGCCGGGGTCAACCCGTGTGTAACCGATGGAGTTCTCATCCCTGCCGTATTCAATCTGCCAATCGAGCAGATCGTCGAAGTCCTTCTGGAAATGAGCGAGGATGCCGCTGCCGCTGGTAAAGATGTTGTTGTAGTCGCTGGTGAATCCGGGATCGCCGTCGAATTCTATAAACAGCGCATAACCGGCATCCGACCAGATGATGTTGTTGCGGATATCGACCTCAGCCGAACCGGCTTCAATAAGGACACCGTAATCACCTTCAGAATAGACGGTGTTGTTATGGATGTCGATTTCTTCAGCGAAGGTGCGGATGGAGGCGCCGGCATTATCGTAAACGAGGTTATGCCGAATCAGAGCGGAATCGCCGACCACCCGGATGCCTTCGGCGTTATCGCCGTGCTCATGATCGTGGGCGACCTCTCCCGGCTCCTGTCGGAGGCGGGCCTGGCGGAAGCGACGATCCAGCGGCGGACCGTCAGCTCCGAGCAGCAATCGACCCTGTATTGGCTGAACCTCGCCTTCGGGGTCCTCGTCTTTGTTATCATCGTCGGCCTGGCCCCCTTGATCGAACGGGTCTTTGGATTCCCGGAGCTGCGCGAGCTCGTTTCGACCGTCGCCTTTGCCGTGATTTTCACGGCCGCCGGAACCCAGATGCAGTCGATGATTCGCCGGAATCTCGATTTCGGCAAGATGGTGTTCGCCGCGAACTTTTCGTTGTTTGTCGGCCTGTGCGTCATGGCGGTGAGCGTGACCGTCTATGCCCAGGGCATCTGGTCGTTTGTCTGGGGCGTGCTTGCGGAAGCGATCGTGCGCCTCCTTATCCTTGCCGTCTTTGCGTTCCGGGGCGGCTTTCTTCCCGGGTTCCATTTTTCGCTCCGCAAGGTGAAGGGCATGCTCGCGTTCGGCGGCTACCGCGCCGGCGGCATGCTCGCCAATTTCTTCGCCGGCCGGGCCGACCAGATCCTGATCGGAGCGTTTTTCTCCGCGGCTTCGCTGGGGATTTACAACCTGGCGTACAATTTCAGCTTGCTTCCCGTAAAAAAGATCAACTCGGTGGTAACCCGGGTCGCTTTTCCCGCGTTCTCCCGCCTGCAGGACGACCGGTCCCGCCTGCGGGAAGGGTACGTGTCCATGATCGGGTACCTGTCCATTGTGACCGCGCCGCTGATGGCCGGTCTGGCGGGAACCGCTCCGGTCCTGGTTCCATTTGTCTTCGGCGAGGAATGGTCGGAGGGCGTGCCACTGATCCAGGTCGTTCTGCTTTATGCATTTATCGGAGCTCTTACCGGGCCGGTGGGAACTCTCATTATGGGAACGGGACACGCCAACTGGTCCCTCTACTGGAACCTGGCGATGCTGTGCGTCAAACCGGCGGTTATCACGATCGCCGCCCTGACCGGTTCGGTCCTGGTCGTGGCCTGGGCGCTCGTCGGTATCGCGTGCGTTTCCCTGCCCGCGAGCTATTACTTTATGATTCGTAAGGTGATAGGGAATGTCTTCCCGGCGATGCTGAGGCGAATTGGAAAACCCGTAACGGCGGCCCTGGCGATGTGTGTCGTTCTTCTCGCGGCCGCGGTGCCGTTGCAGTCATTGCCGCCCGGGGTCCAACTGGCCGTTCTGATCCCCGCCGGGGGAATTGTGTACCTCGGGCTCGGAGTTGTAATGTTCCGCGAAGAACTTCGCTTCATCCTGAAGGCGGCGTGGAGGTGAGCGAATTAAATGACTCTATATCTTGTCCCAGCGCTGAATAAACAGGGGATCGTCGGCCTCAGCACGCCCGAGCGAATCCTGTTGTAAACCCAACGATCAATCCCTATTTTCCACAATTTATCATGGTACGAAAACGTGACTTTCCCGCTTTGCTGATAGGTGTCATTTGGGTCTTTGCGCTCCTTACCCTTGCGATGGGCTTCCGGCCGAACCTGGGCTTGCTGTTCGTCTACACCGCGGCGATGACGGGCGCGTTCGTCGTTTCGCCCCGGATCGGGCTCGCCGCCTTTATCATGGTTACACCGTTCGAGCTGCACTTGGCCGAAAGTCTCCCGTTCAGCGCCTACACGACGCTGACGCCGGGGATGACTGTGGGGTATCTGCTCTATTGCGGACGAGTCGGGCGGAAGGTTCCGTTCGGGAAGGAAGGAATCCTGCTCGGAGCGGCCATGCTTGCGGCCGCCCTGTTCTCATTTGCCAGTTCGGAGCTTCCGCCGCAATACCGAATGCTGGTGTCGCTGTGTCTGATGATCATGATCTTTCTGGTTTGCGCCTCGATCGTGAAAAATGAGAAGGAAACGCTCTTTTACGTGGGGCACGGCCTGGTTGCGGCCAGCGTGATCGGCGGCGTGGCGGGCTTCCTCTACATTGGCGGCAGTGAATACGAAACCATGAGGG
>PWMT01000142.1 GCA_003558085.1 Methanobacteriaceae archaeon
ATCCATGGCTGGTTGGGAATGGTAAGGGATGTATTCCACTTCATAGCCCCTTCTTTCCATTAAATCCTGATAAGCTTTTAGTGAAGCACGATGCAAAACCAATTTTTGTTGATGGAAATTCAGCTGGTAATAAAAATCTCCGAAGAAAAGTTGCTCCTCTATGAGGAAGATCTTTCTACCATCAGCTAGGCCGGGGTGTTCTTGGAAAAGATGATGCGGGAAAATTAAAGTGGCTTCATGGTACTGGCTCATAATATAATATTTAGGAAGGGGAAGATAAAAAAAGTTATAGTTTAAGCCACCAGTATCCTCACCGCCTTAAAATATTCACTTATAAAAACCAAGTATCCCCTAAAAATAAATAGGATTAACTAAAAGTTTAACTATAATCTGCTTCCTGTTTAGGTTTACTCTAATTTTTAGACTCAACACAAATTTATAACCATTTTTTTTCTGTGATTGCAGATTAATATAGAAAACCTTAATAGCACTCAAATATTAAGAATGAATTTTTTTGAGGAGAAAACTTGCTGGTTAATAAAAATTTCTCTAGAAACATTAGAAAGTAGTTTTTTTACGTAACTCCCCTATTTGAGAGTTTATTTTTCTTATTCCCAGTATTTCCTTATCTTTTAATATATAATAAAAAACAGGGAAAAATTATATAAATATCAACAAGCTAATAAAGATTATAGGAGGTTTTTTAGATGGTTAAATGGAGTGCGGTGATAGTGGGATTTATTTTATCCTTGATTTTCCCTTACATTATAGGTGCCTTTACTGCAGAATGGGGATCATTCTTAGGATTATTTTTAGCAGGATTTGTAGTGGGATTGATGGTTAAAGGAGGCGCATTCAATGGTTTCTGGAATGCTTCGGTGGCCGGAGCCTTAGGTGGACTCATAACCGCCATATTGATCAGTATATTCGGAGCAGTAGTGGCTGGATTAGTAGGCTTTGCTTTAGGAGTTTTAAGCGGATTTATATTATTCGTGGTTACTCTAATACAATATATGATATCTATGGGTATTGGAGGGGCAGTGGGAGGCCTTATAGCCAAATAACACTAGAGAATAGTATTTTTCTTCCTTAAAGTTTCTTTGTGTAGGCTAATCGTATCATTCCCTAGATGTTGTTTTTCTCCTAGATTATGGTGATGTAGATGATTATTGGTGTTATCTCTGATACTCACATACCCGAGAGAGCCCCCCATATACCTGATATGGTTTTAAACACCTTTAAAAATGCCGATATGATATTACATGCCGGTGATCTAACTACTCTTGAAGTTAAAGAAGAATTAGAAAGTTTAGCTCCTACTTATTGTGTGCAAGGAAATATGGATAGGTTAAGTGGTTTAAATTTACCTAAAAGTAAAGTCTGTGAATTAGAAGGTATCAAAATTGGTCTAAATCATGGTGAAGTGTATCCTCGGGGAGATACCTTACAGTTAAAATATATTGCCCAGGAATTAGAAGTGGATGTATTGATTTCCGGTCATACCCATTGGGCATTTATAAAAGAAGTAGATGGTATTCTTATGTTAAATCCGGGTAGCGCCACAATTCCCCGGCTATCAGAACCATCAATCATGTTATTAGAAATTGAAAAGGGTCAAGTTGATGCTCAAATCATCAAAGTAGGGGATCCTTGCAAGGCCGTGAATTTTAAACCCTAACCAGTTAAAAAAGTAAATAAAGGTAATTAATTATGGGAAAAAGGTGGCAGATAGAAAAGAAAAAGGAACATTACTATAGAAGTGCTAAAAAAGAGAATTACCGATCTCGAGCATCCTACAAACTGCAACAGATCAATAATAAATATAAAATTATTAAAGCAGGTGATGTGGTTTTAGATCTGGGTGCTGCACCCGGAGGTTGGACCCAAGTAGCTTTACAGCAAGTGGGAAAAGAGGGAAAAGTAATTGCTGTTGATTTAAAACGTATTAAACCATTTAAAGAATCTAATTTTTATTTTATACAAGGAGATTTCACTCAAAAAGAAATCCAAGACACCATTATACAAAAAATAGATGGAAAGGTTGAAGTTATAATCTGCGATGCTTCACCTTCTCTCTATGGTATTAAGGATATTGACCAGCAGCGAACCATGAATTTAGGTGAAAATGTACTTAAAATAGCCAATTATTTACTCAAAGATAAGGGTAATCTTTTAATGAAGTCTTTTCAAGGATCTGGATATGAAGATCTACTTAAAAAAATAAAAAAAAGATTTAAAGTAGTAAAAACTACCAAGCCACCATCGTCCCGTAAATCCAGTTCGGAAATGTATCTTATAGCACTGGGATTTAAAGCTAACTCTTAAATTTCTATCAGATGAAAAGTTTTAGAAAAAATTGATTAAATCCGATAAAAGAAAAAAGGAGTTTATAAAAATTTGGGGGGGTGTTAAAACCTGACCCCTCCAATGTTTATAAAAAAAATATTCAGTTAATTATAATTTGGCCTTTATACTATCTAAAGCTTGTCGTGCAGTGCTAATCTGCCCATAAGCTGTATCTATCCTTTCTTGTACTTCAGAAGCTGGTAAATTGGCAGATAAAGCACTTTCTACATCTGTCAATGCAGATCTGGCCTTAACTAATTCTAATTCAGCATCAAGGTATTCTCTCTGTAGTTCTCTGTTTCCAGTGCGAAAAACATCTGTCTTCACCGTCTCATACTCTACATTTAGAGTGGAGAGCTCATTATTTAAAATCACTAACTCATCATAAGCAGAACCACTATCTACCGTGGATGAAATAGTGGAAGATAGAGCGTCTATTCCAATATAGGCGAATATGAGGAGAGTGGCAATGATCATCAGCACTCCCATTAAAGATATGCTCATGGAAGTAACCTTAAATAATCTTAATCTTGATTTTTTCATATAGAAATCACCTTATTTTCTAGTATAGATTTCTAGCATCTCATATTTATAGACAGCCCTTTAATTATAAAACTGTTATTTATTTTTTTTCCTAGTAAATATTTTATAATTAATGATTATAATATTGCATAATGAAATCTGCAAATAATAAAACCAAAACTTCACTGGCTAAATTTGAAGAGTTTTTCTCTACCCAGTATAAAGATAATGTATTCGCTGCTTTAGAAAAATATCCTGATCAACGTTCAGTAATTATAGATTATTTGGATCTGGAAATGTTTGATTCTGATTTAGCTGATCTTCTCATTGAAAAACCAGAAGAAGTTATTAAAGCCTCTAAAATAGCAATCAAAAATATTGATCCTTTAAGAAAAAATGCTGATTTGAATATTCGTTTAGAAAATGTAACCAATAATATACCCTTACGATTTTTACGTAGTAAATTTATTGGTAAGTTTGTATCTGTAGATGGCATCGTGCGCAAAACTGATGAGATTAGGCCCCGAATTATCACCGCCATGTTTGAATGTAGGGGTTGCATGAGGTTACAGGAAGTTTCCCAGACCAGTAATAATATCATCGAACCTTCCCTTTGTGCTGATTGTGGAGGCCGATCTTTTAGACTTTTACAAGAAAATTCTGAATTTTTAGATACACAAACCGTTAAAGTGCAGGAACCACTGGAAAATCTTTCCGGAGGAGAGCAACCACGTCAAATACTGGTAGTGCTGGAAGATGACTTGGTGGATAGTTTAACACCTGGAGATATAGTTAGAATTACAGGCACCCTGCGGACGGTGAGAGATGAAAAGACCCGTCGATTTAAAAATTATATTTACGGTAACTTTACTGAACACTTAGAACAGGAATTTGAAGAATTATTAGTATCCCCTGAGGATGAAGAAGAGATAAAAGAATTGGCTAAAGATCCACACATCTATGAAAAAATTATTAAATCAACTGCTCCATCTATTCATGGCTATCGAGATGTTAAAGAAGCTATAGCTCTGCAATTATTTGGTGGATCAGGAAAGGATCTGGAAGATAAAACTCGATTACGGGGAGATGTGCATATTCTCATTGTAGGTGATCCTGGTATTGGTAAATCTCAGATGCTGAAATATGTTTCTAAATTAGCACCCCGAGGTATTTATACCAGTGGTAAAGGTACTAGTGGAGTAGGTTTAACTGCAGCTGCAGTAAGGGATGAATTAGGAGGCTGGTCCTTAGAAGCAGGTGCTCTGGTATTAGGAGATCGCGGTAATGTTTGTGTGGATGAACTAGATAAAATGCGTGAGGAAGATAGATCAGCCATACACGAAGCCTTAGAACAGCAAACTATTTCTATAGCTAAAGCAGGTATTATGGCCACCCTTAACTCCCGATGTTCAGTTTTAGCAGCAGCCAACCCTAAATTTGGGCGTTTTGACAGTTATAAATCAATCGCAGAACAAATAGCTCTCCCATCCACTATTTTATCTCGTTTTGATCTTATATTTGTCATTGAAGATAAACCAGAATTAGAAAAAGATCGTGAATTAGCCCGACACATTTTAACTATCCATAAAGAAGATTCTATGCCTTATGAAATTGATCCAGTACTCTTAAGAAAATACATCGCATTTGCCCGTCGACAAATACATCCCATATTGACAAAAGAAGCCATGCAGGTATTGGAAGAATTCTATATTTCCATGAGGAACAGTGCTAATGATGAAGACTCACCAGTCCCCATAACTGCACGTCAATTAGAAGCTATTATACGGCTTTCAGAAGCCAGTGCCAAGATTAAACTTAAAAATGAAGTAGAAGCTGAAGATGCTAAAAAGGCTATTAAATTACAGCAAGCTTGTCTAAAACAAGTAGGCTATGATCCTGAAACTGGTAAAATAGATATTGATAAAGTAGAGGGACGCCCACCTAAATCAGAAAGAGATAAATTCCGAATAATATTGGAAGTGATTAAGGAACTAGGGGAAGAATATGGTGGTCGAGCACCTACCAATATTCTTATATCAGAGATGGCAGATAGATATAATGTAAGTGAAGAAAAGGTAGAAGAACTCCTCAGAGTACTTAAACATAAAGGAGTAATATTTGAACCTAACCGAGGATATCTAAAAATAGTATGAAGCCTTTTTTAATTAACTATGCCTATAAAAAGATTTAATCAATAATTAAATTATATCAAGCTATAATTTTTACTAAGATTATGGGCACATATTTTATTTATATGGAGGAATATCATGTCAGATTATGAAAACTTATTAGACCGGGCTATAGAACAATTACCCCCGGAAATTTTTGAAACCAAACGTTTTAGCGTACCCAAAGCCTATTCGGTGATACAGGGAAATCGAACCTTTATCCAAAATTTTAGGGAAATTTCAGATGCCCTCAACCGAGATCCCCAGCATCTCTTAAAATACTTACTAAGAGAATTAGGTACCGCTGGAAACTTAGAAGGTGGAAGGGCTATCATGCAAGGTAAATTCACCCATTACCTAATTAATGAAAGAATCAATGACTATGTGGATAAATTCGTTATCTGCCAAGAGTGCAGCCGACCAGATACTCGAATCATAAGAGAAGATCGTATTTTCATTCTAAAATGTGAGGCCTGTGGTGCTAAAGCACCCCTTAAAACTCTTTAAACATTTTTTTGAAACTTTAAAATTAATTAAATGGTTCATTTATTTTTTTATCAAATTTTAAACAATAGATTAAGGTATTTTAAATGTTTTGTCATCAGTGTGGTAGTACTGCTTCACAACAGTGGGAAGGCTTATGTAAAAATTGTTTTTTAAAACAATACCCGCTATTAAGTCTGGAAGCGGATCTCCAAGTCAACATCTGCAGCAACTGTCATGCCCAGTTCCAAGAAGGTAAATGGATAGGAGAGGGTTTACCTGAGGAAGAAATAATTTATCAGACCCTGGAAAAAAATATTAAAGTCTCATCTTTAGTGGAAGATCCAGAAATAGATTTAGAAATCTTACAGATGAGAGGTTCTATCGCTGAATGTATGATTATAGCTAGAGGAAAAGTTTTAGGTGAGGAACTCACCCAAGAATATGAAACCAGTCTACGTTTAGATAAAACTGTATGTCCAGATTGCAGTAAATTCGCTGCCGGTTATTATGAGTCAGTTATCCAGTTAAGAGCAGATTCCCGATCACTTTATCCTGAGGAGATAGGGCAGGCTGATGAGATCATAAAAGAAAATCTGAATCGTTTACAAGAAAAAAATCGAATGGCTTACTTATCTCAAAGAATCAAAATCAAAGAAGGAATTGATTATTATATAGGATCTCAAAAAGTAGCCCGTAAACTGGTGCATAAAATAAGAGAAATTCTAGGTGGTTTTAGCCAGGAATCGCCCCGCCTTATGGGTCAGGATAAATCAAGTGGAAAAGATCTCTATCGTACTTGGATATCTCTTCGTCTACCGGAATTCAGTATTGATGATTTCATAAGTTTTAAAGATCGTTTTGCTCAGGTGAAATCTTTAGACTCTCGAAAAATAGTAGTTAAGGATGTATCTTCCCTGGAAAAATTTAGCATTCCCTGGAAGGATTATCCTGCCATAGAAAAATTAGCCAGTTTTAAGGATATTCAAAAAACAACCTTAACTGCTAAAACACCAAAGCTAATCCAACTTTTACATCCCACCACCTATGAAACCATAGAAGTCCAATCAAAACCTGATTTTGAAGAATTAGACATAGGGGATCAGGTAAAAGTAATTGACTTAAAAGGAAAAATCTATATAATTGTAGAAAAGAATAGGAAAAGGTCTTAAGTTAGTCTTTAAATGTAAAAAATTATAAGGCTCTTTTCTAGTTAATTATCACAAAAAGAATAAATAATATGGTGAGCACATGGACCTGGAAGCCAAAATGGAGCTAATAAGTAAGGGAACTATGGAGATTATAAGTCCAGAGGAATTGGAAAAGAAATTAAATAAAGCAAACCCAGTGGCTTATATCGGTTATGAACCCTCAGGAAAAATCCACTTGGGACATGCCATTACCATTCTAAAAATGATTGATCTGCAAAAGGCCGGATTTCAAATAAAAATACTTTTAGCAGATTATCATGCCTTTTTAAACGCGAAAGGTAGTTTAGAAAATATTAAAAAAATTTCTGAATATAATAAACATTGTTTTTTATCTTTAGGGCTTTCTAATGATGCTCAATTCATTTTAGGATCTGATTTTCAAACTAAAGAAGAGTATACTACCCAGGTCTATCAATTAGCCACTTTAACTACCCTAGTAAGGGCTAAAAGAAGTATGGCCCAGATTACAAGAGAATCTGAACATCATAAGGTGGCAGAAGTTATTTATCCCTTGATGCAAGTGGTGGATATGATAAGTTTAAAGGTAGATTTATCTCTGGGAGGTTTGGAGCAGAGAAAAATACATATGCTGGCCCGGGAAAATTTACCCCGCATAAATGAGGAAGCACCAGTATGCATACACACACCCTTACTACATGGTATAGATGGTGGTGAAAAAATGTCTACCAGTAAAGGCAATTTCATTGCTATCGATGACATCCCCCTAGAGATTAAAGAAAAGATAAAGAAAAGTTACTGTCCTGCAGGAATAATTGAAGGAAATCCGATAATGGAAATAGCACACCACTTCTTATTTAGGGAAAATGAGAAAATCCTTATTAAAAGACCAGAAAAGTTTGGAGGGGATTTAGAACTATCCTACCTAGAATTAAGAAAATTATACCAAAATAAAGAATTACATCCTCTGGATCTTAAAAATACGGTTACCGAATATCTAATAGAATTTTTAGAACCAGTAAGAGCATATATGGAAAAAAATTATCCTCAAGGAATGTAATCTATTTTTTTTTTAATGGAGAGAAGATATAATCTAGAAAGAATATTAAGGTGATAGCATGTTGCATGAAATGAGAATTCCGCCAGGAGTAACTGGTAATATCATGGCTGAAGTTATGGATAAATATGAGGTGGAAGTGGTTCAAACCGATTATGGTCCCTACTTTCAAGGAGAATATGAAGAATTAGAGAAGGTGCGAGATTTTCTAGTGAAAGCTCTCAATGAAAGAATAAAGGAACTGGAAAATAAAAGATGATTTATTTCCAAGAGAATAATTACTAACTAAGTAAGATTTATGGTTAAGCTACCGTATACTAGTATCACAGATACCTAAATGAGGAGCTATAACTTTTTTTATGTGCTTATGAACCAGATTTACTCCACTATTAGCATTTATTACCATGAAATCTTCTTCATCAGCTAAGCTAAGATATTTTTTCTGTACTTTCTTTAGAAAAGATTTTTTTTCAAACTGATCCTGGCCCTGGCATCGGGAAACTGCCCTATCCACATCTATATCCAATAGTAAAACCAGGTCTGGTTTACGAACAAAACGATTAATCTCCTTTATCCAGGAAGAAGGACTTTGATAGGCAATGCTGGAATAAAAACATCTATCAGAAATAATGATTTTATCTTCAGTTTCTTCTTGACCTATTTTTTCCATTAAAAGCATGCGATCGGCAGCAAAAAGAAGTCCCAGAACTTTTTGATAATCACTACTAGTAGATCGAGGATCTTTAAGCATTTTCCTGATTAAAACTCCCACTGCAGAGGAGCTGGGTTCAACAACTTTTTCCACACTGTAGCCTAAACCTTGCAACCATTTCTGCAGAAGTTGTATCTGGGTAGATTTACCAGCACCATCTATACCTTCCATACAAATATACATAAATTTTCTATTTAACTTCCCTCTATTATAAACTTTTAAGATATGCATTTCTAATAGCATCAGCTAATAAGATTAAAATAGAGATGAAAATTCATCCAGATTAATTTTATACTAAACCCCATAAGCAAGCTTAAGGATAATCCAAGCTCAAACAATAAAAAATTAGTAGTTTTATTATAATCTAGAGAATTATTATATTCAAGAAATTAGTAGTTTTATAAATAATGTAGAGAATTATTATATTCATCAAGAAATTAGTATTATTTTTGGAGGATTAAAGTGAAACCCATCCCTGAATTATTAGCACCTGCTGGATCATTAGAATCATTTAAAGCCGCTATAAATGCTGGAGCAGATTCAGTTTACCTTTCAGGTAAAAAATTTGGAGCTAGACAATATGCTGATAATTTCACCAAGCCAGAAATCTTAGAAACAATTGAATATGCTCATCTAAGAAATGTGAAGGTTTATCTTACCGTCAATACACTTATAAAAGATGCTGAACTAGGGGAAGTTGCAGAGTATTTAGTTGATTTATATAGTATGGGGGTGGACGCAGTTCTAATACAAGATCTGGGACTACTTAAAATAGCCCAGGAACTGGTACCTGATTTAAAGTTACATGCCTCCACTCAAATGACCATTCATAATCAAGACGAACTTACATGGGCTGAATATAATGGTTTTAAAAGAGTGGTTCTATCTCGAGAATTGTCTTTAGATGAAATAAAAGATTTGAGACTTAAATCTAAAACCGAATTGGAAATATTCGTACATGGTGCCCTATGTTATGCTTATTCTGGACAATGCCAGCTATCAGCGTTGATTGGTGGAAGGAGTGGGAACCGTGGCAGATGCGCACAACCATGCCGTAAACCATACTATCTCCTCAGTGGAGAAAAAGATGATTACGGCAGGTTAACTGAGCTTAGAAACTTAAATCAACACCAAAAATATTTACTCTCCACCAAGGATCTAGCCTTATATTCAAAACTGAAAAAGGTGCTTGGATCAGGAATAGATAGTTTAAAGATAGAAGGCCGTATGCGTTCCCCAGAATATGTTTTCTTGGTGGTAAGTATATATCGTGAGGCTTTAGATCAAATCTTAGCAGAAAAATGGATTCCTGAAAGAGAAAGTAAGGATAAACTTAGCTTAGTGTTTAATCGAGGTTTTACTCACGGAAAAATCTTCCAAGATAAGGGTAAAGATTTCATGGGAATTGAAAAACCCGGCCATCGTGGTTTATTTTTGGGAATGGTTAAAAATTATTCCCCGGGAAAAGGAAGGGTTGAAGTAGAATTAAATACTAAAATTTATCCCTCTAAAGGGGACGGTGTTTATTTCACTACCCCTCAACAAACTACACAGGGTATGGATATATCTAAACATCCTAAAATAAAGGGAGGAACCTTATCTTTAGAGGTGGATAAGCCAGTGGAAATAGGTTCTAAATTATATTTGAACAGAAAACAAGATTTAAAGAGGGATTTGAAATCATCATCTAACGTTGAAAGAGTAAAGCATAAAATCTATTTTTCATTCTATGTAGATGAAAATAAGTTCCCCCTTCTAATGGGGGATTTGGATGATGGAAGGAGTTTAAAGTTATCTTCCCATATTAAAGGAAAATATCCATTAGAACCTGCTAAAAAAAAACCCATCAGTGTTGAGCAAATTAAAAATCAGCTGCTTAAAAGTGGGGATAAACCATTTGAAATTGAAATTAAAAGTATTGATTATCCGGACGGTCTTTATATATCTTTAAGTAAGTTGAATCAGCTTCGAAGAGATGTTTTAGCTGATATGGAAGATAAAATATTAAAAAAGCACCAACCATCTGCTGAAGAATTAAAAAAAGCAAAAATAGCTCTTAAAAATTTTAAAAATCGGCTCTCTAATAAGTATTCCCAATCCACTGAAATTATAAGTAAAAAACAATTAAACTCTGAAAACCACCCCAAATCCACTATAATTAAAAGTAAAAAACAATTAAACTCTGAAAACCACCCCAAATCCACTATAATTAAAAGTAAAAAACAATTAAACTCTG
>PWMT01000052.1 GCA_003558085.1 Methanobacteriaceae archaeon
CACTGTTTTTTAAGGAAAAACGCTTGACATGGGTGTCGGGTTCTCGTACCTTCAATGTCAGCAGGGTCGACTGCTGTTGTTTCCCGCCCTACGGGCGGCTTAGAGAGAAGTGAGGTTCTGACGAGGACCGGATGTTTCCCGCCCAGCGGGCGGCTTGTAGGTGCTAGGCAGGTCTTCCCCGCGCGAGCGGGGGTGTTTCTGGAAAGTTCTTTAACAATCCGGATTTTCCCCGCGAAAGCGGGGGTGCTTCTGAGGATTACCGTAATGGTAATCGACTGGTAGGTCTTCCCCGCGCAAGCGGGGGTGCTTCCATGTTCATCTGTTGATGGACCATGGCAAAGTCGTCTTCCCCGCGAAAGCGGGGGTGTATCGCTGCAGACGTTTATCTCCCATTCGGGAGTGCGTTTCCTTCCCCGCTCACGCGGGGGTGTTGCCAGAGTCGCTTGCAGCGGCGATTTGGCGCTCTGCTTAGTGCCTCGTAATGACGGTGAGCTACCGCGAGTGTGGTGGCTCACCGTTTTTTTTTGGGGCCAAGGGTTCCCCTCCCGTCGGTCGCGGGGGTCGCGCCAAAGATGGGATTTGCCTACCCGGTCTGCAGAACAGGGCCAGCGGACGAACGATGGGGTTTGCCTACCGGCCAACGAGGCCCCGTGTCATTTCGCAAGTCATTGCGCAGGCGGCGAAATCCCGTGAACGATGGGATCTGCCTACCGAACGATGGGATTTACCTGTCACCCTACCTCGGGGGTGAAAAACGAATTCGGATGCCGCCCCGGACCGTCTCGGCATCCGGTGGCCGCGGCAGGGATTGCAACCGGTCCATGGTCTGGCGCACGGAGTCGCAGAACGCCGCACTTCCCGAACAACGTTCTACGTCGTAACTGAGGATGCGGCCCGTGTCGGGGTTGATCTGGACGAGAACCATCGCCTCATCGGAGGCTCTCGATATATTTGGAACACGCCAGCGCCTCTCGACCGTCGACTGCACCGCGGCGATGTACGCATCACGCTGCGCGTCCTCGCGCCCACGCTGCGGTGCAGTCTCGCGCTCGGCACGCCCCGCCGCCCATTCACGAGCGAGTTTCTGTGCATCGGCGATCTGTTCCGAGGTCATGCGCGCGGCCACAGTGTCAACGTGTTCGACCGCTTGTTCAAACCCCTGCGACTTCGACAGATTGAGCCACTTGTAAGCCAACACATCATCTTTGGGCACGCCCAGGCCATTCGCATGCGCCATCCCAAGCATTGCCTGCCCTAGGGCATTGCCCTGCTCTGCAGCCAGCTCATACCAGTGCGCGGCGGCGGCATGATCCTGGGGAACGCCCCGGCCCGTGCTGTACAAGGTTCCGAGGGACGCTCGAGCTGACGCATCGCCACCCACAGCAGCCCAGCGATACCAACGGGCGGCGGCGGCATGATCCTGGGGAACACCGAGGCCTCTCAGGTACATGGCCGCCAGGTTGCGCTGTGCACTGGAATCACCCTTCTCCGCCAACAGGCGCCATCCCCTCAAGGCCTCTGCGTAGTCGCCATCCTGGTACGCTTGGTACGCTTGCATGCCTATTTCGAACCTCTGGGCAGCATTCCCTGGAGGAACCGGCAATCCTTTTGCCTCCAACCGTGCGCGGGCCAAGTTCTCCGCCTCAACGATCTGAGCGGAGGTCATTCTGGATGCCAGTTCATGGCGGGAAAAGCGCGCCATGATGTGATCGCCTTCCGCCGCCAGATGCATCCACTTGTAGCCCTGCACGTCATCGGGTCGGCCCAGCCTTGGCAAGCGCAACCGATCCTGGAACCCATGAAGTGTGGCCGCATACAGATTGCCTAGCATGTACTGCGCATCGACATTCCCCCCCTCTGCGGCCGCACGACGCCAGCGGAAAGACTCGGCAAAGTCCTGCTGAACGCCATCGCCAGAGCCGTATATGTACGCGAGGAGGTTCTGCGCACCGGCATGCCCCTGCTCGGCCAGTGGACGCAAATCGTGGTACGCCTCCGCATAGTCGCCACGATTGTAGGCCTCAAAACCACGGTTCAATTGCCGCTCGGCCACCTCTGGAGGGAGTTTCGGGGCCTCGTCGATCCGGATGGGCGTCATTCGAGACGTCACGTAGTCGCGATCTATGGCGGCGAATTTCGCATCGGGCCAATCTTCCTGCGCTGCAGCCAGGTCGAACCACTGGTGGGCTAACACCCAGTCCTGTGGAACGCCCTGGCCTTTCGCGTACATCCACCCGAGGGACCTTTGCCCTAAAAAATAATTACCTTGTTCCGCAGCCAAACGATACCAGCGCACTGCCTCGGTAAAGTCATGCTGAATGCCATGGCCGCCGGTCTCATATAAATACCCGAGGTCGACCTGCGCCAATGAATGGCCCTGCTCGGCGGCCAATCCGTACCAGTGGGTAGCTTTCGCGTAGTCTTGGGGCAGGACGTCGACATATTCATCCGCATACATTGCTCCGAGCCAGTACTGCGCCTCGACATGCCCCTGCTTTGCCAGCGGGCGCCACTCCCGCAGCGCAGCGGCGTAGTCTTCACGCTCGTAGGCCTGCATGCCTCTGTCGAAATCAGGCTCGCTGCTCGCTGAGCAGGACACCAGGAGGCAAACCAGAATCACCGGGATGGACGGTAGACGTGCGACCTTCATGGAAGCC
>PWMT01000019.1 GCA_003558085.1 Methanobacteriaceae archaeon
AATACTCAATAAAAGCATTAAGGTGTTCTGCGGTTGTAGGGCGCCTTAAAGTGCAATAATCCTTTTCTTCTTCGAATATGAATATGTCGTCTTCTGACAAGTTTTCATATATGTCTTTCATATAATCCATATCATAAATGTATGCCTTTCTACGCCTTGCATCCCTTATCAATTGCTTTGCATAGCTCATAGTCTCACCTCTATTTCTAAACAGTCAAATTCGGGGTCATACTGTTCGTGAATGACCGTTGCTTCTAAAACGTTTACTTCTAAGCTATTTAATAAATCCTCTGCAGGTGCTTTATATATCGAACGCCTACCTTTTATTTTATAAAACACAACTACTCTCTGGTCTAATGCGGTACTCTGTAATCGTTCTTCCAAAGTCATAAGAATTTCCCCTTTCTAATATAGTTAGAGCCTAACCCGCCTTTATAGCTCTAAGACTGCACCCTTGTACAAAATTAACAGTCCACCCTTATAATATGGAGGATTTCAATAATCGCCCGCCAAGGCGTTATTGATAATTGAATCTACTAAAGATTTATAATCCTTAGTAGGCAATGTGAAAAGGTATTCCCCACCCCGGTTGTTATATACTATATAAACCGCTTCAATATCATTTAATTCATGGGACCTTTCACATATAGCAACCGTTTGGTTTGCGTCGCAACTAACAACAGCCTTATCTTGTTTGTTTGTGTACACACTATATGTGTCGTTTGATAATTGAGAATCCTTTTTAACACCAGATGTTTCTGCTAAATAACGAACTAAAATCTTATGAATATCGTAAGAAGTAGGCGTGGTTTTTAATCGCAATATATTGACATAGTCTTCCGCGATTTTTGCTATTGTATCAGGGGATTTTTTATCGCCTACTGCACATTGCAAATTCAACAGTGCATCTTTTTCAGCCCATGCCAAAGCATCTTTAATATCCACGAGTAACCTTCTCCTTCTCTATCAACACTTCGTTATCTCTTAGTATATTATGAAATTCTTTCATAAGCTCTTGTATAGGAGTGCCTTCTTTGTGCTCCTCAATTAAATCTTCTAACCCTAATACAATGCGCTCGAAACGTTGGAGATTATCATTGATAAATGTAGCAAACTCTTTATCCGTCATTGCCATTACATAACCTACCTTCTTTTTAAGTTTGGTGGGCCCAATAGGATTCGAACCTACAACCTTCCCGTTATGAGCGGGACGCTCTACTCTGTTAAGCTATGGGCCCTTTATACCTAAAGGTTAATCTTTAACATAAGATTACCCAGTTTTTGCCCTTACTAATTTATAAGGCTTGCCCATCTTACCTTTCAAACCATAATGGTTGGTAGCTGTATAATGACCGCTACTACCAAAGACGCTTGCACTATGATACACATATCGAGCCAATATATTACCCCACATATTTCGACCTGGGTTTTTACCCCTATCGTGAACCAACGTCACTGGTTGAGGTTCTTCTTTTGGCCCCCATACAATAGTAAGTTGACCCTCTTTATCTTTATATATTCTCATAACGCACCTTCTCTAAATAAACTTGAATAATGCCATCTTTCACTTTGACTTGTGCTATACTACAAGCAGATTGCCTTTCAAGCTCGAGGCTATTATAAATATCTTGTATCGTACCCAGGTATTTTTTACCTTTATAAACTCGAGCATCTTCTGGGAAAATATACAACACTTTATCTAAAGTCATTTTACACCACGCCTATATCTTATTGACCTTAAAGCTATGTGGTTGCTTGCATAAGATTGCACCGCTATGTCGTCCATATAAACCTCAAAAGTGCCATCGTCCTCTACGACGATTTGCAATTCTTCGCCAAATTGATTTGTAATAACAATTCGACCACTCTGTAATTCCCGTTTGTGCTCTGACAGTATTTCATAACCAGTTCGATACATTACTTTATTCATCGCCTTAAACTCCCCTTATATATTTTCGATTACATTATACAACATAAAACCCAAGAAGTAAATAGATTTTGTATGTTTTTTTAATAAAGGTAAAAAGCACTCTTGCGAGTGCTTTTATAATTCTTTCGCTTCTAAGAATGCTTTGTGTTCTTCTGCTGGTACAATGACGATAATTTTACCGTCTACATAATCAATATCCGTCACGCTTAAATCCCCATAATCAACAACATCGTTGCCTTCTAAACTATAAACACAATTACCTTCGTCGTCTTTAATCCAACTTACATTCATAAATCTTGAACTAATAACGTACAATAAATCTTGAACAGTCATTTTTAAACCCTCCATATAATTTTTATGATTGTGCAATGTAGCGTTCAATCTCTTTGCTATAATCCCGCAAGTTTGGCATGTTGATTGTGCCTTCAATTTCAAATACTTTCCCGTCCATAAATGTTAAGGTCACAACTTCCAAAAGGTGGCCGTATGTAAGTACAACGCGAGTAAACCGTGTACCATCTTTTGCTTTTCGGTCCTGGATGTAAACCGAATGAACTTTGGAAATTGCTCTGCTTGCATTTAAAGCCTTTTTCAATTCGCTTGTTTTCATTTTTAAACCCTCCATATATTTTTTAACTTCAACTTAATTATACAATATAAAATCCAAGAAGTAAATAGTTTATTTATATTTTTTTAATAAAAAAGCA
>PWMT01000064.1 GCA_003558085.1 Methanobacteriaceae archaeon
ACCATTTACAACACCTCAAACAAAAGCAAGTCTAACAATCACTGTAGCGTCTATTGATGGGATTTCTTTGAAACCACGAATAGATGCCGCCCCACCATCCTCGGGACTCTCTGGAAAATCTTCTTCCTCTATATCTGCCAAAGTCCCTAAAAACAACAACCCTCCAACATCTAACGTCCGATCCACCATAACCTTAGCAGACGCTACTTGTCTTTCTCCTTTTTCGTCAATAAATTCTGTGAACTCCCCACTCCATCTAACAGGAATTTGAATTGGATCGTTATATTCTCGTTGACCGTACTGATTTTTCCTTTTTTTAATGGACCAATATATCGCAGTTTGTCTTAAAAATTCTGTTGCTATATTTCCCATTTACATTCTACCTAATTTTAAATCAAGGCGCTTTCCAGTTATGTCGTCTTTTCCCATCCATTTTCCAGTCAAATACTTATCGTACCTTTCTTGACTCATTTTTTGATTTAAGTTAGCAAGATTACCATCAGTATCAAGTAACATAGCTTGTTGTCCATATATTGTCACATTTAAATTCAAATCAACTGCATATTGAAAACTCTCGGAAACTTCTCCACCTATTGATTGATTTGATCTTATTTTATGTTTTATGGCTATGAAATGAGCGGACAACCATTTTTCTATCAAAGCTAACTTTTCATCAGAATACTCTGAATCCAAACAAACATCGTTTACCAAGCTGTTGGCTGTCTCTATGAATACATCTGTATCATCTTCTGACGTAGGATATTCGATAATAGCCCTTACATCTGCTTCTTTTATTCGTGCCATTTGTTTTCTCCTTAAAAGGGCTATGAAGCAATTAAAACTCGATTCTCTGCTTATTTACAAGCAAAAGGTTGTATAGCACACAACATCCACAAAACTAACGTCTAACAACTACTCTTGCAGGGATTCCTCGTCGTTTTCGCCCATAAAATCGTTTTGATGGAATACAACGGGCAAATCTTGCAAAAAAAGTCTCATATCGTCTTCACTTTTGCCTTTTTCGTGTAATTCGTCTCCTGTCTCGGCATCATAAGCATTAAACCATCTACCCTTTTTATATATTCTTACATTTTTTCTCTTTGCTTCTGGAAATTCGTCCATAACATCGAAACGAGTTTCCTCCTCAATACTTTCCTCGAAACCAAATAATTCTAATTTTGAAAAATGCTCGTCTACCCCTTCTTTTGGAAAAAGATCAAGATCACTGTCATCGGTAACATTGATAATTTTAGCTTCGGGGAATTTTTCATCTATCCCTTGTTTAAGATAAGAGAATCCATGCAAAAATCTTTGATATCTTGAATCACTGGGGTTATCAAGCCCAAGATCGTGCCAATTATTCTTTCCATCTCTTTTCTTTAAATCATATCCCAACAAGTAAACAGTAGAAGCCCCAAGAATTAACGCAAGATTAATTGCAGAAGCTCCGGAATTGGTATTAAATGCAATGGTATCTTCCGTACCAACGAATCTTGCAACACGCTTCATAACTTTTAACCATTCTGGAAGATCTAACGACAATCTTTGAAAATGAGCATGATTAGTCACAACAAGACCATCAAATTTAGCAAGCTCGTCCTGGTATTCCTTCCAAAATTTGCCGTCGGCAAAAAATACAATATTACATATCTCGGAGCCAAGTTCAAAAGCACCATTACAACCTATTGTGTTTTGATCTTTTAAGGCTTCCCAATATTTAAAATCAGACAGAGAGGGACCACCACCTATGATATAGCATTCTTCTCCTTCCCAAATCTTATCGGGAGTCCAGTATTGCATAGATTAATCCTCTATTAAATGTTATTTTGGATGAAGGAGTTTACCTTTTTGGAAGTCAATCCTTTATTGTTTAGAGGTAGACTCAAATCATCGGAAGCATAAACATAATGCCATCGAGATTTTCGGTAAACTTTGAAATCGTTGACAAGAGCATCGGGGAAATCTCCAGTAACGTTTATACCTTCCGGTTCCTCCTGTTTTACTTTGACAGGTTTCACTGGAGTTTCTTTAGTAGTAGATTTCTCCTTCAAAAGCTCAAATTTATTTGGAAACACCCGATCAAGAGGTCGAGATGATTGTACAATATCCTTTGCAACGTAATCTCGACCTCTTTCATCTTGATGTACTCCAACAAGTAATTTGTACCTTGCCATTCTGTTCTCCATAACCATTTTAGTTTATGTTAAACAGATCCATGGACAATACCAGTCTGTCCGTAGTAATCCGCCCGCAGTTGAGGAACAAGGATGGTCATAACTTTGAAGTTAATCTGCATCCCACCCTGCGTTTCCCACTGGACAGTCGTGGTATCCATCCCAACAACCATGCGCACAACATCACTGGTCATTTGTACCATGATGAGGTCGTAGTCGCTAAGATAATCAAGAGTCACAACACCTTCCACATCCTGTATCGCAGTAATGCGCTGACGAAGAGTGTTTGTCCCTTTCTTATCGCTATAGTCGTCATCCATGTACACATCCCAATCAGGACTGCAATACAGCATCCATGGACCATAGTGATGTGCTCCCTGACTCTGCTTCCTCATCTGAAGAATTTCCTGAACGGTGTCAGACGGTTCCCATCCAGAAGCTTCGGGAGAAGTTATA
>PWMT01000114.1 GCA_003558085.1 Methanobacteriaceae archaeon
CCACGATCGGCGCGATGATGGCGCGCCAACTGCCCAGGCCGGTTCCGGCCTTTTCCATCGGAGTCGACGAAGCGAGTTTCGACGAGCTCGATGCCGCCGAACAGGTCGCGCGCGCCGAGGGCATGGTGTTTCACGGCGAGCGCGTGAAAGCCGACGTCGCCTCGATGCTGCCGATGATGGTGCACCATCTCGGCGAACCCGCCGATCCCTATGCGGTGGGCGTGTATCTGGTGTCGCAGCTGGCGGCGCGCCACGTGAAGGTCGCGCTCTCCGGCGACGGCGGCGACGAGTCCTTCGCCGGTTACGACCGCTACGTCGGCCAGCGCCTGGTGGACTACTACTGCATGCTCCCCGCAACCCTGCGCCGCAAGCTCATGCCGCGCCTGATCGCCGCGGTGCCGGAGACCTTCCGGTACAAGAGCCTCGCCCAGCGCCTCGCCTGGTTGCAGTCGATGTCCGAGGCCCGGGGCGGTGAGCGTTACGCCAGGGCCCTCGGTGTGCTGCGCTTCACCCCCGAGGAGCGCGCCGAACTCTTCCATCCCGAGGTCGCGCAATCGCTGACGGATCCCGACACGCTGGGCAAGGTACTGAGCTATTTCGACGCCCCCAACGTCGAATCACTCACCGACCGCATGCTCTACACCGACCTGATGATCCGCGTCCCCGACCACAACTTGGTGATGGGCGATCGCATGTCCATGGCCTGTTCGCTTGAGGTGCGCTCACCTTTCGTCGACCCACGGGTGGTCGAATTCGCGGCCTCGCTGCCCGTGGACCTGAAGCTCAGGGGCCGCAAGCTGAAGTACCTGCTGCGGCGCGTGGCCAAGCGTTACCTGCCGCCGGAGATCGTCCGCCGACCCAAGCAGGGTTTCGGATTCCCGGTGGGGCTCTGGATGCGGCGGGACTTGAAGGCCCTCGTCGAGGAACGCCTCGGCAATTCGCGGTTGGTGGCCGAGGGGGTATTCCGCCCGGAACCAATCGCCAGAATCATGCGCGAGCACATGGAAGGCCGAGTCGACCACAGCTACCGGCTATGGTTGCTCCTCAACCTGGAAATCTGGCACGAGATCTATATCCAGGGGCGCAGCGCAGAGATGGCCAGGGACGGTATCCAGCAGTTGGCCGCAAGGTGACTGATTAATGGGATTCCACGACCGCCAAGCGCGATATTCGCAAGACTCAGCGGTTGCCCGCCCCCCCGTGGCCGCGCAGTGCCTCGAATAATCCGCGCACGGATCCGATCACTGCGCCAGGGTTGCCCCGCAACAGTTCACGAACGGTCATGCGCACCGCAATAAAAGGCGCACCCACCAGCGCAAATCCGAGCTTCTGTACGGGTGTTCCGTGGCGGCGCAGGAATCGGAGCCAGTGTTTCGCCTTCGAGCGCGCATAGACGGCTGTGTATTCCCCGCCCTCGAAGGTGTGGTTGACCGCGTGGTAGGCGACGGCTTTGGGGATGTACAAAGCCTTGTACCCCAGTGCCTGCAGCCGGAGCGAGAAGTCGAGATCCTCGGGCCCGAACGGGTCGAAGATCGAGTCGAAGCCCCCGAGCTGCTGGAACAGATCGGCGCGGACCATCATCGCGCCGCCGCAGGAGATGCAGGGGGCCACCGAATCGCACTGGCCGCGGTCGATCTCCTTGAAGCCCACCGGGTCGGTGCGGCCCGTCCAGAAGTTGATCTGGCAACCCCCCCCGTCGTTGATGCGCTGGGGGTCGTCGAGATAAAGCAGTTTCGCCTGCGTCTGTCCGATCCGGTCATCGTTCCCAAACGGCGCCAGCAGGGCTTCGGCGAAACCGGGCCGCAGCACCATGTCGTTGTCCAGGAACAGCAGATGCGTCGGATCGAAGCGCTCGATCGCGAGCTTCGCCCCGGCATTGCGCCCGGAGGCAACACCCAGGTTCTCCGGATGATGATGCACATACACTTCGGGAAACTCTTTTTTCACGGCTGCGTCGGTGCCGTCGGACGAGCCGTTGTCCCACAGCAGCACCGGAAACCGCTGGCGCTCCTCCGGGCTCATGCTGCGCATTGCCCGCAGGGTGGTCTCACGCTGGTTCAGCGTCAGCATGACCACCACGACTCGTGGCTGTGCCTCAGTATTTGGCATACTCATCTCTTCGTCAGGAGTTTTCGGCGCGCCATCCAGCAACGATTCCCGGCAGCAACCCCACCACGTAGGCCCGTCCATTGGCAGCCATTTCATCATCTTTTCGCAGCTTACCGAGCAGCCAGCGCTTTACCGAGCGTAGCAGGTGAATCAACGCGCGAAGCGCGATGAACAGATCGCCACGCCGCAGATAGAGTCCATAGAAACCGCCTTGGCTCAGCCCATAGTCACGGTATTGCGACGAGCGCTGGTCGGGGTCGCGCCAGCCCTGATGGGTCACGATCAGGTGCGGCGCGTATCGGACCGGCACCCCCGCACGCAGGGCCCGGTAGGCGAACTCGGCGTCCTCGGCCGTGCGCATGCAGGCGGCCTCCTGGAACGGTCCAAGCCTGCGCGCGAGGGATGCCGCGACCGCCATGTTGCCCCCGCTCAGGCGATCGAAGCGCAGGGAGGGTTTGCGCTGTTCAATCGGTTCGTCCGAAGTGACCACGGAGAGCACCGGCTCGCCGCCGCCCG
>PWMT01000026.1 GCA_003558085.1 Methanobacteriaceae archaeon
ATCTATGCAGGAATGATGGATGAGGTTACACCAGAAAGTCTTAAAATGATTGAAGAAGTCAAAGAAGCCATGCGTATTCATGAAATAGGAGAGTATGGTGATGAAAAACTTCCTGCTGGCCCTAATGTTCCTAGTTCCGATGCTATATTAGTAGTAGAAGGCCGTAGTGATGTCTTGAATTTACTGAAACATGGCATTAAAAATGCAATAGCTGTAGAGGGAGTAAGCGTACCTAAGACTGTAGCTGAATTAACTCGTAAAAAAACCGTCACTGCATTCGTAGATGGTGATAGGGGTGGTGAATTAATTTTAAAAGAATTACTACAAGTTGGTGAAATAGACTACGTAACTCGTGCTCCTAAAGGCAAAGAAGTAGAGGATCTGGGTAAAGATGAGATAATGGTAGCCCTTAGAGATAAAGTACCCATCGAACAAATGTATCATGATCTAGGTTTTAAAGTACAACCTAAAACCGAGGATAAAATGGTTTTACTTAAAAATATCCTCAATGAATTGAAAGGATCTGGAAATGCGGAAATATTGGATGACTCATTGAATATATTAAAAGAAGTTAAAGTGGAAAATTTATATGATGAATTGAAAAAAGTGAACAACCATCCCTATGCCGTAGTATTTGATGGAGTAATTAGCCAACGTATGATCGACATTGCTTCAGATAAAGGAATAAAACATATAGTCGCGGTAAGAAGCGGTGAAGTGGTTAAAAGACCTGAAAAAATAAAAATAATTACACATTAATAGTTTATAATTTCCATAACCCTTTTGATTCATTTTTTCCTTATTTTTTTTGTTTGAATCCAGATAAATAAAATAATAAACTATTATTTTTCCTAGATAATCCTTATTTTAGATTCATATTAATAATTAGTAACTGGAATAAAAATTGCCCAGTTTATTATTGATAATTTTGATTAAGTAAACCTTGTTCCGTCTTCTATCTTAGAGTACTCAAATTTATGTATCGATTCAAATGGATAAAAAATAGTTTCAGAACCTTTATTTTCACCATTATTTTTTACTATTTCCACCCCATCATAATCTAAGTAAATAGATTCAACTACAATGTATTTGTCCTGCTCTAAGTTTTCTATATCGTCTTGAAAATCTTTTCGAATGAAATATAAAGGTATAGCATCGATATCAGGATATATTTTAATTTTTTTTATCAACTTCATCCAACTCCGTCTCTAATATTTATCTAGAAGGTTTAAATTATATTTTTGATTAAATAATTATCTAATAAATAATTTATATTTAATATAAATTGCAGATTTAAATATAAATAAATTTATACTCTAATAATTAATTTTCATCAATAATACTACCTACTTCTCCATTAATAAACCTATCAGTAGTTCTATTATAAAAATACCATGAGAGAGAGTAGGTGATAAAAAAAACTGCGATGGTAACTAGAAATCCTATTTCAAATATAGCGGTAAAGTTTATTAAAAAATGTAAAGTAACCGCGAGTATATAAAAAAAAGCTGCCCTTTTTTTAGCTATACCATACGCCACTATGGAAGTGCTTGCAGCGTGAAATAAGATTCCCGGTAATCTGACTATTATAGGAACACCTAAACCCACTACATAAACAATAAATTCAGCAATTCCAAAACCAAGCCCCACTAGAAATCCTAAAATAAAAATAGATCTTTCAGTTTCCCCGTGCCTATAAAAAAGTGGAAACGCTTTGGCAAATTCTTCGATTATTGGTGTAAAAATTACTATAGAGCAAACCTGGGCAAAAAAAAAGGGTAAAATTATACATAAGGTGTCGGTTAAGGTTCCGAAAAATAAAGTTAAAGGCACACTTACTATTATTCCTGAAATAAAAAAGAATATTTTTTCTCTTAAATCAGGTTGGTGATGTTTGATAATTAAATAATCATCTTCGCTTTTGCTCATTTTATTTACTTCTCCTTATTAAACAAAATTTTTTAGGAATGGACAATCATGAAAATTTAGAAATAGAGAGGATGAATCTAGCTTAGAAATATTACTAATATTGGATAGTAGAATCTATTTTATAAGTTTTATTCTAAATAATAAAATTGAAAAACTATTTAAACCTATAAAAGGTTATGGAATTAGATTTAAACTATTATTTTACTCTTAAATTGAAATTATGGTGTTTTTTATATTTTAAATTTAATTTAAGCATTTATTAATAATTTAAATCATGATATAGGATTTTATATAGAAAATTGTATTAAATACTTAAACCTGGCTTTTGCTAAAATTATAGACCATCTTTAGGGAACTATTTATCATGAATAAGAGATATTAATTAGAAGATCCCTTTCAGGTTTCTGAGTATGATAAAAAATATTAGTCTGGGATTAATGATATATAGATAACTAACTCCTGAAAAAATAAATATAAAAAAATTTTTTAGACTAGATTTAAAAGCAAGGAGTAATATTGCTTTGGTGAAAACTATAATTGTATGAAGCTATATGAGTTTTCAACGAACCAGGCCGGTGAATTTTAATACAACACATAAAGTTTAGCTAAAAAATTAGGATTATAAAGATTCTGGTGTACAAGAATTATTTTAGAGGAAATTAAAATGTACATCCATAAAAAGAATGTATTTTTAGATGAAATAGAAACCACAGCGGATATTGAGCTGCCACATGATCCTTTAGATAGGGTAATCGGACAGGAAAATGTTATTGAATTGGTTAAAATTGCTGCTAAACAAAGAAGGAATCTTCTTTTAGTAGGTCCTCCCGGTATTGGTAAATCTTTAATTGCTCAAGCTTTATCTTTTCATTTAACACCTCCAAACGAACATATAACAGCAGTACACAATCCAGAAAGGCCTGAAAGACCTTTTATTGAAGTTAAAACAAAAGAAGAAATTGAAAATGAAATAGAAGATAAGAGGAGAGCAGAAGGCGAATATTTAAGTCCAGAAAAAGTGCCCGATGCAATTGCAGAAAGATTAGGATTTAAATGTGTGCATTGTGGCAGTTATAATAGTGCTTATCAAAATATATGCTCCCAATGCGGTGGTGATAAATTCTCACATATCCAGGCCCGGCGCAAGCATCTAGGGGATCTATTAGGTATGTTTGAAATGAATGGCGGTTCAGACAATATACCTCAAGATAGGGTCACCACTACTCGAGTGGTCAATGATAAGGAAGAAGTTATTATATACGAAAGGGCGGGTGGGAGTGAAATAAAGGTACTGGATCAGCGATCCTTGGAAGAGAGACGTAAAATGGTGGAAAATAAACCGCGCCATGTTATAATTCCTTTAGAGAGGAAAAATTTTATTCAAGCTACTGGTGCTAGTGAAACTGAGCTTTTAGGAGATGTGAGGCATGATCCTTATGGAGGACATTATGATTTAGGTACCCAACCTTATGAAAGAATAGTTCCTGGAGCCATACACGAAGCACATGAAGGAGTGCTTTTTATTGATGAAATAATCCATATTGCAAGTTTACAGCGCTATATCCTAAGCGCCATGCAAGAAAAATCATTTCCTATTGTAGGTAGAAATCCGCAAAGTGCTGGTAGTTCAGTTAAGGTTGAAAATGTTCCATGTGACTTTATCTTTATTGCAGCATGTAATATAGTGGATTTAAAATATATTTTGCCACCTCTACGTTCTCGTATTCAGGGAGAAGGATATGAAATTCTGATGAATACCATCATGACTGCAGATGAAAAAAATGCAGGAAAATTAGCACAATTTGCGGCTCAAGAAATTAATCTAGATGGAAAAATACCGCATGCTACTTCACCAGCAGTGCAAATTTTAATTAAAGAAGCTGAAAATAGAGCTTTCTTAATTGATGAGGTGAAAAATGCTTATACTCTGCGTCTTAGAGACTTAGCCGGAGTGATTAAAATGGCTGGTGATTTAGCGGTAATGGATGAATCTAATTTTATAAATAAAAAACATATGTCTCAAGCAGTAAATAACGCAATTTCCATTGAAGAGCAAATTTTAAAAAGATATAAGAATTTTGAAAAAGCATTTGCAGAAGATTCGTATTCATCCCACAGTTTTAAACAAAAACATTCCCCTTATCCTAATGAGAACATAGACCGCAGTTATTTATAAAGATTTAATTTGATTTCCTCTAAATTTTCCACTGATGCATTTCATAACAGAGTATCGCAGGTTTTATAAAAGATTAAATTACCTAAAAAACAAAAATCTATTAAGCTCGTATATGATTAAATTATAATTACTATAAGAATTATTTAAGTTTAGAAAAGTTTAATAGATGATATCATGAATCCTTATTTAAAAAAAACAGGATATCTGTCTGCTGAATTTCAAGAAGATTTAGAAATATCTTTCCCTAGTAAGGGGACAGGTGAAAGAAAGAGTATTTTAGAAGTATTTGATTTTCCAGATATGATCGAAGAATATTTAGTGGAACTTGAAATTCGAAATTATTCTTCCAATACTATTAAAACTTATAAATCAATCGTTAATAACTTTTATAAGTTCTTAGAAAAAGAAAAAAATCTTTATGATTATAAAATGGTGTTAAAATCTTTTAAAAGGTATATTCAATACTTGAAAAGGGATAAAAACGTTTCACAAAATTACATTTATCTGGTGACTGTGGTGGTTAAAAAATTTTTAGAGTATCATAATCTTTACATTTTAGATGAGGTTAAAACTCCTAAAAGAAGTAAGTCTCTACCTAAATCCTTAAATGAATCCGAAGTGATAAACTTAATCAATGCTGTCGAATATGATGTGGATAATGAAGATGAGTCACCGCTACAGAAAAGTATCAAACTACGGAATAAAGTTATATTAGCTCTTTTATATTCTTCTGGACTTCGAATTTCAGAATTAGTGTCTCTAAAGGTAGATGATGTCGATCCCTCTGATAGAACCATCAGAATACGTGGAAAAGGTGAAAAAGATCGTATTGTACTCTTTGATGAGGTAACTAAAAATTTAATGAAAGTTTATATTAATTTGATTGCTAAAGATGCTGACTACTTATTTTTAAACCGCTTTGGTAAACCCATAACTCCCCGCTATGTGCAAATGATGATAAAAAAATATGCTGCCCTGGCAGGCATCAAGAAAAAAGTTACTCCCCATATTTTACGTCATTCCTTTGCCACCCATCTATTAAAGAATGGAGTTGATATAAGGGCTATTCAGCAATTACTTGGACATTCCAATCTTTCCACCACTCAAATTTACACTAGTGTGGACATGCAAACCTTGCGTAATGTTTATGATCGGGCTAAGTTAATGTAAACATTAAAAATTATTTTTAATCTATTTAAGCTAATTAATATTATTGATTTGACGATTATAAGATTAACTTTTTGATTTTAAATTATCAAGAAATTTTTGATTAATCTCCTAACCACCTTCCAGGTGAAGAGATATATTGATTAACAAATTTTATGCATAAGATTATACATAATATCTTTATCTCTTATTAAGCATAGTTAAATATAATTTTTTATTAATCCTCGAAATTGATTGAGGGGGATGATAGTATAAAAGAATTAGCTAAACCAAAACTGATTTTAAGTCGATGTATAGAACATGACCATTGTAGATATGATGGATCCACTATTAGCAGCCCTTTCGTCAAAGAATTGGAACAATATGTTGAATTTCAAACCATTTGTCCTGAAGTTGAGATTGGTCTGGGAATTCCCAGGAAACCTATCCGCATCAGAGAAAAAAATAAAGATCTACGTTTGGTTCAGCCAGAAACTGGTAGGGATATTACTGAAGAGATGGAAGAATTTTCATCCGAATTTTTAAAATCTATTAAAGATTTAGATGGATTTATTTTAAAAAACCGTTCACCCTCTTGTGGTTTAAATAATATTAAAATTTATCCTGAAGTTGAAGGCCGACCTCGTAGAGATGGACAGGGATTTTTTGGTGGGGAGGTACTGAAAAAATTTCCTCATCTAGCAATTGAGGATGAAGGAAGACTTAGAAATCTGAAAATAAGAGAAAACTTTCTTATAAAATTATTTACTCTTAGTAGATTTAGAGAGATTAAAAAAAATAAAAAATTATCAGATTTAATAGATTTTCAAACCTGTAATAAGTATCTTTTAATGGCCTATAATCCAGAACTGGTTCGAGAAATGGGAAGATTGATTGCTAATCAAAGTAATTATTCTCCAGGAAAGCTTTACTCGGAATATGAAGAAATATTTTTTAAAGCTATGGAAAAGCCTATTAAAATAACCTCCAATATAAATGTGCTTATGCATGCTTTAGGGCACTTTTCTAAGAAATTAAATGCTGAAGAAAAGGCTTTCTTTTTAGATGCCCTTGAAAAATATCGGCAAGGAGTTATGCCTTTACTGGTTTGTTTGAATATCTTAAAAGCCTGGATAATACGATTTAATGATGATTATCTAGCACAGCAAACCTATTTTGAACCATATCCACTAGAATTAATACCGGTTACCACTATTTATCAATAAATTGTTAATTTGTGTGTTTAAATTGATCCAGAATGAAAGAATAAAATCATTAAATGAAAATCAAGAAAATAAGGGAGAATACATACTTTACTGGATGCAATCTTCTCCCCGAAGTCATTATAACCATGCATTAGAATTTGCAGTGCAAAAATCCCGTGATATAGATCTTCCATTACTCTGTTTTTTTGGTTTAACCTCCCATTTCTTAGAAGCTAATCAAAGACATTATCAATTTTTATTAGAAGGATTAAAAGATACCCAAAATGCTCTTGGTGATAAAAATATACAACTTATAGTTTGGGATAAGTCTCCAGAAATAGGTGCGGTGGAATTATCCCAAGAAGCATCTTTAACTATAACTGATCGTGGATATATGCGTTTACAGCGCCAATGGCAGGACGAAGTAGCTAAAAATATATAAATACCCTTAATTCAAGTAGAAAGTAATGTTATTGTACCTATAGAAACGGCCTCAGTTAAAGAAGAATATTCTGCTGGCACTCTAAGACCTAAAATTCAAAAGTTATTGAATTTGTTTATGAATCCCCTTACTGAAACTGGTGTGACTAAAAGTTCTATGGAGTTTGATTATAATTCCTTAGATCTTAATGATACTGAGACTGTTCTAAAAAAACTTAAAATTAAAAATGAAGTTCCAGCAAGTATTTATAAAGGTGGAAATTCTGTTGCTGTTGAAATTTTTGAATCTTTTTTAAAAAATAAGTTAAAATATTTTGCAGATTTAAGAAATGATCCTACTAAAGATTGTTTATCCCATATGAGCCCTTATCTTCATTTCGGACAAATTTCACCTTTATATTTGGCACTGAAAGTAGCTGAATATAATGGTAATGGTAAAGATGCTTATTTAGAAGAGTTAATTATTCGAAGAGAGTTGAGTATGAATTTTGTGCACTACAATCCAGTTTATGATGAATTTGAATGTTTACCTGATTGGGCTAAAACTACTCTGCTGGAACATCGTAATGATAGACGTGAATATGTGTATTCCCTAGAAGAATTAGAATATGCCCATACTCATGATCCTTACTGGAATGCCGCTCAAAAAGAAATGGTGATTAAAGGGAAAATGCACGGATATATGCGGATGTATTGGAGTAAAAAAATTTTAGAATGGACTGATGATCCTCGTAAAGCATATGATATTGTCTTGTATTTTAATGACAAGTATGAAATTGATGGCAGAGATCCCAATGGATATGCTGGAGTAGCCTGGTGTTTTGGAAAGCATGATCGGGCCTGGAAAGAAAGAGAAATTTTTGGTAAAGTACGTTATATGAATGCTAATGGCTTAAAACGTAAATTTAAAATCGATTTATATGTAGATAAAATTAATGATTTGGAATATGACCTGGATTTAATTAAAAATTAATTTAAACCTTTCTTTGAGGATAATCTATTTTTTTTGGTTATAATTGATTATGTAATGTTCTTAGATATTTAAGCAGCATATGATCGTAAAAATCATATTCTTAGTGTAGAGTTTATTATTATTCAAGTTAATGATGGTCTCTTAAATAGATTACCTACTAGTATCTATAACTAAAATTTTTTATATGCTTTTAACCTAATCTGATTAGGAAGCTATCATAGGCTTCCCTCACTTAAGATTTTTAGATGATTGAATAAAAAAAAATCAGAAAAACCCATTATAAATAGGAAGGAGTTGCTATGAATATAACTCTAAACGATTATTATAAGAAACGTTATAATATTTTTAATTGGAGAGAACAGCAAAATATGGCCAATAAAACTATTTTAGCATTTTTCATGGCCTGTATTACGGGAATACTAGCCCAAATAGTGGTCCCATTGCCCTGGACACCAGTACCTATTACTGCTCAGACTTTTGCCGTGTTGATATCTGGTATTTTGCTAGGTAAATACTGGGGAGGTTTAAGTCAAATTTTTTACGTTTTTTTGGGAATTATAGGTGTTCCTTGGTTTGCAGGGATGACTGCTGGTTATGAGATTATATTAGGGGCTAATGGTGGTTACTTAATTGGATTTATACTTGCCGCCCTATTTTTAGGATATTTTGCAGATAAATATATTTCCGCCCGTAACTTTAAATCCATGTTTGGATTAATGTTAATCGCTAGTTTTGGTTTAATTTATATTCCAGGATTATTGGTATTGGGGGTCTGGATGTACATGGTTCAAGGCACTGTACCTCAAATATGGAATTTGCTTGCCATGGGACTATTACCATTTCTTTTGGGGGATCTCCTTAAAATTGTAGGTGCCTCTGTATTTACTAAAGCAGTGCTGCCTAAGGAAGAATTTAGATAAATGCAATTAAAGGACAGTAAGGGTTCTAATAGTATAAATATTAGAGCCCATCATCTTCTATGTATCCAGGGCTTTCAAGGTAAAGGTTACAGTCTGGAATTTATTGAAAATTTGAAAGAGATTAATGATTTTCTAGAGGAAAATCCTTCCACAGGGATAAAAGTGATCAGTGAAGTGGATGAAATATGCCATTATTGTCCCCATAGAAAGGGTGACATTTGTATACAGGGCCCTAATGCAGAAGAGAATATTAAATTAATGGATTTTAAAACTCTTAAATATTTAGAACTTAAAGAGGGAAAGATCTATAATTATGATTATATCATGGAATTAATTAATGATAAGTTGAATTTAAATGATTTAAAAGAAATTTGCGGTCTTTGTTTGTGGATTAATGATTGTAAACTGCATAATAAATCATAGTTTATTGCTCTTCCTAACTAACTATAATTTAAAATGAGTAGCATAAGTTAATTTTTTATCTAAAAATTTCTTAGAGAAATTGGCTCAAATAATATTAGGTATAATGTTTTAAATTTTTTTAAGATGATTAATTTAGGGAAAGAAGATAATCAAGATAAAGGTGGGAATAATTGCTGTATAGGAAATTAGGCTCTACTGGAATAAATGCATCTATATTGGGATTTGGGTTAATGCGTTTGCCCTTAATTAATAATAAAATAAACCAGGATAAATCCTCTAAAATGTTAAAATATGCCATTGAAAATGGCTTAAATTATATTGACACTGGTTACTCTTATCATGATAAAGAAAGCGAAGTTTTCCTTGGAAATTTTTTTGAAAAGTATCCTGAGCTGAAAGAAAAAGTATATGTTGCTACTAAACTGCCTAGTTGGCTTATAAATAAAAAAGAGGATTTGGATTACTATCTAGAACTTCAAATGAAAAAACTCAAAGTGGATAAAATTGATTTTTACCTCCTACATTCTTTAAAAAAAGACTATTGGGAAAATTTAAATAAATATGGAGTGCTGGATTTTCTAGATTCTGCTTTAGAAGATGGTAAAATTAAATATGCTGGTTTTTCCTTTCATGATGAGTTTGATCTTTTTTTAGAAATAATGGATGCATATGCCTGGGATATATGTCAAATTCAATTAAATTATATGGATGAACATTATCAGGCTGGTGTTGACGGTTTAAAATACGCTGCTTCCCAGGCAATAGGTACCGTTATTATGACACCACTTCTAGGGGGATGTTTAACCCGAAACATCCCTGAAAAGGTTCAGAAGTTATGGGATATGGCAGATAATTCTAGGAATCCTGTAGAATGGGCATTGGAGTATGTCTGGGATTTTCCTGAAGTAAATGTTGTCTTAAGTGGAATGTCCAGTTTCAGTCAGCTTAAAGAAAATATGGCCATCGCCTCTAAATCTTATCCTCAGTCCTTAACAAAAAATGATTATGAAATAATCAAAGAAGTAAGAAGAATCTATCGAGAAAAAATTGTGGTAAATTGTAATTTCTGTGGATATTGTATGCCCTGTCCCCAAGGAGTGAACATCCCCCAAAATTTCAATATTTATAATATCTCTAAGATGCACAGCCATGACGAAGTGATAAAAGGGCATTACCAAGGTCTTTTAGAAGATTTTGAACGAGCAGATAATTGTTCCCAATGTGGAGAATGTGTAAATCTTTGCCCACAACTCATTAACATACCTAAAACGCTTCAAGAAGTTCCCCAAACATTTTCTCGTAATAAAAAT
>PWMT01000145.1 GCA_003558085.1 Methanobacteriaceae archaeon
GCTCTGGACCTTTTTAACAAAGAAAAGTTTGGGGCGGCAAAAAAACTGTTTCTGGAAACAGCGGAAAACATTTCCGACCCACAATCCCTTGTAAGGGCTTCGGCTAAATTTTATGCAGGCCTTTGCGCTGCAGAGCTGTTCAATCCCGATGCCGAAAAACTGATCATGGATTACCTGAGGGTCCACCCCACCCATCCCGGGCAAAATCTGGCAAGGTTTCATATGGGAAGCCTCAAATACCGTGAAAGGGAATACGAGGATGCCGTAAAATGGTTTGCTTCTGTGGACCGGGCAGTGATCGGAAATGAATACCGGGATGAATATCTCTTCAAAAAAGGCTACAGCCATTTTATGACTGAACAGCTACGACCGGCGCGGATGGCTTTTGCAGAGATCACCGACCCGGCCTCAGCCTATTTCAGCCCCGCCACCTATTATTATGGCCACATTGCATACCTTGAGGAAGATTATCAAACCGCCCTGACTTCCTTTGAAAAGCTGACCGGTGACCGCAGCTTCGGCCCTATAGTGCCTTATTACATTACCCACATTTATTTTTTGCAGCAAAAGTACGATGAGCTCATTGCTTATGCTACGCCCCTGCTGGAAGATGCAACACCTCGCAGGGCCCCCGAAATAGCCAAGCTCATCGGAGAAGCCTACTTCAACAAATCGGAGTTTGAGAAAGCCCTGCCCTACCTGGAAACCTTTATCAGCCAATCCCGGTCGAGGGTAACCCGGGACGATCATTACCAGATCGGTTTTGCCTATTTTACAACAAACAATTTTGAAGAAGCCGTAAAGCATTTCGAAAGGGTAACCGGTGAAGACGATGCATTGGCACAAAATGCCTGGTACCACCTGGCAGCAGCCTATATAGAAACCGGGCAAAAACGGTTTGCCCGCAATGCCTTTTCCAATGCCTATCAAATGGAGCATACCGAAAGCATTAGCCGGGATGCACTTTTTAACTATGCCAAACTTTCTTTTGAATTGTCATTGGATCCTTACAATGAGGCCATTTTATCTTTCCAGAAGTACATTGACCTTTATCCCGATTCGGAACGCACTGAAGATGCCTACCGTCACCTGGTGGACCTTTATCTGACTACCCGCAATTACAAAGACGCCCTTTCTTCCATCGAACAAATACCCATAACCACAACCCGCTTGCGTGAGGCTTTTCAGCGCGTTGCTTATTACCGGGGTATTGAGCTGTTTAACAACGGGAATTTCCAGGGGGCGATCGACCACTTCCAAAAGTCCAGGAAATATCCCGAAAGCCGGGCCATCAATGCAGGAAGCCTTTACTGGGAAGGAGAAGCCTATTACCGTTTGGAAAGATTTGATGAGGCCATTACAGCCCATGAAAAATTCCTGATCACCCCGGGTGCCTTTACATTGAGGGAGTATAACCGGGCCAATTATTCCATTGGATATGCCAACTTTAAAAAGCAGAATTACAACCGCGCAATTACCGCATTTCGAAAATTCATTTCCGATCGCAATGAGGATAAAAAGCTGATCAATGACGCTTACCTTCGCATTGCCGACAGCTATTTCATCACCAAAGACTACTCTGCTTCCCTTGATTATTACAACCGGGCCATCAATGCCGGCCTCATCGACACGGATTATGCAGTGTTTCAGAAAGGGTTGGTTTACGGAGTGAAAGGCCGCTTCGAAAACAAGGTCAGCTCTATGGAGGATCTGCTCCGCAACCACCCCCGGTCTTCGTTTATTGACGATGCCAAATACGAGCTGGGCAATACCTGGCTGGTTCTGGACAACAGCCGTCAGGCATTAGGCTATTTCAACAGGGTAATAGAAGAGCACCCCAACAGCAGTTATGTAAAAAGCGCCATGCTTAAAACCGGGCTTATTCATTACAATGAAAATGAGGATGAGAAGGCCCTGGCAGTTTTTAAATCGGTTGTGGATAAGTATCCCGGCACATCCGAATCACAGGAAGCTTTGGTTACCATTCGCAACATATACGTGATCCTTGACCGGGTAGATGATTTTGTTGAGTTTTCGCGCGACCTTGGTTTTGCTGACATCACTACCGCCCAGCAGGACTCCCTTTCTTATATGGCCGCCGAAAACCGTTACATGCAGGGAGATTGCGAAAATGCCGTAAAAAGTTTTACCAACTACCTCGACCGTTACCCAGATGGCATTTTTGCCCTGAATGCTCATTTTTATAAGGCAGAGTGTGAATTTCGCAGTGAAGAATACCGTCAGGCCCTGACTGGTTATGAATATGTCATTTCCAGGCCAAAGTCAAAATTTACGGAAAACTCACTGATGAGGGCTTCGGGCATTACTTTCCGTCTTGGACAATACGAAAGGGCATATGATTTATACCGCGAGCTGGAAGAAGTGGCAGAGTTTCGAAACAACCTCTTACAGGCACGCATCGGATCCATGCGCAGTCTTTTCAGGCTGGAGCGCTTCGCTGAAGTGGGTGAGGCTGCCGATGCCGTGGTTTCCATGGAAAGAACCCCCCAGGAAGTGGTGCAGGAGGCCCACCTCTTGAAAGGCAAATCGGCCATAAAAACCGGAAATAATGAACAGGCCCGCCAGGCCCTTCAAAAAGCACTGGACATGAGTAGCAA
>PWMT01000147.1 GCA_003558085.1 Methanobacteriaceae archaeon
AATTGGTAAGCTCCTGGAATCAGTCCTTTGTTAAAGTGCAGCCAGGCCGTTTTGTACTTTATTCCTATCTTTTTTGCGTAATCGGTTAGTTTCATAGTGAATAGTATACCATACGGTAACACGGATTTCAATTATTTTAAAGACTAGTTATGATACAGATTTTTTACAGCCGATGTTTGATGAAGCTGCTGAAAAATTAATAAAAAATGTTGATTATATGAGAGGAGAATAATTATGCCAGAAAAAATTATATGCCCACCCTGTAATAGACCAAGTTTGGTGCATTAACTGTGGGTATGAGTGGGGTCAAGAGGAGTTTTTTGCACTTAAACTAGGAGAGGATAATGCCGTACATTGATGATAAAACAAAAGAATTATTGGAACCTGAAATTGAAAAATTAGTAAACAAGTTAATAGAGAATCCAGCTATTATTAAACCTGGAACATTGAACTATATCATCACAAGGCTTTGTGTGGAATGTCTTGATTTTGAGAGATTTATGGATGATGGTCAATTATCATATCACAACATATCCAGGTATAGGGCGGCTCTTCATGATGCTTTTGATGAAATATATAGGCGTCTCTTGGGGCCATACGAAGATAATGCTATTCAAAAAAATGGAGATGTGAAAGAGTTGAAAGCGCTGGTTGAAAAAATAAAACCTCCTGTCACTTGACTTAATTATTGGTTTCAGCTATAATATAATTTAAATTACTCTTTTAATAGGAGGCGAGAGCTGTGGCAGATAAAGAATTTTTAGACGATTGTATTGATAAAATCAATACTGATCAAATTAGGCAGTGGGTACGTAATTGGCTTTATGAGAAAACCCCAGATTATTTTTGGACTATTCCAAGCTCATCTTCGGGGAAGTATCATCCATCCTATGGTCAAGGTGAGGGAGGTTTAGCCAGGCACACTAAGGCTGCTTTCTATATTGCTCTTGACCTCCTTGACCGGGGGTTGATTCAGTTTAGGGAAGTAGAAAGGGATATAATACTAGCCTCTATCCTTATACATGATACATTTAAAAAAGGGCAAGGTGAGATGCATTCACGAGCTGATCACCCTAAACTGGTCTATGATGAGATTATTAAAGAAGGTTGCGATGAAGGTTCAGTTAGGAATAGGATAGCAAAATGTGTGGCATCCCATATGGGTCAGTGGAATAAGGATTATAAAACTGGAAAGGAAATTAATGCTAAACCTGAAACAGAGATGGAGGAGTTTGTGCATTTATGTGACTATTTGGCATCGCGTAAATATTTAGAGTTTAATTTTGATGCGGTTAAATAGAGAGTAAAGAAAACCTTTCTTTATTCAAAATTCATTTTGGTAGGTTTGATAAGGTTGGTAGTTTACTATGTGTGGAAGGCAAGTGGAAAAGTAAGAAGTGTTGTTAGTAAAATTAAAAGTCTTTTAAAGAGATAAGGAGTTTATAATGGAAACCTATGAAAATGCATTAAATTTTTTACCTAGATTTATCGATGCAGGAAAAGGATTAGATGGAAGATATCTTCATTATGAGAATATTAAGTGTGGACTTAAGCGACTTGTAGATAAGTCAGGGTCGCCATCTTGTTGGTCAATAGCCGAAGTTGTTTCTTTACTGGTTTACCCATCATCATGGGTTTCGATTAAACTTAATTAGACGTGCATTATGACACAAACAATTGATAAAATGATAGAAGAATGTGTGCAGGAGATGTATGGTAGGATCCAAAAAGGAAAGAAACCCCGCCTTAAGATACCGAAGCGAACACTCTCGAATGTTATATATGATACAAAGAAGGAATATCTTAAATTAAATGGAAGTGAGACCACTAGAACCCTGAATTACAATATTATAAAATCATTTGTTCAGACTATTTTTATGCTCAGACTTTGTAAGGAGCTTGCAGAAACAAATGAAAAGGCATCAAAGAGAGAGCTGTATTATATCTTTTATGGATATGGTGATGCAGCATTCAGTGATCAGGGTTCTAGTGACCAAATATTAGATGACGTAGAATCTATGTTTGCAGTTACTAGAGAGATGCTTGGTGTTTACCCAGAAGAAAGAGGCGGTGCAGTATCAGGTAATTTAATAGTAGTAGATAAGAATAAGAAAGGTAAGAAGATTGAAATCGACTGTGGAAACTTCGGCAGTGGAGCATACAGTATCCCAGTTTATGTTGAAAATCTTAAATTTAAAACTGATGCTAAATTTATGCTTGTGGTAGAAACTGCTGGTTTATTCCAGAGGTTGAGTAACAATGAGTTTGCACAGGAAAATGATTGTATTATGGTTACAACTGGAGGTATGCCTACTAGAGCTTCCAGGAGATTCATTAGGAGGTTATCCGATGATAAGGAAATGGATGTATATGTTTTAAATGATAGTGATCCTTGGGGGTTTACTATTTATAGAGTATTGAAGGTAGGTAGTGCTTCATCTGCTCATGTAAATGATCATCTTTCTGTCCCTAGGGCATCTTTTCTCGGAGTTACCCCTGATGATATTAAAAAGTATGATTTACCAACACATCCACTAGGGGAGAAAGGTAGGAAAAAGATAAAAGATATGTTAGAGACTGACCCTTTCGTTAAAAGACATAAAC
>PWMT01000062.1 GCA_003558085.1 Methanobacteriaceae archaeon
AGCCGCTCGTGCGAAGTGATCTTCCACGCCGCTTACTTCATAGATGATGTGTGGCTGAAAGATCAGGGCAAACAACGCCCCGGCCAGGGTGCCGGCCAGCAGGGCTGGCAGGGCAGGTACTTTTCGCACGATGAGGGTGATGACCAGCGCAGGCACCAGGAACAGCACGGGCGTGATGCGGAATGATCCGTCAATGGCACTGAGCACAGGCTCTATGTCGTTGATCGCTCCGTCCTGGGAGCGTGTTAGGCCAATGATCATGAAGATGATGAGGGCAATGGAAATGGAGGGCACGGTGGTCCAGGCCATATACCGGATGTGCGTAAACAGGTCGGTGCCGGCCATTGCAGGGGCCAGGTTGGTGGTGTCGGAGAGGGGCGACATCTTATCTCCGAAATATGCCCCGGAGATGATCGCCCCGCCAATAATGCCTTCAGGTATGCCCAGCGTTCTCCCAATGCCCAGCAGCGCAACGCCCAGTGTGGCTACGGTGCTCCATGAGCTCCCTGTGGCAAGCGACACGATCGCGCTTACGACACAGGCAGCCACAAGGAAGATGGTGGGATTCAATATCTGCAGACCGTAATAGATCATCGAAGGCACAATGCCGCTAAGCAACCACGTGCCGGCCAATGACCCGATCAGGAAGAGAATCAGGATGGCCGCCATGGCTGAGCCGATGGCTTTCACGATCCCCTTGTGCAAGGTTTCCCAGCGGTGTCCCGTGCGGATGGCCACGATGGCAGCTACCGCGGCCGACAGGATGAGCACGATCTGGTTGGAGCCCGCCAGGGCATCATCACCGAAGATAAACACATTGATGGATATCAGGGCGGTAAGGAAAATAACCGGGATCAATGCCTCGAAGAGCCTGGGACGCCTATGGGGTTTCGACATGGAGTGACAGGTTGTTTTGGATTGGACTGTAAAATAAGCAGATTTTTTTTACATGAGCAAACCTATTTAATGTGCTAATGTGTTAATGTGTTAATGTGTTAATGTGCTAATGTGCTAATGTGCTAATGAAGGGTTTCGGATTCAAGGTGAGTTCCTAATGTGCTAATGTGCTGATGTGCCAATGTGCTAATGAAGGGTCTCGAATTCAAGGTTCCTGATGTGCTGATGTGCTCCACCCAAAGGTCTCTTAATTAGCAAATTAGCACATTAACACATTAGCACATTTAATATTTACTGGCACAGGCGGTGAAAATGACTGGAGATTTCCGCTTCCAAGGCAAATGGCTGCTGCAAGGCTTGTTCTGCTGCTGCAGTATACTGTGCCTTGGTTTGTGCCCTTTTGATCGTAGAGAAAACGTTCTGACTTTCGGTGAACATTCCTGACAGATAATGCCATACCGCTTTCATCCAGCCGGTTTGCCTGGATTCACCGGGGATATTCTCCTGGGCGTGTTGCCAAAGGCTCTGATGGAAGGCAGCAAGCCTGGTCCGTTTTTCTTCTTCCGGGAGATGTATTCCTTGTAATTCCTGAGCCAGGAAGGGATTGATCAGCGCTCCGCGTCCGAGCATCCAGCTTCGCTGCCGCGGGTAGTGGTTGAAGATTTTTCCGAAAGAAGCCCTGTGGTGGATGTCGCCATTATACACTGCCGGGTGATTGGCGTGCTCAAGGATGTGCGCAAAATGCGCTGCATCCGCCTGGCCACTATACAATTGCTTGCCAGTACGGGGATGCAGGATGAGGTGATCAATGGGAAAGGCATTGAATATGGGCAGGCAATCCCGGATCTCTTGCGGGTTGTAGTAACCAGTCCGGGTTTTGATGGATAGCTTGACCGTCCCCGTGTAAAAAATTTCCGCTTGAAAAACTGTTTCCAGGATGTGCGCGATGTCACCGGGGTAGGGAAGGAGGCCGCTTCCCCGCTTTTTGTGGGTGATGCGTCTGAAAGGGCATCCGAGGTTCCAGTTCAGGTGCCGGTAGCCCGCATCGTGCAATGCCTTCGCCAGGGCAATGATTTCCCTGGCGTCGTTGCTGATGATCTGCGGAATGGTGATGGCCTGCATGTCGTCTGCCGGCAACAGGTCATCCAGTTTGGCCGGGTGGATTTGCGGGTAACCGCATCCGGTGATGAATGGGGCATAATACCAGTCGTATCCACCGATGTGTGTATGCAGCGCACGGCGGTAATGCTTGTTGGTGATCCCCCTGAAAGGGGCCAGGGATAAGGTGTGGGCCATGCACAAAGTTAATGTTTAATCCCTGAAAAATGCATAGGGATCTTGAGGTTAAGGTTGAGGCTAAGGTTAAGATAACTCCATAACCCTATAACTCCTTAACCTCATAACCTCATAACCCAGAAACTCCTAACCCAAATCAGAATATTGCTCCCGCCAGCACAAGCGCTACAATCGCAACCAATTTGAGCAGGATGTTGAGCGAAGGACCGCTGGTGTCCTTGAGTGGGTCACCCACGGTATCGCCTACGATGGAGGCGTTGTGTGCTTCTGTGCCTTTGCCATATTCTTTGCCGTTATGGGTGATGCCCTTTTCGATGAGCTTCTTGGCATTGTCCCAGGAGCCCCCTGCGTTGGACTGCAGGATGGCGAGCAGGACGCCCGACACGGTGAC
>PWMT01000020.1 GCA_003558085.1 Methanobacteriaceae archaeon
CACTGTATATACCCCTGGCGGTTGGGCTGATGAAAACTATTATGCGATCATTGACCCGGATGATAACATCATTGCGGAGGAAGGGGGTACCTGGGATAATCCTGGTGCAAGCGTACCGGGAAGTATAGGAGGTTATACAGTATTTGAGCCCGACTGGGTTAACCCATTAGTAACACAAAATGTGTTAGCAGACGTTGAACTGGTTGGCCCTATCTGGAATGGAGTCCGCACCTTATACAAATTCTCTGCCGCCCTTGACAACGGGGTTGAAATGGAAGAAGGTTGGATTTCAGTTCAAATTGATGCCGACAACGGTTCGGGGACCTGGTTCCTGTGGTTGAACTCTCTGGATGGGGATCTTCTTGCCTGGCATCGGATTTCTGAAATCAAAGGTCAAGCAGGTCGCAATAATTATCATCCTGCTTCTCTGTCTATGGATGGTAGCAGTTCATTCTCCCGCGGCCCTCTCGATTACGACCTTGCCCTTGAGCTTTATGGCAGTACGGAAGAAATCCCTGCCGAACTCACCCTGAATTTCGGGGAAGGTTTCACCTGGTTCAGTGTGAATGTGGATCCTGGAAGCATGGCAGTCAATACCCTGTTTACAGATCTTGAGCCCTGTGATGGTGACCGCATTTTAGGGCAGGGAGTATTTACAAACTATAGTTCTGGTTTAGGGATGTGGATCGGTGCATTAACCGAAATCGATCCTGCCAGCAAATATGTAATGGACCTCTGCAGTCAGCAACAGGCTGTTCTATCCGGGGACCCGGTTGTGATGGAGCCCATCGGACTAGGATCTGGCTTTACCTGGTTAGGATACCTTCCACAGGAATGTCTTTTGATCAATACAGCACTGGGTGATATAGAACCATCTCCAGCAGGAGGTGACCGTATTGTCTCCCAGGTTGGCTTTTCTGTTTATAATGAAGACAACAACCTGTGGATTGGAGCTGTTACCCAAATGTGCCCGGGCGTTGGATATGTTATTGAGCTGACCAACCCGGCTGTGCTGAATTATCCGGAGGCAGTTGCCAAATCTGAGCTTGCGATCCAGCCTGTGGAGAAACGTAAATCACCTGCAGGGGTTTATCCACATCCCAACTTAAGGTATGTAATGACCCTGCTTGGTAATTTGCATACTGAAGAAGGCTTTATTTCCCTGAATCCGAATGATGTGGTGTATGCCTTTGTAGATGGGGAGTGCCGCGGCATGGAAAGGCCGATGCCGGAGCATGAGGGAGCAATCTTTATGACCATTGGTTCCAACAAGGAAGCCGGAGAACAGGTGTACTTCAAGGTTTGGCTTGATGAACTGCAGCAACTGGTTGAGATCAGGGAAACCCTTGCTTATCAGTCGCTTGGTGCTGCAGGAACCCTGGCCGAGCCATTCCCGCTCACGGTTGGAGATCTTCCCACTGGAATTCCCTCACCTGAAATGGGAACATTTTTCATCGGAGAGCCTTTCCCCAATCCTTTCATGGATGTATCCTATCTGCCTTTCTCACTGGATGAACCATCCCATGTGAAACTCAGCATCTACAACATGCAGGGGCAGCTTGTATTCACAGTTGCAGACAGACATTTTGAGGTTGGCAAACACCAGCTTGAAATAAAACGTTCGGATCTTCTGCCCGGAGTTTATTTCTTCCGCATGGAAGTTTCTCAACAGAAAGCATCCGGTCAAAAAACCGGAAGACTTATCATTCGATAAACCCTTTCCCTGCCCGGGTTAGTCCGGGCAGGGACTTTTTCTTGTTCTAAATTTTTTATTAACCAAAAAACCTGTGTTATGAAAAGAAAAGAAACTTTAATTCAGACGGCAGGGTTTCTATGTCTGCTGATATTCAGCCAGATGTTATTCCCTGCAAAAGCTTTCAGCGACCCGCCCGACTGGGAGCAACCTCCGGGTTATCAATATAATATGCAGGTAGTAGCCCGCCTGCAGTTAGCAGATGGCACCTTTTCCGAAAACCCGAACGACATGGTTGCAGCTTTTGTGGGCGATCAACTTAGAGGGGTACAGTCACCTATGTATCAGGGTATTCCCCAATTCGATTGGCTGATCTTTTTAACCATTGCTTCCAACTTTACGAGTGGAGAATGGATCACCTTTAAAGCCTACCTGGCAGACGATGACATGATCGTTGACCTGGATCAGGAGTTCGAATTTGAAAACCTTTTCCAATACGGCACCTTGGATGAGCCGTATATTTTCACTTTTACCCTGGACGAACCTGACACCTACACCCTTAATCTCATTGCCAACCCGGAAGAAGGCGGTGAAGTGACCGGTGCAGGGGAATACGAAGAAGGCGAAGAAGTGCTGGTCAACGCCATCCCCAATGAAGGCTGGGAGTTTGTTAACTGGACCGATCCCGATGACAACCTCGTATCGGAAGATCCGGAAAACCTCATCACCATGCCGGGTGAAGACCTGACACTGATTGCCAATTTTGAAATGGTGGAAATGGTCTTCCTGGAAATTCCTTACTTTAATGCATTCAGAACTTTCGGGGATCTGGATGATGCATTTGACGATGGCTTTACCATTGAAGATTATGAGCTGGTAGAAGC
>PWMT01000169.1 GCA_003558085.1 Methanobacteriaceae archaeon
AATTAAGAAAAAGGAGAAACATTATGAGTTTCAGTAATATAGGAACAAAAAGTGGTAAAATATCTCATTACTGCAATGTTCAGTCTGGTGAAGGAATTGAGTACTATGATCGCCAGAATATTCGTATTGATATTGACGCAGATGACAATGAAAATCTGTATTCGGGTCGTGTATTTTATCGTGCTAACACTGGTCTCGGTATTCTTGGGCTTCCTGACGTAGTTATTGATGGCCCCGGTACGATTACCAGTCAATTATTTATAGCACATAGAGGTGTTGATCATCCAGATATTAATCCGTGGGCTTTACCAGGGACTGATGGTCTTTTGAGTGCCCCGGCGATGGGTCCTACGGGTAGGGGGACTATCAGTTCTATCCCCCTTGTTGAGGGACTTAAGGTTGATACTACTGAGTTTGTGTCCGATGCAGGAGATTACAATATAGGCGATAGAGTGTATATTACGGAAGATGGTGAATGGACGATTGCAGATCCGGGTAATGATGGGTTTGCAGTTGGATTTGTTACCGCAGGGCAGCCTGCTGATGAAGTAGCAGCTGATGCAGATGCTGTTTATCGTCTCTGGGAGCTGAATATAATTAGTGTTGATATTGCACAGATTGATTTCAGCTAAGTTTACATTAACATAAAACCATAGATAAAGAAAAGGAGTAAAAATATGAGTCAGACAATAGAAGATAATGCGAAGGTTAAAGTTGCTAATAAAACCGTGATTGACGGTCTTACATCTCGGGATGATAAAACCAAATTAGCTACTGAAGATTTCGTGAATGAATACTTGAAGACAAAAATTTGGGAAGATGGTATTTACCGGGCGTTATATGAGCCTCAGGTTTATACTGGTGAACTTCGGGACTATCTTGGTACTGAAACGCCAGCGATTACTTTCCCGATTGAACCGGATGTACCAAAAGTGGTAACTGTGCCGTTTGCAGCTAATACCGAGGTTACGGATTTCACTGGAAAACGAGGGTTTATTGTGTTCAACCAGATTAAAACCCGTCGATTCCGTAAAAGTAAGTGGCTCCTGAAAACTGAGATGGGTGATATCCGTCAGTATTTGACGGATAAATCTGTTTTCCAAATCCATACGGAAGAGGATGAAAGGTTGTTTGGAACGGTTGATGCTGTCCTTTCAAATGGTACTAATCTCCCTGAGCAGGCTTTGAATTTTACCGACGCACCGCTTTGGAGAGAGATGCCCGGTGGATGGAGTAAAGATACTTTTGTTGATTGTGGGAATCTTATTAAACTTAGTAGAACAGATTCCAGTAAAGGGATAGGTTTCCGAGCCCACACCATCATCATTAATGAAATCCGCGCTTCAGATATGATGAAATGGGAAGGAGATAGCATTTCAGATAAGTTCCAGGAAGAGTTGGAAGAGAAAGGATGGGCACGTACTCAGTATATGGGTAAACAAATCCTTATCACCGGTAAGCGTGATATTGTGAGGGACAACGAAGTTTATATAGTTGGCCCCCGCAAACATTCAGCTAGGACTATGCTTTTGAATGATATTTCTATTTATTCTAAGGCTGAAGGTGAGATGCTTGAATGGTACAGTGGTGAAGTTATTGGTTTAACTATCGCTCCCCATGCGTGGGCAAAGGCAACTTTGCTTGGTGTCTAAATTTTAGTTTAATGTGTGGTAGATTTAACTGTAGTTAGATCTACCACCTACCTTTAATTTTTTTATAAAGAAAAAAGGAGATTGGAATGACTGAGGAAAAGAAAAGCAGAGAAGAACACTTGAAAGAAGCGCGTAGTCAAGCTTATGCATTAGGTTTAATGACTGGTCTTAGGGAAGGAGGTTATGGGTTTCTCGCCGAGAAGGGAGAAAATCTTCAAAAAGTAGCCAATATGGTTTCGGTTATTGAGGAGAAACAAAGTAACATCTTCAATGCTATTCAACCAGTCAAACAGAAGGCAGCACTTAAAATCCTTGATGCATTTAATGTTCAAGGTTAAAGGTTGTGGCTCCAGCAATCTAAAGCTAGTGGAGAGATTTCGAGTTGAGTATGCAAACTCTATGAAGCTAGAAATGTAGTGGGGCAGAGTAATTGGCTGATCAACTAATTTTTAATGGAAGGAGAAATGAAATGGCTATTCGTGATACGGTAAAAGTGAAGGATGTTAAAAGAGTGCAGGTTACTAATATAGGGGAAACCAACATTGGTACACCCGACTGGCTTGGTTCCTACGGTAATTTAAATGTTAATGATTCCGTCGTTGTTTTGGAGGCGGAGTTTAATAAAAAAATTACCAGGCCGGTTTTACTTAGATCTTTGAAAGCTACTGTTGAGGATTCGGAACGGTTTAAACTTGACTACCTTGATAGTGGCGATGAACCTATTGATTATTCTACAACCACAACTGGTGAAGAAGCTACTACAACCACAACTGGTGAAGAAGCTACTACAACCACAACTGGTGAAGCGACTACTACAACCACAACTGGTGAAGCGACTACTACAACCACAACAATAGAGTAATCTAAATTTACAATTCGCATTTTAACCTAGGCACCCAGTATTTAAA
>PWMT01000057.1 GCA_003558085.1 Methanobacteriaceae archaeon
ACCGGCGTTCCATCAGGTCTCTTAGTGTTCGGCCCGTGCGAGGGGTATCCCACTCTATAAGGGACGCAAAGTTCTCCGTTATCTTGTTCTTATCCTCAAACTGTAAGCTATTGTAAATGTCATCCCGCAAGAACATGACTGCAAAGACTTTAACACCGGCTTCACGAGCCGCATTGTTGATGTCCCGACAGGCTAGTAACAAACCTATGAGTCTGTTCTTATAATCTTGGTTTTCTGGGTCGAACCCTAGGTCAAGTTCATCAAATGCGATGAAGTACTCGTTCTCCTCGTTGACACTTGAAAGAAGAAGATTCTGCAAGTTTCTATTGACGTCCTGAACAATCGTTGGTAGCTCAGTTATTGGAACCCGTTCCGGGGATATACCAGCTTTGAGTGCTTTTACGTCTATCTCAAAGTGTGGCCGCAGCCGCATCTCTTTTGTAGGAGTAAATACCTGTGTGAGATCTGGGTCTCTCGAACCGTACGTATCGACAACAAAACGTTCAATCGGGTCCATACAGTCCATGCTACGATCGTTGTGCGGAAGGGAGTTATCTTGGTTCAGGACAATCTTCGCTAAGCTTAAGTAAATCAGGTATTTCCAGCTATGCGTAAACTTGTCGTAGTCAGGAATTCCAACGCGTGCCTGCGCGTCGTGGTGATGCCAGGGGTAATCTGAGAAGGTATGCCCGTACACAAACTTCTGAGGCCCGCGCTCTGACACAAGTTTCTTGTATATGGCTGTTTTTCCGGATCCCTTTCGTCCTGTCACTAAGAAACGTGAACGCGCCAATACTGCATCGAAAGCTTCGTGCCCCTCAAACACTTTGAGAAGAAGGTCATCGCTGTCAGCATCAACAGCACCGAAATCGGAGATTGTAGATAATGCGTACATACGTCACCCAGCGTTTCTCAAAACTTACCATGTGATAGTGCCACTATTAGGGAGCACTCTGAAAGAGGTCTAACAAAGCGCGATCGCTAAGTAAACACTAGACCCCGCCATATATGATGATAGACCGACCGCCCTGGTTCGAAAATGGTCGGTCGATGCTGTGCCGTCCAACATCTAAGCATTTATCCGCCCGTGCGCAGCATGGCGGATAAATGTCTGTTGAACTGAGCCGCCCCGCCGCAAGGCACGGTCCACGCGGGGCACTCTATACGATGGGGAAAGTATCACCAGCCCATGGGGCGGGCGGCGCCTGGCGGCGTCGTTCTGGCAAGCGGGCCATCGTCCCTGGATGCGCATGGCGGGTCTCCCTGGCGCAGTCTGTGATCCTGTTCCCCTGATAGTGCAGGATCAGCCAACCAATTCCAACCACTCGGCCGCACGCCTCTGCGCCTGCGCTCGGCAGGCGTTCACCCCGGGTTACCTGCGCATGCCCTCAGCCTGGTCGTCGTCGTTCTGCCTCCTTCCGCCAGGAACTCGGTTGCAGTTCGCGGATGACGAACAGGTAGCCCGACTCGCATTCGGGGCAGGGGTACCCCGGCCCTGCGGCCTCCGCTTCCGCCGCAGGCGGCTTCGTGCGCTCCACTTCCAAAGCCTGGCGCACTTGCGCGAGCTTCACCTTGCGGCCCCGGTTGGCCAGCAAACCAAAGTGGCGGATGCGCATCAGCCCCCTGGGTAGCACATGCAGCAACAGCCGGCGCACGAATTCCTCGCCCGGCAGGGTCAGGTCTCGGCGTTTGCCGTTTGCCCGGTAGTCCCGGTAGCGGAACGTGACAGACGCCTGGTCGATGGCCAGTATCCGGCCATTGTGAATGGCGCTGCGGTGGGTGTAGCGGGCCAGGTAACGCACCACGGTGTCGGTGTGCTGCAGGCAATGCCGGGTGTAGACCACCCAGTCGTGCTGATACAGCCCGGCCAGGACACGTTCGACTTCATCCGGGCCACTGAGCCGGGGGAGCGCACCATTGCGGGCGGCCTCCCGCAGCAGGGCAATCATCCGGCCCCGGTAATGCCGGGACAGGGCCCGGACCGGAAACAGGTAGTTGCTCCGGCTGGCGTGCCACGCCCCGGACGCGCTCAGCGCCCCGCCCGGCACCAGGCAGTGCAGGTGCACATGCTGGCTCAGGTTCTGGCCCCAGGTATGCAGTACGGCGGTCATCCCCAGCTCGCCGTCCAGCCGCTTCGGGTCGCGCCCAAAGGCCCGCAACGTGCCCCACACGGCCTGGAACAGCAGCCGGTAGATCACCTCGGGGTGAAGCTGGACCCAGCCATTCAAGCCGTGCGGCAGGGTGAAGACCAGATGGAAGTAGGCCACCGGCAGCACGTCGGCCTGTTGCCGCGCCGCCCAGCGCTGACTGTCCCGGGCCTGGCATTGCGGACAGTGTCGGTCCCGGCAACTGTAATACCAGGTCTGCTCCCGGTGACAGTGGCCACAGTGCAGTACCCGGCCACCCATCGCCTCGGTACGGCAGGCCATGAGGTGGTGACTCACCTGGCGCTTGCGCGGATCGCTCGGCGCGGTGACCAGAAAACGCTGCAGGGCCTGCTGCACCGTGGCCGGCTCACTCATCGCCCACCCCCAGCAGCCCCACCAGATCGGCAT
>PWMT01000108.1 GCA_003558085.1 Methanobacteriaceae archaeon
GTTTAGGGTTTACTTCACCCTGCTCTAGAGCACTTTTTAGGGTTGCAATAGAATTATCATAACTTTCCTTATCCACAGGATAAGGGAAGCCATCCTTACCCCCATGACTAAAACTATATTTTACCGGATCTTCCCAACTGGCTGGTTCACCATAAATCAAATCTGATAAAAGAGCCAATGCAAGAATCTTTTTAGGACCCATCCCCTGGAGTAAGAGCAATTCTTCATAATTTTCTGGTTGAATTTCCCAGGCCTGCTTTAAAACCTGGAATTCCGCATCACTTAAATCCATATCCAGCACAGGATGATGTGGAGGCATATTTAATTCTTTAAAATCAAAATCAGTTAAAAGAGTTTGAGCTGAATTTTTTCGATTAAAATATTTACGAAGATGCTGAGGTCCATCACATATCAAATCCACACTGATATTACGAGACATCTCACTAAAACGGGAGGTCATATCCAGGGTGTTATTTACTTTAAAATCACAGGAGATGGCCTGATGTGGTTCTTGGATATAATTATCTACCTGGGATCCTAGCCAGTGATATCTGCGAGCATACCTATCATGAGTATTCATCCCCTGTTGAACCACAGCCCAATCACCCTGATCATTAAGGAAGAAAGTGTGCTGGTAGAGCTGGTATCCATCCTGGATACATGAATTATCAATTTTAGCAGATATTCTACTGGATAAGATTATTTCATCCCATTGTTTACTGCTTAATGAAAAAATATCCTGAGCCTGTGTGATCTCTGGTATTGTTCTACGTGAATGTTTACCCTTTCCCCCGGCAACCAGTAAACCATGTTTTTCTGCATCTAAGGCGATTTTGAGGGCTGCGCAAGTAGTGGTGGTGGTGCCTGAAGAGTGCCAGTCAAAACCTAAAATGCAGGATAAGGATTGGAAAAAGAAGGGATTGGATAAACGGTTTAGAAATTCCTGAGTCCCGTATTCCAGGATGATGGCTTCACTAATTACTCTGGCCAGTTTAATCATCCGAGAGAAAAGCCAGGAAGGTGGATGACCTCCATGTAAAGGTAGATTAGCTATTCCTTTCTTATGCATGGGATGATCCTCTTACAATTTTTTATAAGATGAAAAAAATCTTTTCTAATAAAATTATTCCACTGTTTTTTCTCCTTTAAATTGTGACACCAGTTCCCGGGATAAGGGGGTGGAATTTTTGGTTAATACTTCCTTTAAATAATTCCCAGTGAAGGTATTGCTTTCTGCTACTTCTTCCGGGGTTCCCTTAGCCACCACTAATCCTCCACCATCACCACCTTCTGGTCCCAGGTCAATAATATAATCTGCGGTTTTAATCACATCCATATTATGTTCAATCACTAGCACTGAATTACCACTATCAGTAAGACGCCCTAAAACCTCTAATAAACGTTTAATATCTGCAAAGTGCAGTCCAGTAGTGGGTTCATCTAATATATACATGGTTTTACCGGTGCTCTGTCGGGATAATTCTTTGGCCAATTTAACCCGCTGGGCTTCACCACCAGATAAGGTGGTGGCAGATTGTCCCAGATGTATGTATCCTAGGCCCACATCATACAGGGTTTGTAGTTTTTTCTTGATACGGGGTATATTTTCGAAAAATGTGAGAGCTTCCTCCACCGTCATATCCAGAACTTCAGCTATATTTTTTCCTTTATAACGAATATCCAGGGTCTCCTGGTTATATCGTTTAGCCTGGCACTGCTCGCAGGGAACGTATACATCAGCTAAAAAATGCATTTCAATTTTGATGATTCCATCACCACTGCAGGCTTCACATCTACCGCCTTTAACATTGAAACTAAACCGACCTGGTTTATAACCCCTCATTTTTGATTCAGGTGTTTCTGCGAATATTTCTCGAATATAAGTGAATAGTCCAGTATAGGTGGCTGGATTGGAACGTGGTGTGCGGCCAATAGGAGACTGGTCAATGATGATTATCTTATCCACCTGCTGGGATCCTTCAATCTTAGCATGCTTACCAGCGTGCATATGTTTACCATTTATTTTTTCATAAAGGCCCTTGTATAATACTTCATTGATTAAGGTACTCTTCCCTGACCCAGAAACACCAGTAACACAGGTGAAAATCCCTAAAGGTATCTGCACATCAATATTTTGCAGGTTATTTTGTTGGGCACTGCATATTGTAATAAATTTTCCAGATGCTTCACGCCGCTGGGAAGGTAAATCGATACATTCTCTTCGGGAGAGATAATTTCCTGTAAGTGAAACTTCACTTTCCATGATTTCAGCTGGAGATCCTGTAGCCACGATGTGGCCTCCGTGTTCTCCTGCACCAGGCCCAATATCCACCACGTAATCTGCAGAGAGAATGGTTTCTTCATCATGTTCTACTATGATCAGGGTATTACCAATATCTCTCAACTTTTTTAGGGTTTCTATAAGACGCAGATTATCTCTTTGATGTAATCCAATACTGGGTTCATCCAGTATATAAAGCACCCCCACTAAACCGGAGCCTATTTGGGTGGCCAATCTAATTCTTTGAGCCTCACCA
>PWMT01000154.1 GCA_003558085.1 Methanobacteriaceae archaeon
ATATTTTTTTCTAAAATCTTTTATAGCTTTCCCAATGATTTCCATTTCAATTTTAGTTTTTTCCTCTCCTCGAGACATCATCACTAGGGATTCTACTGCCGCCTGCCACATGGCATTTTCCGATATTTTCATGCCCTTATTCATCCTTTTGCGCATGTCCTGTACATATTCAAAGAATATTTCCGAGGGTATTTTGGTATCGTAGCGGTTAGGACTTTTTTTAACAATCCAAGTTTCAGATTTAATCATAATTTCTGCTGGACAATCATAACGGGCCATGTAATCAGCAAATTCTTTATAAGTTACAGGTGGCATATGACAGCTAATATTGAGTTTGATTCTGGATCGTGCAATAAGGTCCAACAGACAATCTGCGGCCAGAATTAACTCTCCATCTCCTAATTGCTCTCTTAATTTATTATCGGTGAAGGCCGTAGTATCCAGCACAAATCTTTGCTTTGCGACAATTCCATCCATAGTCTAACCCCTAACTACAATTTTTTTTTTTAAACTGTATTCCATAGGATCTGGGAATACTTTCAAAAAATTTTTTATAAACATCTTATCCAAAACCTGAAATTAAAATTACAAAGAAATCTCCTCTATGTGTAGAGTTCCCTTATTTTTTTTGAGTGAATAATTAATAACTTTTATTTTAATAATATACTAATATAATTATGGTTAATCTTTCCATAAAGCCGCTCCAAAAAAAAGGGAATAGAGATAAATACAACTATAAATTAGGGAGAATTATCTCTTCTATTAATAGTAAAGTTAAAGCGATTATCCCCCTTCTAATTATAAATAATACTATCTTTGCTTAGAATCATAAATTAAATATACTAGGAGCCGATAAAAACTTATTAGCAGGTGAAAACTTGATTACTGGAAAGACTAAATTAATAGGAATAATGGGAGATCCCATAGCTCACACCCTATCTCCAGCTATGCATAATGAAGCCTTCAAATATCTAGGTTTAAATTATAAGTACATACCCTTCCAGGTTAAGGCAGATCATTTGAAAGCTGCTGTAGAGGGTGCAGAGGCATTAACTCTCAAAGGATAAAATGTGACCATACCCCATAAAACTACAATTATGAATTACCTGGATCAGGTGGAAGAAACCGCTAATTTAATCGGAGCGGTAAATACAGTTAAAATCGAAAAAGGACAATCAAAAGGGTATAATACTGATGGAATAGGCGCTGTAAAATCTATCCAAGAAAATAAAAACATTTCACATAAAAAAGTTATCATATTGGGTGCTGGTGGTGCAGCAAAGGCAATTTCCTACCAACTGCTAGCTCTATATGAGGTGGAATTAGTTATCTTGAATAGAACTCCCTCCAGAGCGATGCAACTTAAAACTGATCTGGAAAAAAATTTTAAGATTGACATTACTGCTGGGGGACTTTCCCTAGTTGATCAGGAGATAAAGGATGGAGATATTTTAATCGACACCACTCCAAGGGGGATGCATCCCCATGAAAATGATAAACCTTTGGTTAGGGCGGAACAGATGCATCCACAATTACTCGTAAATGATCTGGTTTATAATCCCCTGGAGACATCTATTTTAAAGGAAGCTAATAAAGCAGGGGCCACTACCGTGTCTGGTTTAAAAATGTTACTTTATCAGGGAGTAGAATCCTTTAAAATATGGACAGGTGAGGAGCCTCCCCTGGAAATTATGGAAAAAACCATAAAAAAATTATTATAATCTCTCTATCTAAAAAAATTTAAGGAATTATGGCGAATAATTTAACTAGATAGCTAAAAATAGGTTTTAGTCTATTTAAATGATTAAAATCTCTATTAGAATTTAATAAAAATTTATTATTCGTTAAGGCTGTAATTTATGATTTTTTAAGGCTTTTTAAAAGATACCATAAGGCTATATGTAAGCAAATACAACTCTTTTATGTAATAACCATTAAATTTAATCTGCTTATTGTGAGGAGTTAATGGTTTTGTTATATCTAGGATAATCCTTCAAGCTCACTATTGTTATTTGCAGTCTTCTAAATAACTATAACTTATAATAGCAATATCTTAGCTAATAATTAAAATTTAAAATCCTTATAAAAAAAAATTTCTTGTTGATTCAACATATTTTAGGATTCAAGATAATGGAAAATATAATTATAAAATTGATCAGGAGTGATTTTTAATGACCGGACCTTGGGTGGAAAAGTACAGACCACAAATTCTAGATGATGTTGTAGGCCAAAAACATATTATTCAAAGGCTCAATGCATATGTAAAAGATAAAAGCATGCCAAACCTTCTCTTTACAGGGCCTGCTGGAGTGGGAAAGACCACAGCTGCTATAGCTCTCTCCAAATCTATTCTAGGTGAATACTGGAGGCAAAACTTTCTAGAACTTAATGCTTCTGATGCACGTGGAATTGATACGGTACGAACTAAAATAAAGGATTTTTGTAGATTAAAACCGATAGGAGCTCCCTTTAGAATAATATTTCTAGATGAAGTGGATAATATGACTAAAGATGCTCAACATGCATTAAGAA
>PWMT01000035.1 GCA_003558085.1 Methanobacteriaceae archaeon
AGATAAGCAAATCTTAAAGCAAATCCGACAGAAAGGAGGGTTGGTATTTCAAAACCCAGATGATCAATTATTTGCCACTACCGTAGTTGAGGATGTGGCTTTTGGGCCCCTTAATTTGGGTTTATCTAAAGAAGAAGTGGAAAATAGAGTTGATGTTGCATTGGAAAAGGTAGGTATGGATGGTTTTGAGGATAAGCCTCCTCATCACTTAAGCGGAGGTCAAAAAAGGAGAGTGGCCATAGCTGGTATATTAGCCATGGATCCTAATATTATGGTTCTGGATGAACCTACCAGTGGCCTGGATCCATATGGTGTTCTTCAAATACTTAAAATATTACAGGAATTCAATCAGGATGGAATGACCATTCTATTAACCAGTCACGATGTAGATATTATCCCCTTATTTGCCGATAGAATTTATGTCATGCATCATGGGGAAGTGGCAGGGGAGGGAACACCAGAGAGAATATTTGCCAGTCCAAATTTGGTTAGGAAGGCCCATCTCAGACAACCACAAGTGGCTGATTTACTATATAGTTTGAAAAGTAGGGGAATTGATGTTGAAATTAAATTGACGGTTAAAGAGGCCAGAGATGAACTTTTAAGGATCTTAGAAAAAATTTAAGTTATAAATCAATTCTCAGTTATTACCTTCTAATTTTATTTAAAGATGAATCTCTGGAATCTTCCAGGAATTTAAAGGGTATAAAACTCTTTGTATAGAAAAAAATAGGGGGATCAGATTTATTCAAATCCCCTTAGACATCATAGGTAATAGGAGGATATTTTTTGGATTCATTTGCGATGTCTTTTTTTCCACTCATATGGAGATAACATTTACTATTTAAAGTTTACTTTATTATTTTTAAATTACACTTGATTTAAGTTAAAATAACAAGGTTTAAATATCATTAAAGATTTAGGTATACCTAACTTTCCAATTATTAGGTTCACCTAACAAAAAACATTACAATCTAATACTTACAAAAAGAATGGGAGAATAAGCTTTATGGTGAGTAAAACCATTACATCATGGTTTAAAGGTTTTAAAAAGAATAAAAGCGATTTAAAATCAAAAAATCTTCAAAAAACCTCTCAAACCGATGAAGGAAAAAAAATAATATTGGTCGGAAACCCTAATGTAGGAAAAAGCCTACTTTTCAATAGACTAACAGGAAGCTACGTCACCGTATCCAACTACCCCGGAACTACCGTATCAGTGGATACAGGAAAATGTGAAATAGCTGGTGAAAAATTTGAAGTTATAGACTCACCAGGAATGTATTCTTTAAGCTCCATCACTGAAGAAGAGAGAATATCCAAACTGATACTCTTCCAAGAAGATGCTGATATTTTAGTTCACGTGGTGGACGCTAAAAACATGGAAAGAATGCTACCCCTGACCTTGCAGCTTGCTGAAGCCAAATTACCAGTATTACTGGTAGTGAACATGATTGATGAGGCAGAAAAAGCAGGAATAAAAATAGATAAGTCTCAATTAGAAAAGGAACTTAAAATTCCAGTGGTCACCACAGCAGCCACGACTGGAGAAGGAATTGCTGAACTGCACCGTAAAATCTCAGAATACACTTCCCAGGATAACTATCAGGTAAAGTATGATGAGAAAATTGAAAATTCTATCCAGAAAATCAAATCTCTCCTAGAAGGAGAGTATCCTATCTCCAAACGTTCACTATCATTGTTATTATTACAGGAAGATGAAGATATTCAAAATTTAGTTAAAGAAACTGAAGGCTCTAATTATGAAAATATTCATAAGATACTCTCTAAAACTTTATCTAATTTCAAACAACCAGTTAATTATCTGGTAAAAATGAAGCTCCAGCGAGAGGCCAGTAATCTAGTCTCTGCTCATATATCTGATTATGTGGAAGAACCTATGGATTTAAAGGAAAAAATTAGTAGGGCTATGATAAGACCCTTAACTGGTGTACCCATACTTTTAGTTTCATTATTCGCACTTTTTATTTGGTTAGGAGTGGGAGCCGATTCAGTAGGTCATCTTATAGAAGATGATTTATTTGAAGAATTTTTAACTCCCATTTTAATTGACTGGGTAAATACTTACATACCCTACACCGCCATACAGGACCTCATAGTGGGAGAGTTCGGTATTTTCACTTTAGGTATAACCTATGCAATCGGGATCATCCTACCGATAGTTGGATTTTTCTTCTTTGCTTTTTCAGTATTAGAGGACAGTGGATATCTACCTCGCCTGGCTTTACTTCTAGATAGACTCTTCAAAAAAATCGGTTTAAGTGGAAGGTCCATTATACCTATGGTAATGGGTATAGGCTGTGGTAGTATGGCTACCCTGGTAACCCGAACCCTGGAAACTGACCGGGAAAAGAAGATAGCAACCCTGCTTTTAGCATTAACCATTCCCTGCGCTGCTCAATTAGGAGTTATATTCGCGGTGTTATCGGTTTATCCTAGTGCGCTGATTTTATGGGGTGTGGTAATATTATTAACCTATATCATCATAGGATTTGCGGCCTCCAAATTATTACCTGGAGCTAATCCCTCATTTTATATGGAATTACCTCCTCTAAGATTCCCTAAACTTTCTAATGTTTTAAGGAAAACTTATACTAGACTGATATGGTATTTTAAGGAGTTATTCCCCCTTTTCATTGCCATCAGTGTATTAATCTGGGCTTTAGATTTAGTGGGGGTATTGGACTTTATAATTGCAGGGATGAATCCCCTTCTTAATGCCTTAGGCCTGCCTATTGAAACTGCACAGACTTTTATCCTAGGATTCTTCCGAAGAGATTACGGTGCTGCAGGCTTATATAATATACAAGAGGCCCTTACTGGGGTGCAGTTATTGGTAACTGCCGTAGTTCTAACCCTTTTTATGCCTTGTGTAGTTCAATTTGTGGTTATGATGAAGGAACGAGGTACTAAAATAGGAATACTCATGGCCTTGTTTGTAGTAGTCTTTGCCTTTATAGTAGGGTTCCTGCTTAACTTTATCTTAACTGGATTAGGAGTAGTTTTATGAAATGCGCCTTATGCGGATATGTTTTTGATGAGACAAAAAGGTTAGAGAGCTGCCAGTCCTGTCTGGGATCCGGATGTACTAAAATAAAATGTCCTAACTGTGGATATGAAACCCTGCCTGACCCAGAAATAGGCTCTAAAATTATTAAATTTTTAAAAAGGAGGTTAAAACTTGATGATAAGTGAACCTGCAGAAGAAGCCTTAGAGAGAATATGGGCGTGTTTAGAAGAAAAGGATGAGGATTTTATATCCGAAGAATTACAATCCTATGATCAGCAAATCCTCAAAGAACTGAAAGATCTAAATTTAATCGAATACCGTGATCAGGAGATTTTTTTAACCTCAAAAGGTTTTGAAGAAGCTAAAAGTGTTATTAGAAGGCATCGTTTAGCTGAAAAATTACTCCATGATGTTTTAGGTTTAAGTGGGGAGGATATGGAAACTGCTGCCTGTAACTTTGAACATATACTAGGTGGTGAATTAGAGGAGAGTATCTGCACTCTTTTATCTCACCCCGAAAAATGCCCTCATGGTAAACCTATACCCCCTTGTGAGTGTGTACATGAGGGTAAATGTGCCTGCACCGTCGCGGTAAAAGAAATAATTGAAAAATCTGTTTTACCCTTAAATAATCTGGATAAAGGTCAGCGTGGTGAAATTGTTTATGTTAAAACCAATAAAAAAGAAAACCTGAATAAAATACTCTCCATTGGGCTTTTACCTGGTCGTAAAGTTAAAATTCTTCAAAACTATCCTTCTTATGTTTTCCAGATGGAACATACTCAAGTCGCCATTGACCGAGAACTTGCACAGAGCATTTACGTGGGAAATATTGAAGATGAAAATTAGATTCTAATTTTTTTTTAAACCTATACTTTCTTTTTAATCTTAAAATGCTTTAAATAGATCTGGAATTAGCTTCTAATTTTTTTTTTAATTTATTTTTTTAGTTTTAGATAATTTTTTCTAGATTATGTCTTATTTTTATACTTAACCCTTCTGTTATTTTTAATTTAAATTTGTAAGGATTAGTTATCTCGTTTTTATCTAAATTAGATTGATATTATTTTTTTACATATTCAAGGTTGAGTAATAAGAATAAGCCGAATTTAAGTCTAAAAATATTACTTAATCTCTGGTATTACCAAATAAAAGAATTGAAGGCCAAAAGAAATAATAAATATTATATATAATGTATGATAAAGATCGATCTAACCTAGGAGAACTAATATAGGAGAATTAATAATCATGCTAGACTTATTATGGCAAATGGGAATTTTATCTGCAATTCTAGTATTCGGGGTTAAAATAGGATTGGCTATGGGCTTTACTGGTCTTTCTAAAAAAATTGGAGCGGCAATATCAGCTGCTTACGGTATAGGCATACTCTTACTTTCTTATATAATCACAGGATACACGGATTTAATGTTTACCATAGTATATGATTTTAATTTCATCATATTCCTGGTACTGGCTATGGTGATAATTTTTGCTGGTTTTATCACCATCCGAGAATGGAAAGAGCATGGTAAAAATCAGGCCAAAGCCACCTGTGCCGCTATGATAGCTCCTTGTCCTTGCTGCTTTGGGGCTATACTGGCAGCTATAGTAATCGCATCACCCTTTTTAGGTTTATCAGCAAGTTTTATAGGCCGCTACGTGGCATTGATCCTGAGTTTAACTATATTTGGTTTTTATTTGGCTTCCGATTATATAATTGCTTATATGAAAACCCCTTATCCGATTTTACTCGGTAATTACATGCTATTTATAGGTTTCTATTTTTTAGCATCAGCCATATTGATTCCCCAGATAAGCATGGTTTTAGAAACACCCCTCAGTCCTTTAAATATTCCTTCTATTTCCACTCTGTTTTATGTGTTGCTGCTGGTGGGACTGCTAATAGGGCTGGGGATATATTTAAATCAGAAAAAGAGCATTTTGATTGAAAAATAAGTTATTATACAATTAACTATAGAGGTGAGTGCATGGTAGCTGTACCTGGCAGTGAAATATTAAGTGGAGGATTACATGTAGTAGCTCAGAGTCTATTCATTCCAGTTATCATTGGTTTATTAGCTTTCATAGCCTATTCCATAATTACTCTAGGCGGATTGATATCTGAGTACACTTCCCGGATAAAAGTTGATGTGAAACAAATTGAGGATTTAATAAAAGCCATATCTGGATCGAAACCAGAGCAAATAGTGGATATAGTTAAAAATAGTGGACTTCCCCAGAGTCAGAAAAAAATATTAACTGATATCGCCCTAAGCAGTGATTTAGGTCCAGATTCCATGGAATCTTTAGCTAGAAAATTAATTGAAAACGAAGAACTTCGGGTGGAAAAAAGCGTGGAAAAGACGGATATGGTGACTAGACTAGGCCCTACTTTGGGTTTGATGGGTACTTTAATCCCAATGGGTCCTGGATTAGCTGCACTGGGAGTGGGAGATGTTACTACTTTAGCCCAATCCATCATAGTGGCCTTCGATACTACGGTGGCAGGTTTGGCTGCAGGAGGTATATGTTATTTTATCTCTAAAATCCGTAGGCGATGGTATGAGGAATATCTATCCAACCTGGAATCGGTGGCTGAATCAATAGTGGAGGTTAATAAAAATGCTTCGACCAGTAAAACGCAGACGGTTTGGTAGACAGGATGAAGATCCCATGGCAGGCACCGCTAATTTAGTAGATGCCATGTTGGTTTTATCGGTAGGATTTTTAATATTCCTAGTCTTATCCTGGAACATGCAAAGTGTGGTCTTTGCTGACATGTCCCCGGAAGAACGCCAGCAAACCATGGAAGCAATGAGAGATGTGGCTGAAATAGAGATGGGTGAGCAAATCGATGAAACCCCTGATGTATCTTCTGGTTCTGGTGAAGGTTTTGTACCTTTAGGAAGAGTTTACCGTGATCCTGAAACCGATAAATTGATTATGATTGAGGGAGGATAGAAAAAACTCTCCATATTTTTTTTATAAACCTAGTTTTTAGTTTTTTTAGCATTACTAAACTGCAGATTATAAGAGTTTGTTCTTATTAATTTATTTTGCAGTTTTTAACTACTTGTTCCCTATAATTATTTTTTAAAGATTTTAAGAGTTCATTTTCCGATAATTATAATTAACTGAAAAATCTTATTTATGGCCTATGATGGAAATAATTCCCGTATTGGATCTGATGCAGGGATATGCGGTTTCTGGTCAGTCTGGTAATAGAGATAAGTACACTCCCCTGAAGACTATTTACAGTTCTAGTAGTGATCCAATAAGTATAACCCGAGCTTTAAAAGAGAACGGTGCTCGTAGGATTTATATTGCTGATTTAGACATGATTGAAAAAAAAGGTTCTAATTTGGATCTGATAAATAAAATTAATCACCTCTTACCAGTAACTCTAGACTGCGGACTCCCCCATCTAGAAAGTTTTGAATTTGCCTTGGACTTTGCCTACCAGTTGATCATAGCCACGGAAACACTGGAAAGTTTAGAGGAACTGGATAAAATCATTCATAAATTCCCTACATCCCGCCTGGTGCTCAGTGTGGATATTAAAGATGGAGAATTATATGCACCTAAATTGAATATTGATTTGGATGCTTTCCAGGATAAAATAAGAGAATTAAATCTTCCAGAGATTATTCTCCTGAATTTATCTCAAGTAGGTACACAAAAAGGTTATGATATGAATTTATTAGAAAAGTTTACTGACTTTAAACAATCACTTATCCTGGGAGGAGGAATAACCCCTGATGATCTAAGAAAAATATCCCAGTATGGTATAAATAAGGTCTTAGTGGGTTCTGCTCTGCATAAAGGGCTGATAAGTTTAAGATAAGAATAGGGATTTTATGAGCGGATTTTTAATTTTAGGGCCCTTAAGTAAGGATACCATCATCCAAAAGGGAAAGAGAACCTATTCTTTAGGAGGGGCTGTTTATTATCAGTCCTTAATTTTTTCAGCTTTAGATATTGATCATACTGCAGTGGTAACCTTAGCTAACCAGGATAGGGAATTATTAAACCAATTTCCAGAGAAAACTATTATTAGGCCGGTTTTTAAAAAAGAAAGCATAATATTTGAGAATAAGTATCTAAATAACGATCCAAATCATCGTATTCAACGTTCCAATGCTCCCAAAATACCTTTAACTAGGAAGGATTTGTTAAAGCTATTCGATACTAAATTGGAATTTGATAATATAGTATTAGCACCACTACTACCCTGGGATCTTCCTCTAGATACAGTGAAATATTTATATAAACAGAAAATTCCCTTATATGCGGGTGTACAGGGATATTTAAGAGATCTCAACCAGGGTAATATAATGTTAAAACCAAGCCCTGATTTTGAACAAGTTTTATCCATGCTGGATATAGTATTTCTGGATGAAAACGAGTTTAAATCCCTTAAAATAAACAAAAATGAATCTTATAGAGAGATAGCTGCTAGAATATTTTCCTATGGTTTGCAGGAAATAGTGGTAACCTGTGGTGATAGGGGATCCTTGATTTATTTACCTGATAAGAACTATAAAATCCAGGCACATCCTCCTAGTAAAGTAATAGATCCTACAGGTTTAGGAGATACTTATTTAGCTGCTTACCTTACTTGTAAGAATCAGAATCCGGATTCATTAAAATGTGCTAAAATGGCCTCTCATCTGGCCACTTTGAAGTTGGAAAACAAAAAGCCTTCTTCTAGTTTATTAAATAAATACAGATAATTACTCTACTATCTGATCCAGAATTAATAGGATCTTCTTAAATCCCTAGAATTACAGGTAAGATTATAAAAGGGAGCAATCCTGCTGCAAAAAATAGTACTATGCCCAGTATGGTGTAATTTTTATTACCATCCATGATACCACTACAGAGGAATATTATGCTTATAAAACCTAGAAAAGCAGGTAGTATATGAGAATATATTAGGGATCCGGTAAGGACTTCTTGGACCATTATTATCACCTTTATCTTCAATTTTTTTCTTTTAAATATTTTTAATAGATCAGTCTACTATTTTTTCTATTTAATTATGTATGGTAGTTTTGATAGATCAGTCTACTATTTTTTCTATTTAATTATGTATGGTAGTTTTGATAGATCAGTCTACTATTTTTTCTATTTAATTATGTATGGTAGTTTTGATAGATCAGTTTATTATTTAGGAGTAGTTTTTTACTCAATATTAACATTATAATAAACTGTAACTCCTTTTTCTTAACTTAAAATATTTTCTAGGTTTAAGATTAATTATCAAAATTTCAATTATTTAATTTAAGTGATTGTTTTAAATTTGATCTCTGCATTAATATAAAATATTTATAAAGCTAAATTATATTTATTAATGTTGATTACTATTCATAAGGCTTTATATAAATTTTAGGTGATCAATACTTATCTGAAAATTCACAATTTAATTATATAGCAGGAGGATTATTCCAATGTTACATGGAACTGAAGTTTTAAAAAAAGGCTTTGCCAAAATGACTAAAGGCGGAGTAATTATGGATGTGGTAAATGCTGAACAGGCTGAAATAGCAGAAGATACTGGTGCAGTGGCAGTGATGGCTCTGGAAAAAGTACCAGCTGATATTAGAAGTTCTGGTGGGGTGGCCCGAATGGCTGATCCTAATAAAATAGAGGAGATAATTGATACGGTCTCCATCCCCGTGATGGCTAAGGTTAGAATAGGTCATTTGGTGGAAGCGCAGATAATCCAATCTCTGGGAGTAGATATGATTGATGAGAGTGAAGTTTTAACTCCCGCTGATGAAACATTTCATATTGATAAAAAAAAGTTCACCATACCCTTTGTATGTGGCGCTCGTAACTTAGGAGAAGCATTAAGAAGAATTGATGAAGGAGCAGCTATGATACGTACTAAAGGAGAACCTGGTACAGGTAATATTGTAGAGGCAGTTCGTCATATGCGTTTGATCATGAGTCAGATTAGGGAGATTCAAAATAAGGATGAAGAAGAATTATGGGCCATTGCTCGTGATATCGAAGCACCTTTATCATTAGTAAAGCAAACTGCCCAGTTAGGTAAATTACCAGTGATAAATTTTGCTGCTGGTGGTGTGGCCACACCAGCGGATGCAGCATTAATGATGCAGTTGGGTTCAGATGGTGTCTTTGTTGGTTCAGGTATTTTCAAATCCGATAATCCTCAAAATTTCGCCCGCTCTATAGTGGAAGCTACCGCCCATTATGAAGATGCTGAATTGATTGCTGAAGTATCTCGTGGACTGGGAAAAGCTATGCATGGATTAGAAATCAGCGAAATCTCTGATTCAGACCGTATGCAAGAGAGAGGATGGTAAAAAATAGATTAGATCCCTACTATCTTTATTTTTAAACTTTTTAATTATTCACAATTTTTTTTAACTTCCACCCTTAACCTATTTACAATAAAACTAAATCACCATTTTTTTTTAAAATAATTAGTGAGGATAATGGCTAGAATAGATGGAGCTATAAATGATAAACTCAAGACTTAATCTTAGTTTTATCAAAAATAACTTTCCATCTATTTTAAGTCTTCTAAGAATTTTAGCGGCCCCCATATTTTTTTATTTATTTGTAAATAATTTTTTTGGGGGAGCAATCATTATTTTCATCTTAGCTGGGTTTACTGACTTTTTAGATGGATTTTTAGCTAGAAAATTGGATGTGGATTCTAGGATAGGGGCTTACTTAGATGTATTAGCTGATTTTATATTAATAATTATTTGCTTTGGGGCCATGGTATTCCAGGGCTGGTATCCTCTGCTACTACTTCCTCTTTTAGGGGCTGTTTTTGCACTTTTTTTATTGTCTTCTCCTTTTAAAGAATTAATCTACGATCCCTTAGGCAAATATTGGGGAGGATTTTTAATGCTAATAATACTCCTATCTTTATTATTTCCATTGCCACTACTTAGAGAATACTTTTTGATAAGCATCCTGATATTCACGGTATTATCTGCTGTAAGTCGCATAATATTCTTTTTACATCCAAAAAGAATTTAAATATTATATTTTTATTAACTAGCTAATACTCCAGAATATCTAATTAAAATTATCTTATAAAAAAATAGGATATCTCTAGCAAGAGATCTATTTTAGGTTTTTCATGATTATATTTTAATAATATTAGTTAAAATCTACTCAA
>PWMT01000012.1 GCA_003558085.1 Methanobacteriaceae archaeon
CGACGCTCTTCCGATCTGGTCTTCATAGTTACCATTTATGATTCTATCTTGATCTGAGGCTTGTTTTTCAGCTGAATATCTTTCAAAAGATTCCATCATAGCTGAAGCCTTGGCTTGATTAATGGTTGCACCTTTACCTGCATAGATACTTACCGCGCCTTCTTGGGCCGTGGGACGGATAGCTGAATAAACAGGTATGCCAACTCGGTCTAGATGTGTAATTTCAGTTATTCGTGTGACTCCAGCTGCCTTCAACTTTTTTTCCACATTATTTATTGTTTGAGAGGGCTTTATAGCCCGATGTGTACATCCAAAATATTTGACTGGTATATCAGAAAACATGGATAATCACTTGAACTTTTAATATATTATCTTCAGTAAACATATTATATGTTGGTACTTCAGTTATCATATTATATTAAAAATAGAATTAATGGTTAAAAAGAACGCTGTACCTGCAGCTAAAAACCAAATTAAAGGATTCCAGCGGAATACCTTTGCTCCGTCAAGTATACTAAAAGGTATAAGGTTAAATAGAGCTAAAAAACTATTAACATAGTATCCCAAAAAGCTGATAGCTCCTAAAGTAGAAGCAGGTGGAACTAATGGAATTAAGGAGAAAAATATCAAGGCGAGTATAATATTAGTTACCGGGCCTGCTAAGGATATGATTCCATTTTCATCCTCTTTAATATAATTTCCATGTATATAGACCGCTCCTGGAGCAGCAAATACAAAACCAAAATAGGCAGTGACTAGGGCTAAAATCAAACCTTCTACCCATAAACGATATTCAGCCCAAAAACCATAGCGAATGGCCACGACTTTATGGGCTAATTCGTGTAGTACAAATCCTAAACCAACACCCACTAAACTTATTAAATATAGCTGCACTGCTAAACTAAGATTTCGACCAGCCAAAACATAAGAAAAGACTCCAGCTATTACCAGCATGGATATTATTATGTCTCTGATTTCACTTGCACTGAATTTTACCATATTTAATAGATACTTATTTTTAACATATAATGGTTTCTATGTTGATAAGAGATTTTACCCATATTTTATGAAATTTTTATAAAAATGCTTATTTATCGCTGTTTAAGAATATTTAAGTAAGGGATGTAATTATTAGTTAATTTAATTTATAAGCACTCTTATAATTAATCTTCCTGATAGATTAAATTATAAAGTTCATTGCTTTTAGACTATATTAAACATTTAGGGGAAAAATATGGATCAACAATGTGAATACTGTGCCTTAGGAGGTTACGGTGAATTATTATTAGAAACTCGGCACTGGTTAATATATCTGGCCCCCTCCCAAAGATATTTAGGGACTTGTGTAGTGGCCTTAAAACGCAGTAAAACTGATTTAAATCAATTAAAAAAAGAAGAATGGATTGAATTTGGGGATATAGTACATGTGATGGAATTAGCCTTATCTGAGCTTCTAAAACCCACACTTTTCAATTGGAGCTGCTTTAAAAATTCTGCTTTTCGTAATGAAAATCCTCAACCAGAAATTCACTGGCATTTCATTCCAAGATATAAAAAACCTGTTAATTTTGCCGGTATTTCTTTTATAGATCCTGATTTTGGTTATATCCCTCAACCCATAGAACGAAAAATCCCTGATGAGGTCAGCTATAGATTAAAAAAAATGATTCAAGAAAAACTCTTATACCTATTTGATGGAGAATAGTTGTTAATATTCAAGCCCTTAATTTAAACGATTCCTTATCATGAAGCATAAAGGAGATATTATAATGGAATTAATCAAAAAAGTGTTAGATGAAATGTCTAATTTGGACATATCAGCCCTCTTATTATTAAAACCGGTGAATATTTTTTATATGACTAATTTTAAACCTAGTAGTTTCTCAATTTTACTCTTAAATGAAGAACCTTTATTATGGGTTTCTAAAATGGATAAGCAAGAAGCAGAAGAAAAATCCACCTTACCTTTCCAGGTATTTAAATCTATTAAAGACTTCCAAGAAATGTTAAATCAACATGATATCCATAAATTAGGAGTTGAAGCATCTTTACCGGTAAGTTTTTATAATAAAATCAAAGATGATTTTAAAATTGAAATCTGTGATATTATTGAACGATTCCGGATGATTAAAACTCCTCAGGAAATTAGATCCATTGAAAAAGCAATTGAAATTGCAGAAAAATCATTCAAGCAGTTAGGATTTAAGGGAGAAGAAAGGGAAATAGCTGCAAAACTGGAATATTTAATGCGTATCAATGGCTCACAGAAAGAAGCATTTGACACTATAGTTGCTAGTGGCCCCCGATCCAGCATTCCTCATGCTCAACCAAGCCATAATCTTCTTGAATATCCTTTAGTAATTGACTGGGGTGCTGTTTGGGGAAATTATTCCTCTGATTGTACTAGAACCTTAATACAAAATGATCAGCAAGAAGAAATTTTAGATATAATCTTGGAAGCACAAAAACAGGCAATCAAAGTTATAAAACCTGGAATTGAAGTATCTGATATTGATGAAGCTGCTCGTA
>PWMT01000127.1 GCA_003558085.1 Methanobacteriaceae archaeon
AGTGGTTTGAAGCAATTTTTGATGAAAACTTAAACTTTTTAAATCATCTTGGATTCGATCTTTTGATTTATCTTCTGCGCGACGAAGTAATATTTTTTCTGGAGAGGAATACACAACTATAATTATATCTGGTGAAATTATCTCCAGAGGCAGGGAAATAATATAACCTTGCGGAGATTGATCCAGTCCATGCAGATCTACTAATGCATGGTCCTGTTTATTTATTTTTATGGCAGCTTCTTTCCAGATAATATGTTGGGTATCAATATCCAAGGCAAACATCTCTTTTTGAGTATAGGCCAGATTTTTATCCCGGGCAATTTCAAGCATCAAATCTCCATAATTCAAATGATTATATTCAATTTCCCGGGTAACTGCTTGACATAGAGATGTTTTTCCCACTCCTGAAACACCCACCACTGCGGCCATGTTCCAGGATACCATTTATTCACCTATCTTATTTATTAACCATCTCGGTAATGGCATCCGCCATCATATGGCCGGCCACAGTAACTTTTGCTTTATCAATACCTTCCACTTTTTCGGACATGGTACGTGCATCCATAGCCATACGGGCAGCGCTCATACATCCTGGATTAGTGGGTCGGATTACAATTTTAGCGATAGTTTGATCATTTTTTTCGATATCAATGCTTTCAACTAGACCCATTTCCACGATACTAATTCCCATATGAGGGTCTGCTACCTTGGTTAACGATTCTTTAACTTTTTCAACTAATTCTTCTGACATAATTGATTACCTCGTGATTAGTATTTAATACAGTCAATAATATACTGTTGTGGGTTAAATATAATAAAAAATTTAACTAAATTTAATTCTATTTTTTGTTTAAGAAGTGATTGATTAATGTCTATATAGGGATATTTAAAGTTTTGCAAATTATTTTTTAATACGATGTCTGATACGTACAGCCACTCCCTTAGAAGCCCTTACCATTTCTTCACCACTCAGTATTGATTTTCCAACACCTACTACTTCTCCATTTCTTCGAATAATTACTTCATCTCGGGGAACAATATTTTCATCTGCATGAATCACTCCAGGAGAAAAAAGAGTATTTGTTTTTAATTCGAAATCTATTTCCACAATTTTAATATCTTTTCCTGCTAAAAGTTTCCCTCCAGCTAGACTAATAGCAAATAATCCAGTATCCATAAGGAGAGTGGCTAGCTGTTCATTTTCATGAAAAATTCTTTTATTATAACGGCCTTTAATCTGAATATCTGAGGGTATGAGCACCTCACCGTCTTTACCAAACTGATACAATGCGATGGATCTTAAACCTTTAATCAATTTTTCTCTAGGAGATATTTTATCAAATTTTTTCACTTCTTGTTTTAGCTCATTCATAGATGAAGGAGAAAGAGGCTTACCATCTTTACAAGTATATATAGCTTCATCTAAATATTCTTCACAAACTTTACGGTAAGCTCCAGTTACATGAGCTATTACTTTTTTATCTGTTACATAGTCTTTTAATAGTTCTCCCACCAGTCTCATTTCTTCATTAGACCAATCTCCAGTAGTGGTAACATCATAAGATTGTATAGGATAAGTATTCTCCATTTCCCTTGGGCAAATACCAAAAGGAGATGTTAGAATAACTTCTTGTATAGGTCGTGTGGCTTTTCTAAATATCTGGTGGGATTTTGAATGTGAATAAGGTTTTTTCATACTACATGGAAGAATTACCAGTCCTTCACCTAATGGATTAAGTAATCTCATTCTTTTTCTCCACCTTAAAGCTTCAGGACGGTAGAGAGACTCTTCAGTAGAACATAATACTTTCATGTTTTTTCCTGCTATCACATTTATTTGAGATAAATATCTTTTAAGATAAAATTCATTATTGAATTAAAACTACTTTAATTTAATGAATAGCTTAGCCTAATGGAAAAATATTTAACAAAATTAGATAGGAGAAAACTAAAAAAAAAAACATAATTTAAAGCATATCATATTCAACTATTAGATAGGCATGTTTTCAGGGTTTAATATTTAATTAGGGGAATAATTGTAATTAATTTTAGCTGGGAACAATTATTTTGCACCTTAAACCCATTAATAAAAATAATAATTTTAATAGGAATTACTTGCTTTAGGGGAAATTATTAATTCTGCATGTAATTTTTTTAATCTATCTATAGATGGATGTTTATTCCCTAAATGGGATTCCCATTTTCTGATTACCTCATCAATATCTACTTCTTGAGAGCCATGTAGTAAGTTGTCGGCATGTGCTACTATCTTTTCTTCTAGAGTAAGTGGACGATAATCTTTTTCAGGTAGACCTAATTTAACTGCTTCTTCTGGGTTTATTCCTGCTCCAATATGCCTTTCAACGATATTAACTACTTCCCGGGGAAAACCCATCTCCTTTAAAATCCGGGCTCCAATTATGGCGTGATCTAATCCATCACTTTTGCATCGGCCAATATCATGTAATAATGCTCCAACCCTAATTAATTTTAAATCCACCTCAAAATTTTTAGCCAGATTAAGTGCTTTATGAGCTACTTGTATACTGTGATCGATTATCCAGGGAGGACAATTTAAACTTTTTAAAAGAGAAATAGACTGATCTTTAGTAGGATATTTATAATTCATGCTTTTAGCTTTGTTAATAAAAAAAAAGAGTCTAAAATACTTATAACCTATAGGTTATATTAAGTTCAGGAGTTACTCTCAGCAGTTTGAAAATCAACTTCAAAACCATAACTTTCATAAATGTTGAGTTCTTCTTTAATTTGCCTTATTACTGGAGTATTATCCATGTATTCCATTTCTCCATTACATTTGGGGCAAATAAATCCATTTTCAGATGCTTCTTCAAAACTACAGCGGTGGTCATTATTTTTACATGCAAAAAACATGTTATTCTCTTCATAGTCTAAAATATTTTTGAGTTCGGCTATTATTTCCTCATGGCGACGGTTAATCATATGTTTAACCCTACTTGGTTCAAATTTCCAAGTATAGGTATACCATTGGGTTTCAGGGTCTTTACTTCGTTTATAACTGGCAAGTCCGGCATCATAAAGTTTATATAAAACTCTTCTTACAATATTTAATCTTATTTCAGTTGATTCTGCGATTTCTTCGTCAGTAACTTTTCCCTTAATTAAACATTCCACTATGGAAATAGAGGCCTCATCTTCCTCATCTATAACCTCATGAATTAATTCCAAGGCTAAAGGGTCATTAATCATTAAACTCCTCCACTAGTTAAAGGTATAGAAATCAGTAATTATTCTAAACCAGTTAATGAGTTATTATTACACCATGAACATAATTAGCATACTATTAAAAACTTTTAAATAGAGAATTAGTTTAATTTATAATTATAATTCAAAAGTGCAATTATTTTAATTTTACAAGTATATTATATGTAATTTATACTATTTAAATATTTTTTAAATTAATTATAATTATAATAGTCTTAAGGATAAAAAGATTACTAATAATTTTTTTTTATTATTACTGCCGGGGTATGAACCCTTGAATTGAGCATATCTACTTCAATTTCTGTTATATTTTTATTAAAAGTTTTTTGCATTTGATAAATTGTTTCTGGATTTTTTTCTATAGATTTTTGATATTTTTCTGCAATTGCGGATAATTCAAGCGCATAATCTATTTCTAAAGGAAAAGAGGACCCTAAAGGTGTTGGAAATTTTTTTTTACTTATTCTTCCTAATAAATAAGCTAAAATACCTAAATCAGATTTTATACCATCCATAGCATAAGGTAGGGAGGTAAATCTAAATTTACCTAATTTATAAGTAGCATCAGTATCAATGATCATTACAATAACCTTTTTATTACAACATGTTTTGATTTGTCGGGATATATCTAAGGCTATTTCTGGGGGATTTTCTGGTAAAAGAGAAACTAATGAACCAGGAACGTTACTAAGATCTATTCCTGCCTCTGAAGCAGGTTTTAAAGCATGCTTAATTCCATAATGCTGAAGAACAACTTCTTTATGTGCTCTGGCCTCCGGGGGAAGTTTTCTTAAATTTTTAATAGTTCTAGGCTTTATTTTTAATATGGGGCCTAAAATATATCCCCAAATATATTTAGACCATATTTCTGCCAGTAAAATAGCTGTTAAAGATGGTTTAAATTTAGATTCATCTATTAAACGTTTTTGAGAAATAGAAACTGGAGTTTCGGCTAAAATTAAATAATCACCATCATCTAAATAAGGACTTGAATTTTGGATAAGCATATCCAAACTATCCCCTGGTTTGATATAAGTAGTTTCCACTGGTATAACTTGATAATCTTTGATGATTACAGGTTCTCTCTTGTTAAAAGATTTTTTTGAACTTTCCATTCCTACACCAGCTTTACTATAAATTTAAAATTAAATTTAAATAAAATTAGATAATAAACCATAAAAATAAATAAGTATAATAGTAGTAATAATTATTTTTCTCTTTTTATAGGCGGTGCCCAAACTTTAAGATCTATGCCTTCAATTAAGGCTTTTTTTCCTTCCAGTTGAACCACTACTCCAGAGTGGACTTTCTGCATCATACAATGTTTAGGTAGAAACCGAACCGTTTCCCCTACATTAGGCAGCTGACCTTCTATTATTCCTTCAAAACCCCCCACCATACATAAACCTATTTCTTTGAATTGAAATTCTTCTGAATCATCTGATAAACGATGGCAAGGTCCTACCATATGAACCGTTATCAAACCATGTTCTTCATCTATTATTTTTCCAAAATGAGTTATAGGGCACCCTAGAGGACGATAGCGGATTATATCCTCTTTTTTAAGTTTTTCTCGAGTAAAGGGGTATAAAATTTCACGACATGAACTTTCTTTAGGTAAGGGCTTTAAAATGAAATCTGCTTCATAGCCATCTAGCAAACCAATTACTGGTTTTTCTTCTAAGATTATATTCTCACTTTTTAGAACATTTCTCATTTGTTCTAAATTTTCTTTAAATAGTTCCTGATAGAGGAAACTACATTTATCTAATGTGGTATGTTTTTTTAAAAGTGCTCCTGCAAATTCTTCACAACGTGCGTAACCACATATGCCGCAATTATATCCTGGAAGTAAATTCTCTAGTTCTTCCTTAGATGTGTTAGATTTAGTTTTCTTGGTCATCCATGAATCCTCATTGGAGAAAATCAAAATTTAAAAAAGGACTACTTTATTCGCCCTCATAACTTTCAAAACCATCAATTCTTCTTAATATTCCTCGGTGATGTTTTTTATTCACTTTAGTTTCACCTACACATAAGGTGCAAACTGCTAGTGGGGCAGAATGACGAAGTTTTTCTTCTTCAGACACTTCTTTAGTATTTATCATTTCTTCTGCTAGTTCTACACAACCTTGTCCGCTGAGACCATTGGCTTCAATAATTTTAGCTTTAGGATTTACTTCTAGTATTTTTTCTCGAAATATTTCTCTTTCTGCCTGGGAAATCATATCCCCTTTAGTAATCACTGCAATGTCAGCGGTGGAGAGAAAAGGGCCGACTTTAAGTGGAGTGTTAGGTCCGCTGGTGGCATCTATAACACATACTCCCAAGCTATTTTTGGTATAAGGAGCGCAGCGGTGACATAACCCAGCAGTTTCCACGATTAAATAATCTGAATCATTTTCTTGAGCCCAGCTAAGCATATCTTCCACATTATATATAGCGTAATGATCAGGGCACATATCCATAGAAAGCCCTATTTTAACTGGTACCCCTATTTTAGCAAATTTCTGATCATCGTCTGTATATAAACAATCTATTTTAACCACTGATGATTTCAGATTTTTGGTTTTTAAACTTTTGAGGGCATGTATAAGCACTGCTGTTTTTCCTGAGCCAGGAGTTCCAGCAACGATTATCATTTTCATAGTTTCACTTCTCCCATTACTTGGAAATTAGATAATAATAATTACTATTAATATAGTTTGCTTAAATGATAAAGTTAAGTAAAGAAAAAATAAACTAGAAAATATAATATTTAAATATTTATATATCATCAACACTGATATCGTTAACTAATTCGCCTCTGCGAACTTTTTCCCGTAAGTTTAACATTAATTCATCTATTTTATTCAGTTTTTGGGATATGGTTTTTTCATGAAGGCTAGTTGTAACCACCTTATCCATACCCCCATTTTTCATCACTATGCGCTTGTCAGTCATCAAAGCCAGTACCGGATCGTGGGTTACAACCATAACAATTTTACCATGACCGGAAAGTACCTGTAATGCATCGTGCTTTCTAATCCCTGCATTTTCAATCTCATCTATAAGCACTATGGGTGAATCACTAATGATAGCTACATCTGCCACCATTAAAGCTCTAGATTGTCCTCCTGATAATATAGTAAGTTCATGTTCTTTTTTTATAGGTTCACCAGTCAGACTATTGGCTAATTCGATGACTTTATCCACACAAGTATCCTTAACTCCTCTACATTTGGCATGAAGGGTTAAAAATTCTCCTACGCCCATATCTGCTAAAAAATTCATGTTTTGTGATAACTGGGCTACCATTTTTTTGCGGGGATTGGTTCTATCATCATAGCTTGGTTCCTTTCCATTAACCAATATTTTTCTTTTAGAAAAAGTATCTTCTTGAGCCAACTGTTCAATATCACCAATTAATGAACTTTTACCACTACCTGTGGGTCCTACCACTCCAAATATTTCTTCTCTATGAATAACTACTTCTTCTACAGCTTCTTTATTTCCCTTTTTATCATAACCGCCGAGAATAGTAATATTTTCTATCATTAAAGTTTCACCTTTCCTAAAGTATCTCCTCGAAGCCCTAATCTAAGGGTCTCCAGAGCAGTGATTTCTTCTGGAGCGATATTACCTAGATTCACATTTGGCCCAATTTTTAGCACAAAATAAACTTGCTGACTTTTTTGGGGAGCTTCCCAGATTAATTTATTTACATCAACTTTTTCCATTAAATAATTAGCTTCATCCCCTTTTACAGCACCCTTTTCATCATAAATTCCTATATTCTTACCACTTTCCCGGGCTTCTATCAGTACCTTATCTGCTCCTGCATCTAAATCCATTTTTATTAACCGTATTCTATCTTCAAGTGATATTTTAAAATCTTCAGACGGATCTTTTTTCCCCACTTCTGATATTACTTTAAAACCTCTCTCTTTTGTTTCTAAGATGATTTTAGACTTTTCATTTGGATTAATTTTGGTGGAACCATCTGAAATCTCTAAGGTATTAAAGCCAAGTTTTTCTGCTTCTGCTAAATATTCATGGAACATATTCTTAAGATAGGCAATTTCAAATAGAGTTCCTCCAGGATAAGGATCTACCTCATAACTCTGATACATTTCAATTTTTTCTTTGATCAATTCTTGATTATGGATGGCTATGGTTCCCCACCCAAATTTCATGAAATCTACATATTTTCCAGAAATTTCCATCAGGTCTTCGGCGCTCTTTAATCCCATACCTTTATCTAAAACCATGGTGATTCCTTTTTCTCTAGGCTTTTTAATCCTTGGGGGTGCTAGAAAACTAAAAGCATTCATTTTTGTTCACCATTGAAAATAAAATAAGATTTCAACTTATCATGAATCATTAATTAAATTTGCATTACTATATGCATTACTAACCTAAATAATATTAATGATATTATTATTCATTATTTAATTTTTTTAGCATGGGGGTTCTCATGATCAGATTATGCTTTAATAAATCCTAAAAATATGGTTTAATATATTTACTAAATTTTATAAGTTCTAAGTATGTATTTAATTAATTAAGAGATATTTTTATTAAGTTCTTATTATCAATAAGACGTTTTGATTAAATATTATAACTAATTTACCTAAAAATAAGGTTGGTGATAAGATGGAAAAAACGATCTATTATTTCGAAAAACCTGGTGAACATAACAGCGATAAATTAATTGAATTAGTTAAAGCTAGGAAAGAAGATTTGGACATAAAAAATATTATTGTTGCTTCAGTTTCAGGAAGAACTACTTTAAAGGTAGCAGAAAGCATAGAGGATTCCTCTATAGTGAGCATCACTCATCATGCTGGATTCCGTGAAAAGGGAAAATTAGAATTAGACCCTGAATTACAGGAAAAAATAATTAAATTGGGTATACCTATTTATACCAGCTCTCATGCTTTGAGTGGTGTAGGAAGGGGAATATCTAATAAGTTTGGAGGAGTTACACCGGTGGAAATAATGGCTGAAACCTTGAGGATGATATCTCAAGGGGTTAAAGTATGTGTGGAGATTACCATCATGGCTGCAGATGCCGGCCTCATACCTATGGATCAAGAGGTAATAGCTATTGGTGGAACTGCCTGGGGAGCAGATACTGGTGTGATACTTACCCCAGCGCACATGAAAAACATCTTCGAGATGAGGATACATGAAATAATTGCCATGCCCAGACCGTAAACCAATAAAATTTTTATCTATTAATTTTTGGTTCAAATGCACCTTTTCAAAATTCTATAACTTAGAGGTGACATTCAAAATTTGATTATAACCTCAAGGATTAGAAATGATGTCGAGCCAAGCAAATTATTTCCAATTAACCGTTGCTTTTAAATATTAGTTAGTGCCATAACACATTCCATAGAATGATGTGGGGGTAGTAAGTGAAATTCATAAACGATGCCATAAAGGAATCTGAAAGAAAAATAGATAGGCAACATCCCAAGCAGGTGAACACTGAAATTGACGAAGACCTAAGAGGGATTATTGAACAAAGTAGGGCTAAAATATGTGTAGTTGGAAGTGGAGGAGCAGGTAACAACACCATATCCCGTCTAACTGAGATAGGAATTGAAGGTGCTGAAACTCTCGCCATAAATACAGATGCCCAGGACTTGTTCTATAGCGAATCATCCCAGAAGCTTCTTATTGGAAGACAGACTTGTGGGGGTTTAGGTGCCGGTGGTGTTCCTGATGTGGGAGAAGATTGTGCCGAAGAAAGTGAAGACGATATTCGGAATATGTTAGATGGTGCGGATATGGTCTTTGTAACCTGTGGTTTAGGAGGCGGTACAGGTACTGGCTCAGCACCAGTAATATCTAAACTGGCTAAAAAAGCTGGAGCATTAACTATAGCTGTAGCTACAATGCCTTTTAGCGCTGAAGGACTAAGAAGAAGAGAAAATGCTGAAAAAGGTTTAGAAAAACTTCAAAGTGCTGCAGATACAGTAATTGTTATACCTAATGACAAATTGTTAGAGGTGGCTCCTAATTTACCTCTTAATAAGTCATTTATGGTGGCAGATGAACTATTAGGACGCGCAGTTAAAGGTATAACTGAACTTATAACCCGCCCAGGCCTGGTTAGTTTAGACTTCGCTGATATAAGAAGCATTATGAAAGGCTCAGGCATGGCCATGATCGGTATGGGTGAATCTGAATCTGGGGACAGAGCTTTAGAATCTGTTCATGAGGCATTAAATAGTCCACTTCTTGATTTGGATATTTCTAATGCTCAAGGGGCTTTGATTAATATTTCAGGAAGTTCTGATCTGACTTTACAGGAATCAGAGAAAATTGTGCAGATAGTAGCTGATGAATTAGATCCAGATGCTAATATAATATGGGGCGCTCAAATCCAAGAAGATCTACAAAATGTAATCCGGACTACCATAGTAGTAGCTGGTGTTAAATCTCCCCATATTTTTGGTAGCCCAGCAGAAAGAGAATTCGCTGAAGAGAGAAAAAGAGAACCTGTAAGTGAATCTGCATTAGAAGAATTCATAGACGGTGTTTTCTAATAAATAAATTTATACTACAGGATCAATTATACTCTATTTAACGTCATCTTCAAATAGGCTATGAATCTAATTAATTAGTTATTACCATCTTTTTTTACGTTCCTTTGCTTAAAATATCGCCTGCGAACTTTTTTTTATAATTATGGTAAAGCATAAAAAGATATAAATACTATTGATATTGAGTCTACACAATGCTGAAATCACAAGTAATCAGATGTAAAATTTCCCAGGGCTTTGCTCAATTAGCTAAATATTTAGTTAAACTTGGTAAAGGGATGGGTACTAGTTTTCCAGGATATTTATATTTAAAGCTAGGAGATTATCATTGCTTGAGAAAATTGGCCCAGGAAACTACCATCGGAAACATAATCTTTACCGGGACAAATGGGAAAACAACCACCACTAAAATGGCATGTATGTTATTATCAAAGGATACTCTTACTTCATGTACTTTTGATAGTAATACTTTAAATGCGATTGCAACTGGACTTTTATCTCCTAGTGAACTGGGTTTATTTGAATATGGAATTAGAGATACCAGAAACTCATTCCCAGATCTGGTTTGTGAACTTATAGATCCTATTGGTGTAGTGTATACTACTATTTCCAGGGAACATACCCTGGTGGCAGGTAGGAAAAATCCTTTTGAAAAATATTTCAAGGCAAAGGAACTTTTATCTGCTCCCATGAAAAGAGGAATAGTGGTTTGTAATGCTGATGATCCAAGAACAGCATATATAGGTAGAAAAAAAGAATCCGATACCTTAGTAACCTATTATGGATTAGAAGCGGATTTTTTAGACAAAGATCCTTTAACTGCAAATATTTCTTGCCCCCATTGTAACATTGATTTGAATTATCAGAAAAGGTACTTCAATCACCGAGGATTATATAACTGCAAATGCGGTTTCTCTAGGCCAAAACCACAGGTTAAAATAAGTAGTATAACTCAAAAGCATCAAAAATGGGAAATAGAAATTAAAGGCAAAACTTATAATTATCCCTCCCAAAAAAATGTATCCCTAAACCTTGTAGTGGAAATCCCAATTTTAGGGCTGCATAATCTTTATAATTTACTTTGTGCTGTTGCAACTTATCTATCTTTTACCCCTAATCCGGCAAAAATCAAAGAAACAATTTTGGAAACTTGCTCCCAACTAGATAATTTTGAACTGCCTCCTGGAAGATTTGAGATTTTCCAATTTAAAGATAAAATGATTGGAATGGGCCAGGGAGATAATGGAGATGCATTAAAAGCAAATATTCAACTTTTTTCAGGAAAAGAAGAGGTTTTAGTCTATCTGACTCCAGATGAGGGTGAAGATCTCATATTCCAGGATCATCTAAATGTAATCAACTCATCCACTTTCAAAAAAATACATGTATTTCCAGGCAGAGAATCAGTTTCAGCAGCTGAAAAATATTACAATACCCTAAAAGAATCCTTCGAAGCTGAATTTCATCCCATATCTAATAGAAATATAAAGCAAAAAATCAATGAAATTATTGATATAACAACCCAATCCCCATCCCAATTTTTAGTTGTTTCTGGCTGCGGACCTGAACATTTACTGTGGGATAAATTAAAATCACGTTTTAAGTCATAGGAGATAATTTAAGGAAAATTTAAAAAAACTGGTTTTACTAACTTTATTTGATTATTTGTATTGCACAGGGGAGTGGTTTATAAAACTAAAAGTTGCACAACTTTGCCTTAGGAATTATTATTTTTCCGGGGTTAAACTTTTCTATGATATTTTAAATTAAGTAAGGTTGATGTATTCATGCTACAAATATCAGGGAAAAGATTTGGATAATTTATAGTTATAAATCAATACTGCAACTTCTTTCCCTTTTTTAAAGGAAAGCTTTATAAATATGTAAAATAACTAGTATACCATCTGTTTAAAATTAAATTATTACATTCCTTATTTTTATTATTTATTAGGTAGGGATTTTATGAATTTAAAAGAATCTATTCACCGTTTTCTAAAACAATGTAAAAGAGTATTGCTGGTTTCAAAAAAGCCTGATAAATTTGAGTTTACCAATGTAGCCAAAGTAACAGGTATAGGAATAATAATTATAGGTGTTATAGGTTTTATAATTACAATTTCTGCTCAATTGTTAGGTGGTTAAAAATAGTTATTAAAATAGGTTATAGATGTCCCAAAAATTATTAATTACTAAATAATAAAACAAATAATATATAAGAAATTAAATTAATCATTAATTTAATTATTTTAAAGATCTTATTTCAAAATATAATATCTGGTCGGCATAGGATTAAGAAAAAACTTTTCTTTTATAATTTATTAGAATCCTTTTTTAATCCCATATTAAGACCAATGACCAAGCCTATGGAATTATATATAAGGTTGTGTGGTTAATGGAAGATAGTACAAACTCCATGTATGCTCTCAAGACCTCAGTGGGTCAGGAGAAAAATGTGGCTAGAATGTTAGCTAGAAAAGTTAAAGATAGTGGTATTGAAATTAACGCTATTTTAATACCGGAATCATTAAAAGGCTATGTTTTGGTTGAGTCCTCCTCCAAGATTGATATGCAAAATCCTGCTTTAAAGGTGCCTCATTTAAGGGGTATGGTGGAGGGTAAAACTCAAATAACCTTTGATGAAATAAAAAGATTCCTAAAACCAGAACCCATTATTGCTTCGATTAAGAAGGGAAGTATTGTGGAATTAATATCTGGTCCTTTTAAGGGAGAAAAAGCTAAAGTAGTACGTATTGATGAATCTAAGGAAGATGTGGTTTTAGAACTTATTGAAGCTGCAGTTCCAATTCCGGTTACAGTTAAAGGTGATCAAATTAGAATAATACAAAAGGAGGCAGATTAATGGCTAAAGATACCGTTGAAATTCTTATTGATGGTGGAAAAGCCACTCCAGGACCGCCTTTGGGTCCTGCGATTGGTCCGTTAGGATTAAATATGATGCAAGTAGTAGAGCAAATCAATAGTAAAACTTCTGATTTTTCTGGCATGAAAGTACCTGTTAAAATTATTGTAGATACAGACACTAAGGAATTTGAAATAGAAGTAGGTACCCCTCCTACTACAGCCTTAATTATGGATGAATTAAATATTGAAAAAGCCTCCCAGGATCCTGGGATGGATAAGGTGTCAGATTTATCCATGGAACAATCATTGAAGATTGCTCGAATGAAATTTAATACTCTCTTATCTGATGATTATAAAAGCGCGGTTAAAGAAGTCTTAGGAACTTGTGTCAGTATGGGAATAACCGTTGAAGGTAAAGATCCCCGAGAAGTCCAAGAGGAGATTGATCAAGGCGCACATGATAATGTCTTGCTTGCATAATTTAATTACTTATGAGGGAATAATAATTTAAAATAAAATATTTACCTTATTTTGAACTTTTTATCTAAAAGTTCATGGAGGAATTATATGAAACAAGAGATATTGGAAGCAGTGAAGGAGGCTAAAGAACATTCCCAGCCGAGAAACTTCACACAATCTATGGACGTGATCATCACGATCCAGGATTTAGATATCAATAAACCAGAGAATAGATTTGAAGAGGAAGTTTCTCTACCACATGGACGCGGAAAAGATGTAAATATTGCTTTTATCGCTGATGGTGAACTGGCTGTTCAAGCTAAAAATGCTGGTGCAGATTTAATTATAAACAAGGAAGATTTAGAAGAGCTGGGAAAAGACAGAAAAGCAGCTAAAAAGATGGCTAGTAGATACAATTTTTTTGTAGCTCAGGCAGATTTTATGCCCCTGGTTGGTAGATTTTTAGGTCCGGTCTTAGGACCAAGGAAAAAAATGCCTAAACCAGTACCAGCCAATATTAAACCAGACCCCATACTGGGAAGGTTAAAAAATACAGTCAAAGTCAGAATAAAAGACCAACCTGTAATCCAAACCATGGTCGGAACTCAAGATATGGATGCAGAGATGATTGCAGAAAATATCGATGCAATTCTGGGAATACTTGACCAGAACTTAGAAAAAGGACGAAATCAAATAAAAACCATGTATATTAAGACCACTATGGGTCCTGTAGTGAAGGTGATATAGATGGCCCATGTAGCTCAATGGAAAAAAGAAGAGGTTCAGGACCTTAAAGATTTAATTAAAGGATATCAAGTGGTGGGAATCGCTAATTTATCTGATATTCCTGCTAGACAACTGCAGAAAATGAGACAAAATCTGCGAAATAAAGCCACTATTCGCATGTCTAAGAAGAATTTAATCAATTTGGCTCTTTATGATTCTAATAAAGATAAAACCAAAATTGATACTCTTTCCAATTATATGGATGGTCAACCTGCTTTAATATTAACTGATATGAATCCTTTTAAATTATTTAAAATTTTAGAGGATAGTAAAACAGCTGCACCTGCTAAAGCTGGTGTTATTCCTACCGAAGATATAATAGTCCCTAAAGGTGACACTGGTTTTCCTCCAGGACCTTTTCTGGGTGAATTACAACAGGCAGGCATTTCTGCTAAGATTGATAAGGGTAAAATCGTGGTTCAAAATGATCAGGTAGTGGTAAAAGCCGGTGAAATAGTCTCATCTAAAATAGCTACAATTCTGACTCGTTTAGATATACAACCCTTGGAGGTAGGAATTGATCTAAGAGCAGCTTATGAAGAAGAAACTATTTATACGGCGGATCTTCTAACTATTGATGAAGATAAAACTCTTTCTGATGTTCAAAAAGCATTTGCTCAAGCATTCAACTTATCGGTTAATGCGGTTATTTACACTAAAGAGGCCATGCCGACGATCATACAAAATGCAGCATCCAAGACTCTGAACCTGGCATTTAACGCATCCATCTTAACTTCTAAAACTACAGAAATGTTATTATCTAAAGGTTACTCTCAAATGTTAGCCTTAGTGAGTGAAATACCTGCAGATTCTGATGCTCTGGATGAGGAACTTAGGCAAAAACTGGCAAGTACAGCTAGTCAAGAAAAGGCGGTTGAAGACAAAAAAGTAGAAAAGCCTGAAGACGATGAAGACGATGAAGAAACTGAAGAAGAAACTGAAGAAGATGCAGCAGCCGGTCTAGGGGCTCTATTTGGTTGAAAAAAAAATTGATAAAATTTTGATCTATGTAAATAAATATTTTAAGCTAAATTTAATTTGATTATGAGAAATGAGGTGATCATATGGAATACATATATGCAGCAATGTTATTGCACACTACTGGTGAGGAAATTAATGAAGAAAATGTTAAAAAAGTTTTAGAAGCAGCTGGTGCCGAAGCAGATGATGCTAGAATTAAAGCATTAATCGCAGCACTTGAAGATGTAGATATCGAAGAAGCTATGGAGAAAACTGCAGTAGCTACTTCCGCTGCTCCTAGTGCAGCAGCCCCTGCAACTGAAGAATCAGAGGAAGAGGAAGAAGAGGAAGAAGAGGAAGAAGAGGAAGAGGAAGAAGAAGCTGCCGCTGGTTTAGGCGCTCTCTTTGGTTAACATTCTTCTTTTTTTATTTTTTTTATTAAAAATTTAAAGTACTTATTTTTTTTTATCAAGAATACTCTATTTTTAATTTAATTAATTTTATTTAAATCAAGCCTTTAAAGCTTATTAGGATAATTAATAAATCAAATAAGTTTGAATAATAGGATTAACTATAGGCTCTAAAATTATTTTAATAAAAAAGTTTTTTTAATGATAATATAAACCTATAAACAAATTCTTTAATTTCTGAATTTAAAAATTAATAACTCTTCGATGGATTAATATGTCTAAACAGTTAAAAGAACTTGGATATATAAAGAAAAAGTGTGTAAGTTGTGGGAATGATTTTTGGTCTTTAAACGAGCGTTATACTTGTGGGGATGCTCCCTGTGATAAGTATGAATTTATTGGAAACCCTGCAACCTCAAAAAAATATGATCTATATGAAATTCAAAACGTTTTCCAGAAATTTTTCCAGCAGCATAACCACACTATAATACCCCGTTATCCGGTGCTGGCTAAACGTTGGAGAGATGATGTTTTTTTAGTAGGGGCTTCGATTTATAATTTCCAGCCATGGGTAACCTCTGGACTGGTAGAACCTCCAGCTAATCCCTTAGTAGTAGCCCAACCCTCTATTCGACTAAATGATGTGGATAATGTTGGTCGCACCGGTAGACATATGACCTGTTTTACTATGGGGGGTCATCATGCCTTCAACAGTCCAGAAAATCAAGTATACTGGGAAGATGAGACAATTAAATATTGTCATGATTTCATTAAGCATATTGGTATTAATCCTGAAGAAATAAGTTTTATTGAATCATGGTGGGAGGGTGGAGGAAATGCAGGTCCTTGTTATGAGGTATGTGTAAGGGGAGTAGAATTAGCCACCCTAGTTTTTATCCAATATAAAACTTTAAATGATGGAAAAAAGGAAGAAATACCCTTAAAAATTGTTGATACAGGTTATGGGCTGGAAAGATTTGCTTGGATATCCCAGGGAACACCTACAGCTTATGATGCTTCCTTCGGGCCAGTTGTAAATCAAATTAAAGATTTGGCTGGAGTGAATGTTAATCAGGAAATATTGGCTGAAAATGCTCAAGTAGCAGGTATGATGGATATAGAAACATTCGCAGATCTTAGAAAACTTAGAGAAAAAGTAGCAGATCGTTTAGGAATTTCATTAGAACGATTAATAAAATCTGCCGAGCCTATGGAGGCAGTTTATATTATCGCTGATCATACACGATGTTTAGCCTTTATGCTAGCTGATGGAGTTATTCCATCTAATGTAAAAGAGGGTTATTTGGCACGTCTGGTTTTAAGAAGAACCATTCGTTTTATAAAAGATCTGGAAATGGATGCATCTTTGAGCGATATTATGCAGCTTCAATCTGATTTTCTAGCCAATCATTATCCTGAAATAAAAAATCATCAGGAGCATCTACAAGAAATTATTGCTTTAGAAGAAAAAAGATATGCTAAAACAGTTTCAAAAGGAATTAATAAGGTTAAAAAAACCATAAATTATCTTAAAAAACAAAATAAAAAAGAAATTCCTCTAGATCTTTTAATAAAACTCTATGACTCTCATGGAATCCCTCCAGAGACGATAAAAGAAATTGCTGAGGATGAAAATTTCCCGATTAAAATTCCGGATAATTTTTATACCTTAGTAGCTAGTGAACATGAACAAGAAATAAAGGCAGAAGAATCATTTCATCTGAATTTTGAACTTACAAAAATCTTATTTTATGATAAACCGTATGAAACCAAATTTAGGGCCAGAATAATGGGTTCTTATGATGATAAAGTAATATTGGACCAAACCCTCTTCTATCCAGAAGGAGGAGGTCAGCCTTCAGATACTGGCTTTTTAAAACTTAATGGCATAGATTATAGAGTAACACATGCAGAAAAAGTTGATGATATAGTTTTGCATCACATTGATTCTGAAAAAATCTCTAAATTTGAAGAAGCAATTGGAAAGCAGATTGAAGGGACTATTGATTGGCAAAGACGCATTGCACTGGCCCAAAATCATACCGCCACTCACTTAATTGTATCCGCGGCTCGAAATATTTTAGGAGACCATATATGGCAAGTAGGAGCTCAAAAAGGTATTAAAAAATCACGTATTGATTTATCCCATTATAAACGAATCAGCACTTCAGAAGCTAATCAAATTGAAAAATTAGCTAATCACTATGTAAGGATGAATTCCAAGTTGAAGGTAAATTGGATGAATCGTAATCAAGCTGAGAAAAAATATGGCTTTATATTATATCAGGGAGGAGTAGTACCTGGTTCTAAAATTAGGATTATTGAAATTCCTCAGGTAGATGTACAGGCTTGTGCTGGAACCCATGTTTCTAGAACAGGAGACATTGGTTTAATAAAAATTAATAAAACTGAACGAATACAGGATGGAGTAGAACGTCTGGAGTTTTCAGCCGGAGAATCGGCAGTGGAATTAATGCAAGAAAATGATCTTTACTTAAGCAAAAGTGCTGAAATTTTTAAGGTTAACCACGATCAACTACCTAAAACTTGCTCTAGATTTTTCAATGAATGGAAAGCCTTTAAAAATGAGATCAGACGCCTTAAAGAACAGATTGCCACCTTGAAAACGGAATCATTAACTATAAAATCGATTAAAGTAGATAATTTTGAGGTTTTAATAGATATAATCGATGCTGATATGGCTGAAATGCAAAAAATAGCCTTGGATCTTGTAGATAATAAAATAGGAATGGATTTAGTTATAATAGGCAACTTTGAAGGTAAAATTGTGGGTTCTTCTTCTAAAAAAGCTATTAAACATGGTTTTAAAATTAATGAAATAATAAAAGAATCTGCATCTGTTTTAGGAGGGGGTGGGGGTGGTAGAGTGAATTTAGCACAAGGAGCTGGTCCTAATATTGAAAAAATGGATGAAGCTTTAGATCATGCTTTAAATCTAATTCAAAAATAAGCTCTGATTATAATTATTTTTATAAAATTTTCAAGTTTAATAAGATGAATAAATAACCCTACAGGGTATAAAAAATAAATTTTCATATATCACATAGGGCTGAAATTTATTAGCATTAAAAAGTTTAGTGTACTTATTAATAACTTTTAGGAATTACCAGAGGGATTCCTTGAAAATTTTCAATTTCTACTTCTACCCCATAAGTTTCTTTGATTATATCTGGAGTTATGATGTCTCTTCCTCCAGCCGCAAATATTTGGCCTTCCTTCAATATTACAAATTTATCAGAATATCTAAGAGCTAGATTAATATCATGCATCACCACAACAGAAGCAATTTTATGTACTTTGCTAACCTCTCTTATTATTTCCATCACTTCTAGTTGATTTTTTAAATCTAAATCGCTGGTAGGTTCATCTAATAATAAAATCTTAGGATTTTGAACTAAAGCTCTGGCTAGAACCACTTTTTGAAGCTCTCCACCACTCAATTCATTAATATAACGCAGCGCATATTCTTCTAGATTCAATGTTTCCAATATATCTTCAGTTAATTTTATATCTTTTTTAGAAGCATCCCAACCCATATACGGTTTTCTACCCATCAATACAGCATCAAAAACAGTTAAAAATCCTCTTTCAGAACTTTGGGGAACATATCCGATTTTTTGGGCTACTTCTATCTCCTTCATTTTTTTCACATTTCTATCTTCCACCATTATAAGTCCCTGCTTGTATTTTAAGATCCGGTTTATACATTTCATTAAAGTAGATTTTCCTGAACCATTAACTCCTAATATCGATACAAGTTCTCCTTTTTTAACTTTGAAATTCACATCTAGAAGCACGGGATTGTTCTTATATGAAAATCCAATTTTTTCCACTGAAAGAATCATTTTTATCGCCTCATTTTCATAATTATATAAAGAAACATCGGTGCTCCCATAAAAGCAGTAACAATACCCACCGGTAATACTATGGGAGAAATAATAGATCTGGCAGCCGTATCTGATATTAACAATATTAAGGCACCTAAGAGAGCTGAACTTGGAATCAAAAATCGATGATCATTTCCTATAATTCTTCTCATGATATGGGGAGATATTAAGCTTACGAAACCGATAACTCCCAGAAACGCTACAGTGAGTGCGGACGTAAAGGAAGTTATCAGCATTCCCTGCAACCGCAAACTATGGGTATTCACTCCCAGACTTTGTGCTGTTTCTTCTCCACTTTCAAGACTATTATAATCCCAAGCATGATACAAGAAATATAATAGAACCGGCATTAAAAATATAATCATAATCCATAAGTCATTCCATACTGCTCGTTCCACATCTCCAAATGTCCAAAATATAGTTGCCGCTAACTGGGTTTCAGTTGCAAAATACTGTAGAAACATGGTTCCTGCAGAAAATAAAGCACTCATAGCAACCCCTGCCAGTATCATAACCTCTGGAGTAACATTTCTAACCCTTGCTACTAAAAGAATGGCAATAACACCAATAATAGCACCTAAAAATCCGGCTAAAACAGTTAAGTAAGGATTGTTAACCATAACTGCATGTGCTTGTGTACTATGCAATGTTCCAGCTCCAAGTACTATTATAGCAAATGCAGCACCAAATGCAGCACCTTGCGATATTCCCATCGTATATGGGCTGGCTAAAGGATTTCTAAGAACAGATTGCATAACAGATCCTTCCATACCCATGTAAAAACCCGCTACTAGGGCCGCGAGTATTCTTGGTATTCTTATATTCCATATAATGGAAGAACCTGGAGCATCACTATTTAATAAACCATGTATAATATCATATATTGATAAATCCGCAGCACCTACTTTAATAGCACCAATAACAGATACAATTAATAATATAATTAAAAAAAAGGCAATCAACACTTTTTTTTTAGTATAAACTTCATATAATTTTGCTGAACTATTTCTGAAATTCAATTATCTCACTTTTTTTGCTATTATAATTTTATTTTTGGAAAAGGTGCCAAATGAAGGGTTTAAATGGCTTAAAGAATGTATGTCTAATATATCAAAGCCTAAATCTTCTAAAAACTTTATATATTCTTCAAAACTAAGATCACCTTGGAAACTGTATCTACTTTCTCCTTTCATAGACTTTTCAAAATTGGTAAAATTCCATTCTAAATTATCAAGAACTTCTTCTAGGGTAAAATTTTCATTTACAGGGAAATATTGCTTATTTATGAATAATCCGCTTAAATTTAGAGAATTATAAATTTTTTTTGCAATTTCCGGATTTTTACCTCCGGGATTATAAGAAGAAAAAATTATATCATAGGTTCCAGCAAAATCGTCTTCATAAAAATTTCCAGGAATTGTGTTTACCTCTGCATTATAATTTTTTATGTATTTACGGGTTTCCACTAAAACTTCAGGAAGATCGAATACATTGCATTCCAGGTCAGGATTAATTTTACTAAAGGCAATGGAATACATTCCGTGACCCCCTGCTAAGTCTAATAATCTCTTATATTTATAGAAATCTTCATATGAGCTAATTAAATCAATAGTATCCTGTAATTCCCCCACAACACAGTCTTCAGCCATTACTTGTATGATCTTAGGGAAAAAAGATTCTTCTTTTTTTTTTAAATTCCCCTGTAATGTATTGTTTAAATTATTCCATAATTCTGCATTTTCTTTTAGAGAAAGCATACTATTGATTCTACTATAAGCTGAATCAGATGTTAGGTATAACTGGCCAAGCTTTGAATTTTTATATAAATCCCCTTCCTTTTCAATCAAACCTATTTTTAAGAGTGCTTCCACTAGGTAGAATGAAAGCACCTTATCTATTTTAATTTTTTTTGACAAATTATCCAGATTAACAGGCTGTTTTAGTTTATCAAAGATTCCCAGCTCAAGAGATGTTTCCAATATATTAAATATTTTAAGTCCATTGAATGCGTTTTCTATTATTTCTTGTAATTTTTGATAGGGTATATCTGGCTGATCAGGAATATTCATTTTATCACTCGCAAAAAAGAAAATTATTAGAAAGTTAATCTTTTGTATCCACCTTGACTTATTTTTAACTCTTGGTAGACTGATTTACCTACGAATTTTTCAAATATTTCATCTGCTTTATCTTCTGGGTCTATATCATTAAATTGATCAGGATATAGGACTGTTCCTAAGTAGTACGCATTGGCTAGCATCACATCTTTATTGTAACTATATAAACAATAGGCTAAAACACCATATACTCTATTATTTTGCACTGCTTTTAGATTTTTATATTCCGGATTTCGGTTTATATCATTATTAACTGATTCCAAACTAGACTGTTCGATTATGATCACTTCTGGATCCCACTTTAGTAATTGTTCTTTATCAATTTGAATGGCTTTGGATGTATCACTAATATCTAGACTACTGGCCACGTTTTCCACGTTCAACATATTTAAAGGTGGATAGAACGGGTTGGTCGAGGTTAAACCCTGGGAACCTCTATAAGCTTGGCCTCCTAAATATATATTTTCTAAAGCTGGAGACTCGCCTTGGGTTCTTTTATTCAAGTCTTCTTCAAGAGAATTGATATACTGAATTAAGTCTTCGGCTCTTTCTTCTTTATTCATTATTTTACCCATTAATTTTAAAGAATCTACATATTGTTCCATTTGTTCTTCTGTGCCCACCGGACCAGTATAAACTACCACGGTGGGTATTCCAGTTTTAGTTTGAATATTATCTGCTTGTTTAGCGTCAGCAGCAAATACTACGTCGGGGTTTAGTTCTGCTATCTGTTCATAGTTAATAATGTTTTTACGTGCATCTCCTATAATGGGTAGTTCCATTAACTCGGGATTAGCCACCATATAAGATAACATGTTCCCCCATCCACCAGCGGAATTAGTTTCAATCTGTTCTATTCCAACCATTTTATCTTTAGCATCTAAATATACTATCTCTCTACCGGAACAACCAGTTCCAACTACTCTATTCACTTCTGATGGAACTTCTACATTTCTACCTGCAAGGTCTGTTATGGAGACAGATCCTATTCTTGCTTCTGCACCTTCTCCTAGAGAAAGATAGGTTATTATTCCACCAAATAATACGGTAATAATTATAATACTGGCTAATAATCTTTGATTTATAAAATCACCACCTTATTTTCTACAAATGTGTCAATGTTATTTATAATACTTTTGGTCTTATTATTACTACATATATAAGTCAGGGTGGAAATTGTAATAAAATAAAGAAAAAAGTAAGAAAAACTAAAATATAATTAATATCAATTTTGCTCATAAATAATACTTTTAAATTATATAAGCTCAGAATATTCTATCTTAAAAAAAAATTAAGGTGATTCTAAAATTAATTTATTATAATAAAAAAAATTAATTTCTAGAATATTCACTAAAACAAGGAATACATGTGAGTTCACCATTTTCAATTCTTGCTCGGTGCTCTGCCATAAACTCCCCACATTTATGACATTTCAATGAATTAAATATTCTAGCTTCTTGGGGGATATCGATTTCCACCCTTTCTATTTTAAACAGTTCTGTATCATCCATACTTAAAATTCTTTGAGATAAATAATCCTTTTGTTTTTCAAATGCAACTTTATTTTCGCGGTTAGCAGAATTCAAGAAATTATTTCTTAAAATTGCAAATTCAGGATCAATCTCATCTAAGTTTTTCTTAATAGATAAACGTAAAACATTTCCTGTATTTCGATTTATAAAAGTATACACATTTTTCCCATAATCCTTAAATATTAGGTTACCTTTTCCGAAAGTACAACCAGTTACAACTTGAATTGCATCCACGCTACAGCTATCATTTTCTACTATGGCTAAAAATTCCTCATCAATTGATCGATCTGAACTAAGTTTTTTTATTGCTATTTCACTTGCGCGATATCCAATGGCGGTTCCGGGACATACATGACCATGAAAGCGAGTAACTTCAGAAAAAGGTGTTATTTTTTTAGCTTCTTTCATTTTATCACCATCAAAATTTATTTTTCAAATTATTAAAAATTTTTTCCATGAAGTTTAATATATTTTCTTATAAATTCATCTTTATTTTTAGCTTGCACAATAAAAAAAATGGGTTTATAAATTTTTTATTTGCAATAATTAATATAAACCTATGCAGGGAATCAGTGCAATAACTCGGTAAACATTTATTAAAAATAGTGATCATATCCTTTATTTACGGTAAATTTTAAAGAGGGACTACCTTGAAGCGCAGTGTACAAGAAATTAATAAAAAAATTTCCAGGGGTCAAGCTACAGTTTTAACTGCAGAAGAAGTTACCAGAATGGTGATAGAAGGTGAAACTCCCACCGTAGAAGATGTTGAAGTTATTACCACTGGTACTACGGGTATAATGTCGGGAACGGCCGCCATAATTCATTTAAAAATTGATGAACCCGGGTCATTTAAAAAAGCTAAAAAAATATATTTAAACGGAGTCCCTGGATTTCCAGGGCCCTGTCCAAATGAATGGCTTGGATCTGTTGATTTAACTATTTATGGAACCGCAAATAGCGTCCATGATCCTGAATATGGCGGGGGATTTTTATTTAAGGATTTAATAGCTGGTAGGGAAATCGAAATATCTGTGGAAACAAGTCAAGGTGAGCTCATCACCACCACTAGCAACTTAAAAGATATGGCCACAGCTAAAATGATCGGCACTCGCATGGCTTTTAAAAACTACACCGCTTTTGTAAATCCAGAACCACAATCAGTCTCTTCTATATTCCATGCTATAGAAATGGAAGGTCCTTTTAAAGGATTATCCTTCTCTGGTTGCGGTGAACTTAATCCTTTAGAAAACGACCCCCAAATGAAAACTATATGTATGGGATCTAAAATACTCTTAAATGGATCAGAAGGTTTAATATTAGGCACCGGTACTAGAAGCAGCCTAAATAAACCAAATTTAATGCTTGCTGCTGATATGCATAATATGGATTCCCATTATCTTGGAGGATTTAAAACAGCTGTAGGTCCGGAAATATATGATTCAGTTGCCCTGGCTATACCGGTTACTGATCAGAGAATTTTAGAAAAAACTTTTATTAGAAATTCAGATATAAAATTACCAGTTGCAGATATTAAAGGCCGACATATGCCTCTAGGAGAAATAGATTACGGTCAAGTTTGGGAGGACTCAGATGAAAGACCACAATATCATCCTGAAAATTGCATGAATTGTGTCAATTGCTTAGTAAAAGAAAGATGTCCTACTAAGGCCTTTAATCAAGGATTGGATGTTAAAAAATGTTTTGGTTGCGGTATGTGTGCTTATTCATGTGAATATGGTACCTGTCAAATGAATATCGGCTCGGTAGAACTTAAATTACAACAAGGTGAATTTGAAATTCCTATTGCATGTCGTCAATCAGATTTAAAAAGAGCTAGAGAAATATCAAATTTACTTAAAAAAAGGATCGAAGAAGGTAATTTTTACATATTCGAATGTTAACCTATTAAGGTGTGATTAATGCTAAAATATGATTTAATTATGGTTCGTTATGGAGAATTAGGCTTGAAGAGTCCTCGAGTACGGAAAAGATTTGAAAATAAATTAATTTCTAATATTAAAAGTGCTTTTCCCTGCGAAATTAAATTGGATCAGGGCCGCATTTTTATTAAACCAGATGATTTTGATGAAGCCTTAGAATACTTAAAGAAAATTTTTGGAATAGTTTCCTTTTCTCCAGCTATTTCTATGGAAACTGATAAAAATATTATAAAAACTGAATTAGAACATTATGTGGATGAATTAAAATCAAGGGGGATACTATCTTCCAAAACCAGCTTTGCTATTCGCTGTCGTCGAATAGGTGAACACCCCTTCACCAGCCAAGAATTAGCAGGATTTGCTGGTGCAGTGGTAGTGGAAAAAATAGGATCTCCAGTTGATTTAACCAAGCCTGAATTAGAGATTTTCCTAGAAGTTAGATATGATGAAACATTCATATATCATCAGAAACTCCAAGGTCCAGGAGGACTTCCCCTTGGAACTCAAGGTAAACTGGTGGCTTTACTTTCAGGAGGAATCGATTCTCCAGTAGCAGCTTATCTGATGATGAAAAGAGGATGTCAAATCATTGCTTTAAATTTTAATAATTATCCATTTACAGAAAGTGTAGCTCAAGAAAAAGTTATAAAAATGGTAAAAAAACTTAGGGAATATTCTTCAGGAGTCAAATTAGACTTAAAAATTATGGAATATGGAGAATACTTGAATAAATGTCAAGAGAAGGCTCCAGAAAAATTAACATGTATTCTATGTAAGAGCGGAATGTATAGCATCGCAGAAATGATAGCTAATAGAGAAGGTGCGCTGGGTATTGTAGATGGGAATAGTTTGGGACAAGTCGCATCTCAAACACTTCAAAATTTATTAGTCACACGCCATGCTGTGAAATTACCTATTTTTAGTCCTTTAATTGGACAAGATAAGATCGATATTGAGAAATTAGCCCAAGAAATAGGCACCTATGATATTTCCATTGAAGATGATGGTGGATGTAGTGCCGTTCCAAGATATCCTGAGACTCAAGCAAGTTTAGATAGAGTTTTAGAAGCTCAAAAATCTTTAAATATCGATACTGAGCTAAAAAAAACATTTAAAACATTAAAAAATTTTTAATAAATGTTATTTTAGACAGAGTTATATGGGCTTATTTTGATCTTAGTTTACTATTTCATTAGTAGGGATAAGTTTTTAAATTAAATCAAATAAATATAATCATAATAAAATTAATTATTTTAATTAGTTAAAGATTTTATTTAAAATAAAATGTAGCTATAAAATTATAAATAAGAATTGTTTTAAAAAACTGAGATATTGGAGGTATTCAGATGAAAACAACTGTTAGTGTAATAAAAGCAGATATTGGAAGCGTTGCAGGACATGGTCTGGTTCATCCTGCCTTACTTACAAAAAGTGAGGAATTTCTTCAAAAAGCCAAAGATGAATGATTACTAATTGATTACTATGTTACTAACTGCGGTGATGATACAGAATTAATAATGACCCATCAAAACGGGGAAGAGAACGAAGAAATTCATAAACTAGCTTGGGATACTTTTATCGCTGCAACTGAAGTTGCAAAAAAACTTAAACTTTATGGGGCAGGTCAAGATCTACTCTCAGATACATTCTCTGGAAACATAAAAGGAATGGGACCTGGAGTAGCCGAGATGGAATTCAAAGAAAGACCCAGTGATCCAGTAGTGGTCTTCGCCATGGATAAAACAGAACCCGGAGCTTTTAACTTACCCTTATTTAAAATATTCGCAGATCCATTTAACACAGCCGGTTTAGTAATAGATCCTTCCCTGCACAATGGTTTTGAATTTGAAATATATGACGTAATGGAAAACAAAAAAATATCCATGAGCTGTCCTGATGAAATGTATGATTTGCTGGCTCTTCTAGGTACAATTAACCGCTATGTGATAAAACGTATTTATCGTAGAGATGATCATGAAATTGCAGCCTCGGTAAGCACTGAAAGATTAAATCTATTAGCAGGACAATATGTTGGAAAAGATGATCCAGTAGCTATTGTTCGCTCCCAATCTGGTTTTCCAGCCACTGGTGAAGTAGCCGAACCCTTCGCATTTCCTCATTTAGTTGGAGGATGGATGAGAGGTTCACATAACGGTCCTTTAATGCCAGTTGCACATAAAAATGCTTATCCTGTTCGATTTGATGGACCTCCTCGAGTGGTGGCCCTAGGTTTCCAAATTTGTGAAGGAGAACTGATTGGTCCGGTGGATATGTTTGATGATCCTGTCTATGATAGATCTCGAGAATTAGCTTCTGAAATAGCGGAATATATGAGAAGACACGGTCCTTTTGAACCACATAGACTACCTAGTGATGAAATGGAGTACACTACTCTTCCGGGGGTAATGGAAAAATTTAAAGACCGGTTTGAGGATATTGACTAATTCATCAAATATTTTTTTTATTTTTAAAAAATATATTAAACCTCATAACCTCTTTTTTTAAAACTTAATATTTTTTCTTTATACTTCTTATTTAATATTAGTTTAGGAATATCAACTAGCTTATCAACTTTATCTATTATGGCGCTGTCACTGGTAGCTATTATCGCTCCTGATTTATTCCATTCCTTTTTTAAATCATGATCAACTTTTTTAGAAAGTACTGCTGCACCTTCAATTTCGTACTTCCACATATTTTTTTGGATCATATGTACTAATTTTCCACTAAAACTAACTTGTTGATCAAAAAAGAATTTAACCTTAGCTACGTTATATTTTTTTAAATATTTCAAGATTAATTTAATGGCCGGCTTGGTTTGAGGTCCTATCTTATATTTGCCGAAAATGGATTCCACATCTCTTATGAATCCATCATCGCTCCACACTAGATTGTGATTATTTTCTCCTGGTTTTTTAAAAGATCTTAAGATACTTTCGACCGTTATTAGGACATTGTAACCATCAATAATAAGGCACTTTCCTTTTAACTCATCTATTTGAACTATTTTTTTCTCTCTTTCCTTTACTTTATCATCAGAAAATATAAGGCGAGATAGATAATTTCTTTCTTTTTTTCCTAAAAGATAATGATTCGATACAAACTGCAGAGCCACTTTTTTTCTATAGCCCCGGTTTAATAAGAATCTTAAGTCTAGTTCAGCTTCTTTTAAATTATTCATAAATAATACTCTTCTATAAAATGATAACCTATAAAATAACCAATCTTTAGAATTATTTTAATCTATAACCAAAATATGAAACAATAACATTCATATAATACTATAAATCATTCTAAGAGAATCAATCAATCCATGAGCATAAGTTATACATCCAAAAGATGTCATAAAATCTTTTTTTTCGAGATAATACCAAGCATCATCTCTATAACTTTTCGCCCGATCTAAAATTTCCTTTTCTACTAGCTTAAGTTCTATAGAGTCAATTTCTTTTAAATTTTTGGAGAGAAGATCAATATCTTTGCTTATTCTTTCCTGGTATTCCATGGCATCCCCCTCTAACATTAATTTCCTGGTATTCCAGGGCATCCCTTTCTAAAATTATTTAAAAATCAAACAATTTAATTATATTCCTAAGTTTTCATGGACTTCCAAGTATGATAAATTCTTTGAGCAACAGTTAAATACCCTAAGATGATTACTAACATAAAAGCTAAAGACATAATTCCTGTACCCAACCAAACACTTAAAAAGGCCCCGATCATTATAATAGCCAATCGTTCAGCTCTTTCAGCTATTCCAACACTACAAGGAATACCTTCAGCTTCTGACCTTGCTCTAACGTAACTTACAGTTAATGATGCGTGTAGTGCCAGTATCCCCAAAATCCAGTTTACAAATCCACCGTATACTATTCCTATTATGATTAAAGCATCTGCCAACCTATCAACTGTGGAATCAAGAAATGCACCAAACTGGGTAATGGAAGAATTATTACGTGCCACTGTTCCATCTAAAATATCTAAAAATCCGCTAAGCGCGATTAGAATGCCTCCCCATAATAAATTACCTATGGCAAAATTATATGCTGATAAAAATGCTATTAACAGTCCCAAAAGGGTAATATAGTTGGGATTAATTTTTATTTTATTAGCTAAAGGTGCTAGTAAACCTTTAACGGATGGCCTGAAACGATTAAGCATAGTGCTACTTTATAAACCTAACTAATATATATTGTGCATAGGGGATTCTATGGAAATTATTAATATTAACGCTCAAAATCCAACTGAAAAGAAAATTAGTGAAGCATTGGAAGTATTGAGGGAAGGTGGGATTGTATTGTATCCTACTGATACCATTTATGGATTAGGAGTTAATATAAATGATGAAAATGCTTTAAAAAATTTATATAAAATCAAAAAGAGGTCCTTACTTAAGCCAGTTTCAATTTGTGTCTCTAACATGAATATGATTTCTCAAGTAGCTTATTTAGACCTTAATACCAAAAAAAGGATTTCCCCAATTTTACCGGGTCCCTTCACCATAATTTTGAAAAAGAAGCCATCCATTTCTTCAACCATAACTGGCCGGACAGATAAAATAGGTATTAGAATTCCCGATATACCTTTATGTCAAGAATTATCCAGAGAATTCCCTATTACTGCCACTAGTGCAAATATTTCAGGAAAAACTCCAAAAAAATCTGTTAAAGATATTAAAATTCAGTTAGGAGGTGAACTAGATTTAATATTAAATTCTGGGCCAGTTAAAAATGTTGAACCTTCTACCGTAATTGATTTTACTACCACCCCTCCTAAAATTTTAAGACAAGGAGCAGGAGAGTACAGGAAATAAATTAGTATAAATTAATTTTAATTTAAACCATGCTAATAACCAATCTAGTTCATAGGAGAGAAAACGCTTTTACTAATATAAATTACTGCCCCCTTATAGATAGTAAATATAAGATATTAGAAAATAAATATACTTTAGGATAATATAGTTAAGTAAGATTTTTGAGGAAATTCATGAAACTAGTATCTAATCTTAAAAAGGCAACTAAAATTCAAATAGGATGTTCAATTGATAATATTTTAGGGGGAGGAATCGAAAAAGGCACTCTAACTCAATTTTACGGCCCTCCTGGATCGGGAAAAACAAACATAACCCTTAATTTAGCAGTTCAAAGTGCTAAAAATGGTGGAAAAGTTGTATATGTTGATACAGAGGGGGGTATTTCTATTGATAGGATAAAACAAATAGCAGGAGATGAATTTGAACATATAGCTCCCCAGATTATGGTTTTTGAGCCTACTTCTTTTTTAGAACAAGATGAGATATTGAAAAAAATAGATTCGCTGATGAATATGCAGGGTGAAGAATTTGATTTAATAGTTTTAGATTCAGCTGTTGCCTTGTACCGGTTAAAAGAAGAAAATTCCTCAAAAATAAACCGTGTTCTGGCAAAACAAATGTCAATACTCTCCCGGATTGCTAGAGAACATGATTTAGCAGTGGTAATCACCAATCAGATATATTCTATTTTTGATCAAGAAGGAATAGGAATATTAGAGCCAGCTGGAGGTACCATCTTAAAATACTGGAGCAAAGTAATCGTGGAATTGAGTAAAGGGGACATAATAGGAGAAAGGTGTGCAACCCTTAAAAGGCATAAAAGCAGGGTTGAGGGAATAAAAACTAGATTCCGTATTATAGATAAAGGTTTAGGCAGTTAAAATAATCTAGTAAAAACCGATTTATAGATTATGATAATATTTTATAGATACTTATAGAATAGACTCTACTTCGATGGATGCTAAATTTTATAAATAAGTGGATTAAATATTTAATAGATTTTTTAATAATTAAAATATAGTTTTACTTGGAACTAGAATAGTGCTAAATAGTATCAGGTTAACTGGATAAAATAATTTTATTTCATCTAGCTAACTCTAGTTTTTAATAATAAAATATAGTATGGAAAAATTTTTCAAAAAGATATTTTAGATGCGTGATAGTATGATTTCACCAAAAAAATTTGCTAAAACCACCAAATCACCACCTAAAGGCTTTAAAACATCAAATGATTTTTTTAATTTTGTTTTTAAAGACAAGAAAATGATTTGGATGGGTCAAAACACTAATCATCTTCTCCAGGATTCATTAATCACGGATGCTATGGTTGAGTGTGTAAATAGTGGGGAATATTGCAAATATCCTCCGCCAGAAGGATTTCCTGAATTACATGAATTAATATTAAATGATTTAGGTTTAGAGAATGATTTTGAAATGATGATCACTGCTGGTGGCACGGAATCTTTATATTTGTGTATAAATGAGATTATGAAGGCAGATATGAATATGGTTACCTGTGATCCGGGATATTTAATTATCGATAATTTTGCCAGTAGATTTGCTAATCAAGTTATATCCGTGCCGATTTACAATGCTGAATGTAATTATAAATTAACTCCCCATTTAGTTAAAGAGTATATGGATGAGAATACCAAACTCATATCTCTTATAGATCCTTTAAATCCATTAGGATCTTCTTATACTAAACAAGAAATCAAAGAATTAGCTGAAATAGCCATAGAAAATGATATTTATCTCTTACATGATATAACTTATCGTGATTTTGCCCAGGATCATCACTTAGTAGCAAAATATGCTCCGGAACATTCCCTAACCATTTACAGTTTCTCAAAAATTTTTGGTATGGCTGGATTGAGAATTGGTGGAATTATAGCTAATCCTCACCTTTTAAATTCTATAAGAAAGGTTCTTATCAATGATTTAGGAACAAACGTTTTATCTCAAAAAGCAGCTATAGCTGCTTTAAAGTCTAAAAGACAGTGGATTGATTCTATAAAAACTCAAACCAGAAATAATCAGCATATAATAAAAAAAGCCGTGGATCAAGTTGATGGTGCTTTTTTACCAGTATATCCATCTGATGGAAATATGATGGCTATAGACTTGAAAGAAACAGGTATTGATCCGCAAATTATGGCTGACTATCTATTAGAGAGAAAGATCTTTATTCGTCAAGGCGCCTATACTAGTAAATTATTTGGGGATCGATACATCCGATTAAGCTTTTCTGTACCCCAATATCAAGTAAAAATCTTTGCTGAAAAATTTTTAGAAGCCTATGAAGCTTTAAAACTTTAAATTTTTCTTTTTTTTAAAGATAACTTTTATTTTATTTATTTACATGATTATAAAAATTCATAGTTGTTAATTAATAGAGCTATCCTGCAAGTTACTTTGAAAAACCTTCCTAAATTCCATTAAATACATAATCAGTGTATTAAAATTTATTAATCTTGCAGATAGTAATATTCGCCTATTTCTTTTTGTTTACGATCTAGGAAACTATTTAACTTGTTAACCCTGGGCCTTTTAGTTTCCTTATCTCTACGGAAGGTTATTCCCACGTCTTTAAGGAAGCGGTTCATGGAATATCTAAGTTCACTTGGTTTTGTAGCGTGGCCTTCTAAACCAGATTTCCCGTAAAAAACCATGGCCCGGTCTGATATATAGTCTATGAATACTATATCGTGATCTATAATAATTGAAGCAGCATTTCTACTTTCTATAATTTTTTTAATGGACCTAGCAGTGATTAATCGTTGTTCTACATCTAAAAAAGCAGTTGGTTCATCGAAAAGATAAATTTCCGCTGGATTGGATAGGGTTGTTGCTACTGCTAATCGTTGTAATTCACCACCACTTAAGTCTGTAACCTTTTTTTCTAAAATTTCTTCCAGGAAAAAAGGACGCATTATTTCACTTTTGAAAATATTGGTACCATAGTTAGGGGCGTGGGTATATAAAAATTCTTCTACACTACCCTCAAATTCAGAGGCTAAGTATTGGGGTTTATAAGAAATAGCAACTTTTTTCTTTATTTTACCTGAGTCTGGTTTGATTACATCAGCTAACATTTTGGCGAAGGTAGTTTTTCCAATACCATTAGGTCCAAATGCAGTAACTATTTCATTATAATAAACTTCGCCTGCTTTCACATTAAGTTTGAATCCATCATAATCTTTTTCCAAGGAGGAGTATTCTGCTAGCACAGTACCTTCACCCTCTGGTGTAGGAGGCCTAACTTCAAATTCTATGGCCTTTTTCCTAAATCTAATATTTTCTTCACGAAGGAATCCATTAATATATGCATTGATACCTACTCGAACACCTCTCAAGTGCGATACAACCCCATATCCTCCGGATTGACCATATAATACATGAACATAATCTGAAATTGCATCAAGAGCTGCTAAATCGTGTTCTATTACTAGTACAGATTTATTTTCCTCAGTTAATTCTCTTATAACTTTAACTGCATTTAAACGTTGTCTAACATCTAGCCAAGAAGTAGGTTCATCAAAATAGTAGAAATCAACATCTTTTAAAACAGCAGCAGCAATGGCTATCCTTTGTAATTCCCCTCCACTCAACTTTGATAATTCTCTATCTAAAATGGGAGTTATATCCAGAGTTTCAAGTACTTTTTCCATTACATCTCTTTCATTAACTTGTTCCAACAAGTTTCTTACTTTTCCTTTTACATATTTAGGCATTAAATCTACCATTTGAGGCTTATGAACCACTGATATCTTTTCCTGTGATAATTGATTAAAATAGTTCTGTAACTGAGATCCCTTGAAATAATTTATTATATCCTCCCAGGAGGGTTCTTCCTCATAATTTCCCAGATTAGGTTTTAATTCTCCAGAAAATATACGTATAATGGTTGATTTTCCAATACCATTAGGACCTAAAATCCCCACCACTGACCCGGGATTAATAGTTGGTAAACCAAATAACTGAAACATATTCTGTCCATAACGATGTATGGGATCTTCTAAGGCTTCGGGTAAGTTAATAATAGTAACTGCATTAAAAGGGCATCTTTTGGTACAGATTCCACAACCAGAACATAATTCCTCAGATATGATCGGTTTTTTTGTTTTCTCATCTATAATAATGGTGTCTTCTTCCATACGGACACCAGGACAATATTCAATGCAAACGTAATTACATTTTTTTGGTTGACATCTATCATGATCTAATATAGAAATTCTGGTCACATTATCACCACAAAATAAATGGATAGTGATTTTTTAAAAATGAAAGTTTCATCTCTTTAAATTATTCAATTTTTCATGCAAATTAAGTTTTAAGTAGATAGCCTATTATTTTAGACTACTATAATCTTAATGTTTACTTAGAAAGAAGTATATGTAATAATAATTAAAAGTTTTTAAAAGGGATAAAAATGATTTTAATATGAATTTAAACTAAGCAAATATTGTTTTTTAAAAAAATTAATTTTTAGATTTATTTAAAAAAATAAAAAAGAAACAGGTCGGAACTTACATTTTTTTTACAGCAAGTTCAACGTCTGATGCTTTAACTGTTTTTCTTCCGGCGTGTTTTGCCAATTTAACAGCTTCTAAAGCTAAATTTTCACCCATTTCTTCTAAAGCTTTTGCCAAAGCTTCTCTTGCATCATCACTTATTCTCATGGCACCGGCGTTTTTTATTATTCTCCCAACTGGTGCTATAGGTAATTCAGCCATAATATCACCTCAATTTAATCTAATACTCCATACTATTTAAATTTATCGTTTTTTTAGCTACATTTGTGACCTATACTTAGTTTCTGACATCATGAAATTTGGTAAATTGATAGCCTTAATCTTCCACATCCATTTGTTATGTCGAAAGAATTATAATTTATTTCCCAGCAGATATCCGAAGAACTGATATTTACATTAAAAATAAATATGATATAAGCAGTAAATGAATAAGTAGAAACATTATCCTATTTTAAAGGTGTAATAATGAAACAAGTTATTGTTATGCGAAGCGATCTGAATATGAGTAGGGGTAAATTAGCTGCACAGGCCTGCCATGCATCATTAGGATCCTTTAAAAAGACTGAAGATTCTAAATTACGAAAATGGGAAGAAGAGGGTGAAAAAAAAGTAGTAGTTAAGGTTAATGAGTTGTCAACTCTCTATGAGATTTATGAAATAGCTAAAAAGAGCGGCACTGCTACTTATCTAGTTAAAGATGCCGGACACACCGAACTTGCTAGTTCTACAGTGACCTGCCTTGGAATTGGTCCGGATGAAGATGAAAAAATTGACAAGTTAACAGGTGATTTGAAATTGCTTAAATGATTAAAATTAGATAAACCATTCTATTTCTTTAAATTAAATAATACTTTTATAATGAAGTTATTTGTAGTTGATAATATGGAATGGGTAGTTAAGATAGGAGGAAGTTTGTTTCCTGAAAAAGCCATTAACCTAGCCCAAGCTTTATGGGGTAATGATACTTTAGTGATCTGTGGTGGAGGAAGATTCGCTAATCAAATTAGAGATTATGATGAAAAATTAAATTTTTCAGATACAACTGCTCATGAAACTGCTATTATGACTATGGATATAGTAGGTAGACTTTTAGCTGATAAAGTTAAGGAAGCTGAAGCAGTGGATAATTTTTACCAGGCCAAAAAAATATTAAAAGAGAATAAGCTGCCAATATTTTTACCTTACCATTTAATGCATTATTTGGATCCCTTGGCACATTCCTGGAAAATAACATCTGATTCTATATCCCTTTATCTAGCTTATATTTTAGAGGCAAAACTTTTAATAGCAACAGATGTAGATGGTATATATACTACTAAACCATCTTTTAAAGATGCTAAATTTATAAATGAAATAAGTGCTAAAAAACTACTATCTTTTGGTGAGACATCACTTGATTCTGCTTTAAGTGAGCTTTTAGTCCAATTTGGATATAATTGTCATGTTTTAAATGGAAAATATCCTGAAAGAGCACTATCTTTAATAAAAGGGAATTATAGCACAAAAGATACAAAATATACGCTTGTAAGAGGAGATTAAATGGAAAAAATACAGTGCACATCTTGTAAACAAGAATTACCTCTGGTAGAACCTTATGTTAAGTTTGAATGTCCTACTTGTGAAGAAATGATCTATCGCTGTGATAAATGCCGCACATTTGCCCATATCTATCATTGCAAATGTGGTTTTATCGGTCCTTAATTATTAATCAAAAGCTATTTAAACAACTATAAAATAAATATACTATATTTTTTTCATACTAAAAATATATATAGTATTACTACATAATGGTTGTTATAGAAATTATTGAAATATTAATATTTTAAGCACTTAATGTGTTAACATGATTTTTCAATATAATTAACTAGTTTGGAGGTAAAAATTATGGGAGAGGTAGTTGCCACTATTAAATTGATGCCTGAGAATCCTGAAGTAGATCTTGAAAAGATGAAAAAAGAAGTTGAAGAGTCTATCCCGGATAAAGTAGATTTACATAAAATTGAAGAAGAACCCATCGCCTTTGGTTTGGTTGCTTTAAATGTAATGGTAGTGGTGGGAGACGCTGAAGGTGGAACAGAAATAATCGAAGATAAGTTAGCTCAAATTGAAGATGTAAGTAACATAGAGGTAACTGATGTCCGCCGACTAATGTAAGGTGAGAGATATTTTTGATCTCGTTCTGGCTTGTTTTGTCGGAATTTTTTGTGGTGCGATTACTGGTCTAATTCCAGGTATTCATGTCAATACCGCTGGGGCCATTACCTTCGCATCATCTGTTTTTCTTTTAAATAAATTATCTCCAGAATTTTTAGCTATTTTTTTAGGGTCCATGGCCATATCCCATGCTCTTTTAGAGTTTATACCCTCAATTTTACTGGGAGTGCCTGATGAATCCACTGCTTTATCAGTTTTACCAGGTCATAGAATGGTATTACAGGGAAGAGCGCGTGAAGCTATTCGCCTGGTAGCTTTCGGTGGTTTTGGAGCAATCTTAATAACTACATTGTCCCTACCATTTTTTATAAAAATTTTACCCATTTTTTATTCTTTCTTAAAACCTTATATATGGATTTTATTAGTATTAGGTTCATTATATATGTTAATAAGGCTCAATAAAGGTGTTAAAAATTTTTTTTGGTCTTCGGTTCTCTTTTTGTTTTCAGGTATTATTGGCTGGGTTATGTTAAACGCCCCTCAATCCTCTAACCTTTCTTTAATGTGTTTATTTACTGGGTTTTTTGGAGTTAGCACACTTATCTTTAGCATGAATGAAAACACAGTATTACCTTCCCAGATTAAACTTTCAGAATTAGAGCTAGATTTATCATTATTAAGAGCTATTATTTCTGGAGGACTTTCGGGTACTATTTTAGGTTTCCTTCCGGGTTTTGGTCCAGCACAGGGAACTATAATTGCACAAGAAATAAGTGGGGCTGGAATTGAAAATAGTTCAGAACAATTTTTAACCTCAATTAGTGGTTTAAATACCGCGGACACTCTTTTTTCCCTAATAGCTATATTTTTGATAGGTAACCCCCGAAGCGGTATAGCGGTATACATATCTCAAATAATTCATGATTTTTCTTTAAACCATCTAATATTCTTTATATTCGCTTCATTAACATCTGTTTCCCTTTCTCTCATATTATGCTTAAAAATAGGGGATTGGTTAAGTGATTCACTTCAGGGAATTGATTATAAAAAGATCACCGCAGTAGCAATTATTTTAATGTTAAGTATTATTATAATATTTACCCTTTTAGAGAAGGCTAACCTTCCCTTCATGATCTTGGCCCTGATTACTTCTACTGCTTTGGGTCTAATACCTCATTATTTAGGTGTGAGCAAAACCCATTTAATGGGAGTTTTGATTGTCCCCGCCATAGTTGTATATTATGGTATGTTTGTTTGATGCTAGTTCATCCAAATGCTTATTCATACAAAATAAGGATTAAATAAATAAATTTATAAAATTAAGATTTCTCTGGAGAGCTTAGAAGCGGCTTGAACAAATTCTTTAGGATCTGTACCAGGAAAAGGATCTATTATACATAAATCAAATTTTTCATCTAAAACAGTATTCAATTCACGTATATCCTTATTATATACTTCAAAATTCAATCCACTGGAAATTATTCCATTTTCATATTTTTTCCTCAAATCCACCTTAAAACCGTTGCATTCTAGATTAATATTAGTCATATTAATGGCAGGCTCCCAGAGATCATTGAATACTACTTTTTCTACTCCAGCCTTAAGACAAAAAATTCCAAGAGTACCGGGACCACAAGTGGCATCTAAAACTTTAAAATCAGTAGCTTCATTTTTTTTCAGGAAAGAATTAAGGGTATTTATTTTGGATGATGCAGAGCGAGAAATTTCTACATGAATTTTGCTTTGATTTTTATGAATGCATATAGGTCCAAAAGGACTCTTTAGAATATCACAACGTACATCACAGCCTGCAAGAAGCTCATAAACATGTGGTGCACTATTAGAATCTTCAATTCCCACTTTTTTCCCCATATCTCCTTTTAATACACCTTTAACTTCCTCAACATCATTTAAGATTCTATTAGCAGTTTTATTATCCAGGTTAGAAGCTAAGATTATTAAAGAATTTGCTTTTAGAAAAGGATCATATTTTAAAGGATAGCCAGGATTTATTAAAGGCACCGCTGCTTTTCTTAAAGTACTTTTTTCATTCTCCAGACCTTCCTCTATCATGATCTTTAAAACATGGGCCATGGTTAAATCGAGGTGTCTTCGGTTACAAACACATCTTCCATAGTGATGATCAATAAAATTTAAATTAACTTGATTTATTAATGGAGCAAATTTCTTTATTTTAATTGGCGAACATTTAAAACAAGGTTTATGGAGAGTTTTGATTTCTGATAAAATTTCCTCTGCAGTTTTTATACATTTCTGCCTACATCTGCAATCTAATTCCATATACTTAAATATTGCATGTACCATATTATAATATTTGATGGACATGAAACAGAAACGTAAAGAAATACTTAGAGAACTTTTAGGCGAATTTGGATCTGAAGATTATTCAGATAATAATATTATTCCTGAATCTGAACCAGAGCAGATGAAAGAGTCTGAAAAACCAGACAGGGATATTAAATCAGAAGATTCTTTTGATATTGGAAGAATCATGGAAAAGAAACCTAAACCCCAAAAAAGCATTAAAAGAAAAACTCCAGTTATTAAACCAGAAATTATTGAAGAAACTCTCATTCCCAAGTATAATATAAATGTTCCTAAATTTACAGATAAAGAAAGGGCACTTCTTAATGATATTAGAGAAAAATTAGTGGATTTGGCTGTTTCTAAGGGCGATAAATTTCAGATTGATGAAGAGACTTTCACCAGAGAAGTGAAAGAATTTTTAAAAATTAAAGGCATAAGTAATATTGATAAACTGGCTTCCCAAATTTCTCAAGAAATGCTAGGATACGGCCAACTGGATCCTATGATTAAAGACGATGATCTTGAAGAAATAATGGTAATTGGAGTTAATCGACCTGTATTTGTTTTCCACCGTAAAATCGGTATGATGTTAACCAATGTCTTCTTTGAGGAAGATGAAAAGATTAAAGCTTTGATCGATGTTATTGCTCGTCAAGTAAATAGGAGAATTGATCAACAAAGCCCTATTTTAGATGCCCGGCTTCCTGATGGATCCAGAGTTAATGCTACTATTCCTCCTGTTTCAGCTGATGGATCTTCTTTAACTATTCGTAAATTTCGGAAAGATCCCTTCACCGTAATTGATCTGATTAATTTTAAAACCATGTCTCCACATTTAGCTGCATTTATGTGGGTATGTACTGATGGTTTAGGAGTTAAACCCTGCAATGCCATTATTGCGGGAGGTACTGGTTCTGGTAAAACTACTACCTTGAATACTATTGCAGCTTTTATTCCTCCCCGGGATAGAATCATAACCATTGAGGATACATTAGAATTACAACTTCCACACACCCATGTAGTAAGGATGGAAACTCGCCCTCCTAATATTGAAGGTAAAGGTGAGTTAGACATGGATACTTTGGTAAAGAACTGTTTACGCCAACGTCCAGATAGAGTTATTGTCGGTGAAGTTAGAGGGAAGGAAGCAATTACATTATTTACAGCACTCAACACAGGTCACTCCGGATTTGGAACCTTGCACTCCAACACAGCCCGGGAGACCATAACCAGACTAATAAATCCACCTATGATTGTTCCAACTATTATGATACCTGCCCTTGATTTCATTATTATGCAAAATAAAATGTATCGTCCCTTTGGAGGTTCTATAAGACGCATCACTGAAGTTGCTGAAGTAGTGGGTATGGAAGAGGGCAATGTACAATTAAATAGAATTTTTGAATGGAATAATGAAACTGATAAAGTAGAGTACGTGGGTCTTGCCAGCCGTACTTTAAGGGAAATCGCTGATTTAAGAGGTGCCAGTATAACTGAAGTGGAAGAAGAAATTGAAAAAAGAAGATTGGTAATAGAGTATATGGCAGATAAAAATATACGTTCCATTGAAGATGTTGGAAACTTTTTTAATGATTATTATCGCGATCCAGATGAGTTAATAGAAAAAATACTGTAATAAGACTCAATTTTTTAAAATTCAAATAGCATTTCAATTTGGTGGTTTATAATGGTTTTAAAAAGCATAAAAAGCTTCTTTGATAAAATTGGCGGAGTTACCATTGATTCAAGTAAAAAAGTTGGAGAAGGTGTTCAAGCTCCAGCTAATAAAATAGGAGGTATTAGAAGTAAGGATTTTAAATTAGGATCTTTAAAAAAAACTGGTTCTAAAAAAACTTCTTCTGAGATCATAAAACGAACTAAAATGAGTAGAGAGGAAATAGAAGTTTTTAAAGGATTAATTGAATCTGAAAAAAATAAAAAAGAGATTTCAAAAGAAGATGAAAAAGAAAAAGAAACCTTTCAAAAAGCCTCCCTAGAGGAGATCTTAAGAGAAGAAGAAAAAAAAAGTTTAGATCCTAAATTAGTTATGGGTATGGGGGCAGCTTCTGGTTTAATATTATTTGCTATACTTATTGCTTTAGGGTTTGGAATAGCTATTGGTCTTGTATTTTTAATATTAGTATTCTTCATGTCTATAGTGATCTTGTTTTTACCCAATCTTCAAAAAGGAAAAAAATCAGCTGAAGCCTCTCGGGAATTACCTTATGCTTTAAGACAAATGGCTACTGAATTAAGGGCTGGTCTTGGTTTACATGATAGTATGCGATCAGTAGCGCTCTCTGGTTATGGTTCTCTCTCTGAAGAGTTTGCTAGAACCTTAGAGGAGATAAAATATGGGGAGAGAACTGAGACTGCTCTTATTGATATGGGGGATAGAATAGAATCTGATGGATTAAAAAGAGCGGTTTATCAGATTACCAGAACTCTTAATAGTGGAGGAGATTTAGCTAAGACTTTAAATGTTATAGCAGAAGATATCGCTTACGAGCTGAGGATGAAACTCAAGGATTATTCTCAAAAACTTAATTCATTTACCATGATCTATATGTTTATTGCCATTTTAGGTCCCGTGATAATGATGGTTATGCTTATAGCTGCTTCCACGGTCATGGGAGCAATACTGCCTCCAATTGCTCTTTTAGCAATTTATCTTTTCTTTTTCCCTATGATAGTGGCATTTTTAGCTTTCATGGTTAAAAGATTGGAACCAAAACTTTAATAATAGATGCAAAAGCATATTAATCCTATATTTTTCTTAAAACCTAATATTAAAGCAAAGAAAAATATCGCAGCAATTCAATAGTTAAAATTAAAAAGATAGTTATTAATATAAAGAAATAATCATTTACTCTTAATTTTTTTGTTTCTTGGTACATATGGGATTTTTCGGAGTATCCCCGACTTAACATACTGAAATATACCTTTTCCCCTTGCTCATATGATCTTAAGAACAACATCACAATAGTATAGGCTATTTGTCGTAATCTCCACCTGTAAGGTGTTTTATTATTCCATATATCAAAGCAGCGGGTTTTTTGAGCATTTTTTATTCTTTCTAATTCTTCATAAAACATGAAAAGATAGCGGATAGTCAGGCTCATTATCATGGATAATTCCCGGGGAAATCCCATTCTCCTACCTGAATTTACTATTTCCTGAATAGGTGTTACAGAAGATAACAATACTACTGCAGTTAGACATACAATTAGTCGAGAAAATAAAAGCATTCCGAAAAGGGTTCCTTCAAAGGTAATATTGAAGCCCAGTGGCAATGTGTATAAAATCTCACCAGGTTGTATAAAGGGCTGGAAAAGCGCGATAAATCCTCCAAAGGGTAAAATGATCAGTACTCTTTTTAGGGTATAAATAAAGGAAATCTTAGATATCCAAATTAAGCCTAAAAGGTAAGCCTCTAATAAGAATAAAACTGGTAAGTGAACAGTATATACTGCATAAATAACAATGAATAGGGTCATAATCAATTTTATGCGCCCGTCTAGGTTATGAATTGGGCTTTTCTTCCCAGTTTCACTTTCAATTTGACTAATTCCAATATGCATTGGGATCCTCATCTTAAATTTATTTTGATTAATGTAAAGTTTGATGGATTAAAGCTTTTTCTAAAATATAAAAATTATTTAAACGTCTTATTTTTATAAGAACAAATCAAAGCTTATGTGAAGAAAACTTATGGGGATGATAATGGCTAATTTTTTTCATGTTATTCTCCTAATTTTAGTAATATATTGGGGATTGATATTTCACATAAAATCTATAATGGATCAAAGTTGCAGTGAAATAATTAATTCTTGAAGGCGTTTTTTAATTCTTACATTAATTCAATTAAATATATAATAATAAGCTTTTTCATTGTATTACTATTTTTAAAGTTTAGTTATGCATAGTATTACTTTATTAATATTTTTAAACACAAAATTATTAATTTTTGATACACAAAAATTTATATACTAGGCACAAAATAAAATAATTATCATTATAAATCATTAATAATTATTCAGAGTCTACTAATTTGATTATAATATTATAAAAGATTAGATAATATTAGCTTAAGATGGGTTTTAAAAGACGGACTACTTGTTAACTACCAGAAATATATCTAAAATCGCCATTAAAAAGGAGCATTTATATAAAATTGTTAAATATCTAAGGATTAATGTAATACAGGATTATAATGGAGGAATTCAATGTTTGAAGATATACCTGTTGATGTAAGCCCGATGAATGAAGGTGAAAGGATAAGATCTGCGAATATGTTCGTAGAACTTGCTGGGCCCAAATCTATTGGTGCAGAACTGGTTCAAGTTGAAGAATCAGTTGAAGATGGTAAAATAGAAGTGATAGGTCCAGAATTAAATGAAATGAAACAGGGAGAGATTTTTCCATTTGGAATAAAAATTCAGATTCAAGGAGAAAATTTGGAAAAAGAGCTGGAAGGAGTTATTGAAAGGAGAACTCATGAATTATGTAATTATGTACATGGTTTTATGCATCTTAATCAGAGAGATCAAATATGGTGCAGAGTTAGCACCGAGGCTATAGAATCTGACTTTAAATTGGAACATTTAGGTAAAGCTCTTTCTATTTTATTCAAAGAAGAATTCACCTTAATTGAAAGTATTGCAGTTACTCTTTTTACCGAGGAAGATCAAGTAAAATCTTTTTTAAATTTAGCTAAAGAACAATACATCCAAAGGGATGCTAGATCCAGAGAACTTTCTGATGAAGATGTTGATGTCTTTTATGGTTGCTTAATGTGTCAATCCTTTGCACCAACCCACATGTGTGTAGTTACTCCAGATAGGACCGCACTTTGTGGAGCGATTAATTGGTTTGACTGTAGAGCAGCATCTAAAATGGATCCTGATGGGCCTATATTTGAAATGGAAAAAGGGGAAGTTCTAGATTCAGAAAAAGGTGAATACTCAAATGTTAATGAGACTATAGCGGAGAAATCTCAAGGTACTACGGAAAGAGTTTATGTACATGGTGTATTCGATTATCCTCATACTTCTTGCGGATGTTTTGAAGCAGTAGCATTTTATATACCTGAATTGGATGGTATAGGTGTAGTGGACAGGGAATTTAGAGGTGAAACTCCTTTAGGTATACCATTTTCTTCTATGGCCGGGCAATGTTCGGGTGGAAAACAAGTTGAAGGTTTCACTGGACTTTCATTAGAATATATGAGGTCTCCTAAGTTTTTACAGGCGGATGGAGCTTATGGTAGGATTATTTGGATGCCTAATGAAATGAAACAGTCTTTACAAGAATTCATCCCTGAGGAATTATGGGATAAAATTCCTACAGAAGAAGATGCTACTTCTATCCAGGATATTGAACAATATTTAATTGATCATCAACATCCTATAGTAGATCGCTTCCTAAAACCTGAAGATGAAATAGAGGAAGATGGAACTCAGGTAGAAGGAGAAGAAACCAAGCATGAAGAACCTTCAAATATCACAGTAACCACGGCTCCTGAAATTTCCATGCCTGCTTCAGGAGGAGTGAAAATTATATTCAAAAATGCCAAAATATATGCTGAAAAAGTAATAATTAAGAGAAAATAGTATAATATTAAACTAATTGAACATTTCTAAAAAATTTATAAAGTGATTTTTTTGATTATAGCAGTAAGTGGAAAAGGTGGAACCGGTAAAACTATGGTTTCGGCTAATTTAGTGAAATTACTATCCAAGACAGGTAAAGATGTTTTAGCAATAGATGCTGATCCAGACTCTAATCTTCCAGATGCATTAGGAGTAAATGTTAATAAAACAGTAGGGGATGTTCGTGAAGAATTGAAAAAGGATACTTCTTTAGGAAAAATACCTCCAGGGACGAATAAATGGGATATTTTAGATTATAAAATAATGGAATCAATAACTGAAAAAAAAGAATTTGATCTTTTAGTGATGGGTAGGCCAGAAGGCAGCGGATGTTACTGCGCAGTAAACAACATGCTTCGAAAAATTATTGAAACCATAGCCACCAACTATGATTTTATAATAATTGATACTGAAGCAGGTTTAGAGCATTTGAGTCGTAGAACAACTCAAAATGTAGATATAATGCTCATAGTCACAGATCCAACCCATCGGGGAATTTTAACTGCTCAAAGAATTGGAGAATTAGCTTCAGAATTAGAAATACAGTTCAAAAAACTTTATTTAATATTAAACCGGGTAAAAAAAGTACATGAAGATAATTTAAAAGAGAAAATATCCCAAATCGATTTAGATATGGCCGGTATAATTTATGAAGATCCAGCAGTAACTGAATTTGATTTAAAAGGCGAACCTTTAATAAATTTGCCTGAAAGTTCAGTATCTGTTTCCAGTACTAAAAAAATAGTGGACAAAGTTTTAAATCTTGAAAAAAATTAATTTGGAAAAAAAGGATGTGGGTTTATGGACAAAATATCACAACTTCTTAAGTTACTTGAAAATACAAAATCAATAGAAATAAATGATTTTAGAATGGATTTTGAGGAATTAGAGCTTCAAATAATGCCAGCTGTAGAGCAAATAGTTAAAAAATCAGTAGATAAAACTAAAACTCCGGTTCAACCATCACCTATGGAAGAATTCAACCCACCCATTCAAAATTATCCCGGTAAAGTAGCGGAAGTGCAACTAGGAAAGGGCAGCCGTAAACCAGTATATTTAGGGGGTCAGGAAGCATTATATCGATTTGAAGAGCCTCAACCAAATGCTCCTATAGTTACTTTTGATGTATTCGATATTCCTATGCCTGGACTTCCACGACCCATCAGAGAACATTTTTCCGATGTTATGGAACATCCTGGAGAATGGGCCAAAAAAGCAGTTAAAGAATATGGTGCAAACATGGTAACCATTCACTTAATTGGAACTGGGCCTAAAGTGATGGATAAATCGCCTCGTGATGCTGCTAAAGACATAGAAGAAGTTTTGCAGGCAGTAAATGTTCCTTTAGTAATAGGGGCTTCTGGTGATCCTATAAAGGATCCTTTAGTCTTGGAAAAAGCGGCAGAGGCTTCTCAAGGAGAAAGATGTTTGTTAGCTTCTGCTAATTTAGATTTAGATTACCAAAAAGTGGCTCATGCTGCAGTAGAAAATGATCATGCAGTGTTGTCCTGGTCTATAACCGATGTTAACATGCAAAAAACTCTTAATCGTTATCTATTAAAAGAAGGTCTCACTCATAATGATATCGTTATGGATCCTACCACCTGTGCTTTAGGTTATGGTATAGAATTTTCCATCGATATAATGACTAGAACTCGTCTAGCTGCTTTGAAAGGTGATCAGGATCTTCAGATGCCCATGTCTTCAGGTACAACTAATGCCTGGGGATCCCGTGAGGCCTGGATGAAAAAAGATGAATGGGGTCCCACTGATTATAGAGGCCCCATCTGGGAAATTTTTACCGGATTGACTATGATGCTTAGTGGAGTAGATATTTTTATGATGCTTCATCCTAGTTCAGTTAAATTGCTCCGCGAAATAGGGGAAACTTTCACTAAGGAATACAACAGTGCTGAAAAAGCAAATATTGATGATTGGATAACTCAATTGGGGAGTTAATAGTTTAAGTAAATTAAAAGGAGGGTTAAATTGAAAGTAACTGCAATGGATATTTATAAATTACTGCCTAAAACTAACTGTGGAGATTGTGGGGAAGCTTCTTGCATGGCATTTGCTACTAAATTATCAGAAAAAGAGATAGATTTAAAAGTATGTGAGCCACTAGATACACCAGAGAGGGAAAAATTAGAAGATTTACTTGCTCCTGCAGTAAGAGAAGTTATTATGGGGACTGGTGATAAAAAAGTCATACTTGGAGGTGATGAAGTACTTTACCGGTATGAACTGACCTATTATAATCCTACTGCATTAGTAATTGATGTAAATGATGAATTAGAATCAGAAGAATTGGATGAAAGGATAAATATTATTGAAAATACTAAATTTGAGCGAACAGGAGAATTACTTACTCTAGATGCTATCGCAGTCCGAAATAAATCAGGGGATGCTAAAAAATTTGCTGATACTGTATCCCACCTAAAAAATTCTAAATATCCGCTGGTTTTATGTTCACTTGATCCTAATGCCATGAAAGCAGCATTAGAAATAGTTGGAAATCAAAGACCTTTAATTTATGCAGCTACTGAGAATAATTTAGATGCCATGGCTCAATTAGCGTTAGAATATAAATGTCCTCTAGCTTTATTTGTCCCTGGTGATTTGGAGAAAATGAAACAACTTTCACATACTTTACGTTCTCAGGGTATTGAAGATATAGTGCTTGATCCAGGCACCTTTGTAGGGGAAGGTATGGGAGATACTCTGGATAATTTCATAATGATTAGGCGTTTGGCAGTAGAAGAGAGAGATGATGATTTTCGTTTCCCAATTTTAGGAATACCTGCTCTTGTAAGATTAGATAATACTGAAGATAATATTAATAAAAGTATTCAGGAGGCAACGGTTACTGCTACTTTACTAAATAAATATGCGGATTTACTGATTTTAAACGGAACTGACATATGGGAAATCATACCTATTTTAACTCTAAGACAAGGATTATTCACGGATCCAAGGAAACCACAAACAGTGGATGCTGGTTTATATGAATTTGGAGAACTTGATGATGCTTCACCGGTTTTATTAACTACTAACTTTGCTTTAACGTATTATACGGTAGAAGGTGATTTAAAATCTGGAAAAGCTAATACTTATCTCTTGGTACTGGATACGGATGGAAGAGCAGTGGATGTTTCACTGGCAGGGGGACAATTAAATGGAAAATCAGTGGCAGATCTTATTAAAGAAACAGGTATAGAAAATAAGATAAAACATAAAAAAATGATTATACCTGGTTTAGCCGCACCATTAAGCGGAGAAATTGAAGATGATAGTGGTTGGGAAGTGGCTGTCGGTCCTAGAGATTCTTCAGCAGTTCCAGATTATCTTTTAGAGAACCTTTAAGTTCAATTAATTCTTTATTTTTTTTCTAAGGAATTAAAATATTAGATTATGATTTTTTAAGTAATATCTTATTTTCTTAAAATATTATTATGGACTATATTTACTCCTTCATTGGTTAATATTTCTTTTTTCATATCAACACCTCCCTTATAATCACCTAAACTCCCATCTGATTTTATTACACGATGGCAGGGTATAATTATAGGTAACGGGTTTTGATTTAAGGCATTTCCAACTGCTCGATAACCCTTAGACCTTAAAGAATGAGCTATTTCTTTATAACTGCGCACTTCTCCTCTAGGAATGCTACAAACTTTTTCTAAAACCCTTGATTTAAAATTTTTACCAGAAAGTGGATTTAGCTTAAAATAAACTTTTTTACCAAAATAAGCTTTCCCCAGATTTTCTGCCTCTTTTATATAATAGGGGCTTATTCTTAATTTTTCTCTTGTAGAGATATCATTTAAAGCAGCTTCCTCTTCTTTTCGTCCTAAACTGCTTCCAATAATCTTGGAATTTTGTATTGCCACGGCAAAATATAATTCTTGGAACTTGCAAATAGAAACCACTATTTTTTTTGAATTTGAAAACATATTACCCACAATTTTTGCTGTAAATTATTGATCCTTTTTTACCTAATGCTCTTTTATTAAAAAAAATTATAATTGCTATCAAAACTAAATAACTTGGTTTGCAATTTCAAGGGCAAATTCTTCACCATAAATTGGGCTCAAATTAAAGTAAATACTCAAATAGGATTTTAAAGGATTTATATCCTGCTTAATATTTTGTCTAGTAAGGTAGTCTAAGGTGAGTTGGGCTGCATCTCCATCACCAGCTACACTATGAATATAAATAGTGTCTGCATAATGATGGATTGCATAAGGTTGAGGAGTACCATCATCTTCAAATACTCCTCTTAAATTTTGCCTGCTTTTCAAATAAGCAGAACCTTTTTCAATAGCATTCAACACCTTTTCATCTTCACTAGACTGATAATAAAGAGATAGTCCCTTTAATATCCCAATATTTTGATAGGAATAATCACTCCAAGATCCGTCATTGCGCTGTCTTAATAGTAAATCGTTAATGATTTTTTCTTTATTATCCGGGTTCATACCACTAACCAGGGCATTGGTTTTGAGACTTAGAAAGTCATCTTCAAATATTCCAGGAGTATCTTCGGGTCTATTAGATATATTAATATTACTTTCACTAGTTTGTGATTGAACAAAGTTTAAGCCACTCTGGATTATTTCATTATTATTTTGATCAGATTCTAGGTTCAACAGGGGATAAATTGTTTCCATAGTACCTAAAGTATATTCTCCAGGAGGAGTACCAGATGGAAAGGATCCGCTAGGCATTTGTTTATACTCCAACCAGTTAAGTAGATACTGGGATCGTTCCAAAATTTCCGGATCATTAGTTTGATCATAAATATAGTCAAATAAATTTACTATCTGAGCATTTAATGCATAATCGCCCTTAAAACTACCTCCAAATTCTAAATCCATGATCTGGTCTCTGAAATAATTACCTCCAGCATCAGAGTAAGAATATCCATTCCAGAATTTTTCTATAAATTGTATTGTGGGGGAATATTTTTCATTATCCGGAATGTTTAAGGTACTCTCTGGTGCCTCCAGTGGGGGATCAGCATTATATTCATATACTGCCGTATCTCCAGTAATATAAGCTGTTTGAAAATGATTACTTGAGGGTAAATAATTTAATAAACCATATCTGGCTCCCGTCATGGTATACATCATTCTGGTTACATAAACGTAGCTTATATCATATTTTTCCAGTAAAAAATAGGATTCACTGGGTTGTGAAGTACCAAAGATTGTATTAACATCATTTTGGGTAAGAATAGCTTCTTCTACTGTTGGAGGATCTCCCATAAATCCTTGGTATACAATTTTCCATAAAAGAACATCCCTCCTATGGGTGTTCCCTATTAAAAGATATGCATCATCACGCATGGTCAAGAATATAGCATCTGTAGGTGTATTCATATTGATCCATTCAAAGGTTTCCACTTCCTGGCTGCTAGGTTGAACTACTAAGGAATAGGCACTAAAGGCACCTTGAGCAACAGGGGTTAAAACTAGCATGAAGATAATAAAAGTTTTCACGCCTTTATTTATATTCAAATTCCCCCAGTTAAAACTATATTTTTGAAAAATGTGATTTACTTTGGGCAATATCATTTTTGAAAACACATAACCTCCCATTAAACTTAAAGCTACAGCAGAGTATGGATCTCTGAATCTAAAGGAATAACTTCCTATTAATAAAAAAATCACCCCCCAAAGGGCTAAGAATTTATAGAGGGGGTTTTTAGATTTTATGAAGATAATGGCCCCGTAAATACCAAAAATTAATTGAAACACTCCAACCCATTTAGGGAATCCTAAGACACTTACCGGTACGATTTGCAAACGGGCAAAATAGGACCAGACATCTAAAAAATATAATAATAAAACTAGAATAGTAATTATTATACTAGCTTCTAATGGTTTTTTACGTATAGATGGAATGCTCAAGGTGAAGATTAAAATCAGCACAGCTAGGCCAAGAAATATCCATCCCCTATGATTTAAGAGGTAAAGTAGCCATAAAAAACCTGCCAGTATTAAATATTTATAATCTCCTTTGAAAATATTCCAAAAACCCTTCAAAGCAAAAGTATCCAGGTTTTCGTATCCAGGAATACTTTTAACGTATTTTACTATTAAAAATAGTATGCTCACCAGCAATAGCATCCCCAATGATTCTGGAATAAATACAGAGGTACGGGTTAGAAAAGAAGGTGCAAATGCAAATAATAAGGTGGATAATAGGGAGATTCTTTTATCCATGAATATTTGTTGAGATAGATGATAAAATACATAAATAGTGAAAACCCCTAAGAGAGGAGGCCATAAAAAAAATACTAGATCGCTCTGAAAGATATTATAAAGTATGGTAGCAATTATATGATAAAGAGGGGGATAAGAATAGGATTCTAATCCCATTAAGGTAATCGGGTCCCTTGATATTATTCCAAAGCCTTCTTCAACAATACGCATGACGATATCATAATGTAGATAGGCATCTCTACCAGCAAAAGCCAGATTTCTACTGGGTATTAGCCGGATAAGAAAAGCTGCAATTAGAATAAAACTAAGATAATATCTCTCTATTTTAGTTGAAACTTTACTGAAATTAAAGCACTTATTTGAAGTAAATTTTTTCATCAGTTCACCGAATTTTGATATTTAATTGTAATAGGCGTTTTCTTAGATTATTAATTTATATTATCAGAAGATTTATATTATGGGAAGATAATTAGTACCTCAATTACATTATTTTATCTTTAATTCCATTAGTTATTTAACATCATCATAAAGCTAGAATCATTATTAAATTAATTTTTAAAATCAGTGTAAATTATAATATATTTTTCAAGGATTTAAAAAGTTTAGGAAACCCAAGGGCTAACTTCCAAAGAGATAGGGTAGATAATGATTCCACATCATTTTTATTAAAGAATTGGATTAGTTTATTTAAATCCTGGTCATTAAGTTTATCAAAAATCTGGCGATATTTAAAGGATCGTTCTAGATTTTTACTTATTTTTTGCTGCCATTCTTGTTCATATTGTTGTAGATAATCAGCACTTAAATCTTCATTTTTAATGGCCTCAGCAGCTATTTCACCAGCCAATTTAGAACAAATACTTGCTAAATGTATTCCCCCTCCAGTAATCGGATCCACTTGACCTGCAGCATCTCCAGTTATCAAAATCCCATTACCATAGGTTTTATTGGAAGGACCGCATACAGGAACCGCTCCTACATTTAATTCAATTTTAGTAGCATTAAACCGGGAAATAAATTTTTCTAAATAATGAATGGCTGCTTTTTCGGTATTTCTAACACCTACTCCTACGTTGGCTCTTTGCTCTCCTTTAGGAAAAATCCATACATATCCTCCTGGCGCTATTTTTGATCCAAAAAAGAATTCCATCATTGAACTTTCAACATCCAAACCCACCATTTCATATTGGGCGCATGAAACTAAGTCTATGGGCTCATAACCATGGTTTAACTGAGCAATTCTAGCTATTTGGGACTCTATTCCATCAGCACCTATAACCACTTGCGCCGGTATTTCAATTAATTTTCCCTGATTGCGGGCGATGACTCCTTCAACTCGTCCTTTATTTATTATTAAATCTTTTACATGTGTTTTAAGCATTATGTCTGTACCTGCTTCAGCACTTTTCATGGCTAATGATTTATCTAGCATTTTACGCTCTAAAATATATCCATGTAAGATTTCATTGGTGCTGGTAAAATAATCTCCTTGAGGAGAATGTAATTTAGCTCCTTTAATTTTAGAGCAAATTATATCCGGGGATAATTTTATCTCCAGCGTATCTAAAAAAGATTTACTAACTCCACCAGCACATTGAACAGGAGTACCTATTTCCTGATGTTTTTCAATCATTAAGACATTCATATCATTTTTAGATGCATAAAGGGAGGCTATTGATCCAGAAACACGACCACCTACCACTACTATATCATATTTCATCCGCTAACTCTCCTTTGATTGCCCCCATGGGACATACCCTCACACATCTTTGGCAAGTGTTGCATCCGTGTTTTTTATGGATTTTAAATTCAAAAAGTTGTAGGAGATTTAAGGGGCATACAGTTACACAGGCTCCACAGTAACCACATAATTCTTCTTCAAATATCACTTAACCACCCAAAATTACAATATTTAAAAAAGATATATAATTTATCTAATTTTTAATAAATATATAATTATTATATCCGCTTTTTCTATAAAAATAAACTATTTTAACCGTTAAGTTAATATAGGATATAATACAACTAACGTTAGTATGCAGGGGTGCCCGAGCGGCCAAAGGGGGAGGACTTAAGATCCTCTGGCGTAGGCCTTCGAGGGTTCAAATCCCTTCCCCTGCACTTAAAATAAGTTATTCGTTATTTAAGATATTACTATTACTATTTATATACTTAAAACCTGTTAAGATCATATTTATAGGATAAAGTATATATGTTGGGGTTAATAAAATCAGTCAAAATCTTAGAATAAATATTTATTATAAGGCCTTAGTGGCTCAGGCGGTAGAGCGATGCCTTGGTAAGGCATAGGTCGGGGGTTCGAATCCCCCCTAAGGCTTCAAGTTATATATTCAATTTAATAAGTTATTTATCAATAATGATAATTAATTTCTTTTGTTTATTCTGTTCTAGTTTGATTTAAAGAAATAAATTATAACAGACATGATTTGTTCCTAAATTAGGAATATAAATACCTAATCTAAGAATTTATATAGTAGAATTATAAATTATAAATATAAACTAAATTCCATTTTTACATTAGAATTATTAATTATAAGGGGATAAAATGAGTAAATTTTTCGATATTATCATGGCTGGCTTAATCTCTGGAATCGTGGCCTTTACCACTACTAAAATAGGGATAGCGGGAACTATTTTAGGCGCTGTTTTTTGGTCGGTGCTTTATCAGATCATGTCCCATTACGTAAAAGAACCTCTGCAGAAAGCTGAAACTAAAAAAATAGAAAGTAAGATTGTTTATATGATACCGCTAGCATTGATCATTTTCGTGGAGATAATATATTTACTTAAACCCATTTATCTGGAACCCCAGCAGATATTTTATTTTTTACAGGGGGCGACTAATTGGAATCTTTTTAGATCTATTGGAACTGGATTACTTTTAATGGGAATATATCCAATTATTCAACCTGAAAATATAGATAGAAAATATGGTTATATACTTTTAAGTCTGGGAATAGTTATTTTGCTTCGAGGATTTATAGATGTCAGTTCCCGTTTCGTGGACCTATATTCTTTTATCTTCTTTGAATTAGGTACCTACATAACCATAATGATTATTCTAGTATTATCGTATGTAATAATTTCATTAGTTAAGGACTCTTTAATTATGGGGACTAAACAAAATTCCCATGATGAAGAAAAACAGCATCATAAGCTCTCTACTGAAGAACTAAAATAGAAAGTGAGTTATGCTTCTTTAGTCGATAATTAAATTTAGGGCTCTTTAGTAAATTATTCGGTTGATATTACCTAGATAATTAGCTTGCTATTAATCGAGTAAATAATTGGGGGTTTAATGATAAAAAAGAATAAAAACAATACCTTAAAAGATGTATTAGATATTATAGTTTATGAAAATCCCTCCACACAGGACGAAATAGCTGAAAAACTGGGAATTACTCGAAGATATGTGACTAAACTTCTCCAACCTATGGTAAAGAAGGGAGTAGTTCGCCGAGCATATATACTTGATTTAAAAAAATATGATGAATTCTCGGAAATGTTTGAAGAAGAGAAAACTTCTCGAGAGTATGCTGGCAGTTACTTGATAAAAGATATGTTGAAAAATATGTATGATCACGTTTCCAAAGAATTAGAAACCTCTTTCCAGGCTTTAATCAATCACAAAAAAGATCAGGCGAATGAAGCTCTAAAAATGGATTTTATAACCAACAACATGTTGGAAAAGGTGCGATCATCGATAGAAACCACTATTACTATTAATCCTTATTCTGAATTTAGTAAAACCATGATATTTGGTGAAATAGCTTTTGCTTTGGAACGTATTGGGGATCACTCCGGTATTATAGCCAACTTCACTATGCAGGAATCTTATGAAGTGGAAAGTGAAATGTTGGCCTATCTAAAAGATATGTATAAAACTGCTCAAAAAATGATTTATTGGTCCATGGATGCCTTCTTGAATGAAAAATTAAAGTTGAAACCGGAAATAATGCACTCTGAAGATAAAATGCATCAAATCCAAAAAAAAGCATTAAATTGTATAGCCACACAAATGGCTGAAACTCCTTTTGAAGATAAAGATCGTTCTACTTATTATCTATCGCTTTCTAGGGTTGTAAAAGCATTTGAAAGGATTGGAGACATTTCTTTAGAAATAATTGATACCGCTGGTGAATTTTATCATAATATCCCTCGAACTACCACTCCTGAAAGATTTCGAAGAAGAGAATTGAAATTGGAAAAAGACTTGGGAAAAATGCATTAGTTAATTTTCATCTTTAATATTGGTTAAAAAACTTCTAAACATGAAATTTTTTTAATTTTCCTATGATTCACTAGCCATAATTATTTTAGTTTAAGATAATATTTTGAAACGATTGTGAATAATTTTATTTTGTAGTGTATTTTCTCTTGCATTATCTTAATTTTTCCTTTTTTCTACTTCATTTTTTATTTAAAGATTTCGTAGTTCATATTAGTTGATTAATTGTTTTCTAATTTTCAACCTCCAAAACATCTTTAGTTCACTAAATGTGTCTTAATATACCTAAATAGTAACATTTAAATAGTATCTGGACTATTTATGGGTGAGGTGATAAAAATGGACACCAAATACATCATCGGAATAATAATTGCTATAGTGATTATAGCAGGAGCTATTTTCCTCATAGGAGGAGAAGAAAGTGAAACCACCAACATAGATATAGTGGGTTCCACTTCAGTACAACCAGTTGCAGAAGGTTTATCTGAAGAATACATGCAATCACATCCTCAGGTGAGAATCAATGTTCAAGGCGGAGGTTCTAGCGTGGGTATTAAAAGTGCTCAAGATGGAATTGCAGATATAGGGACCAGCTCTAAAGAATTAGACGAAAATGAACAAGAAGGATTAACCATATACGGGTTTGCTAAAGATGGTATTGTAGTTGCAGTTAACAATGAAAATCAGATTAGTGATTTAACCGTAGATCAAATACAGGCTATTTTTAGTGGTGAGATTACCAACTGGGGCGAAGTTGGGGGAAGCGATGGCACCATTAATGTAGTTACTCGTGAAGATGGTTCTGGAACTTTAGACGCATTTAATGATATAGTAATGGATGCTGAAACTAAAATCAAAGCAGATGCTATCGTACAAAGCTCTACTGAGGCGGTTAAACAATCTGTTGCCCAAGATCCCAATGGTATAGGATTCATCTCCTATGCTAGTATGAGTGACGATGTCAAAGCATTAGCTGTTAATGGAGTGGAAATATCAGAGGACACCATAGCTGATGGCAGTTACCTATTACAAAGACCATTTTTCTTTATAATTAAAGGTCAAGCCCAGGGTGCAGTTAAAGAATTCATTGACTTTGTATTTAGTTCAGAAGGAGCAGAAATAATTAAAAGTGAGAATCTGGTACCTGTTGAGCAATAAAATCTTTTAGAAATGAAGCTTATGTGTTTATAACACATAACTATAATTTTTTAAAACAAAGACCATTTTATTTTTGATCTATTATTTGTTACTACTTAGATCACTCTTATCTTTAAAATAATATTTTTTAGTGGTTAATTATTTAGGAGCAATGAAACTTTAAATAGGGTGAAGTTGAATTACTTCACAGTGGTGAAGGCATGGACTTTAAGTATAAAATCATAGTAATTGTTATCTTACTAAGCATTACAGGCTATTTGTTGGTTAATCCTGGATCAGATTATGAAAGGATACAGATTGCAGGATCTACCTCTGTTCAACCTGTAGCAGAACAATTAGCCCAAGAATATATGAAAACTAATTCTGGGGTGAAAATTAATGTTCAAGGTGGAGGTTCAGGACTAGGTATTCGCAGTACCCAGCAGGAAATAATAGAAATTGGAACCACATCTAAAGCATTAAGTGCAGAAGAACAAGAAGGTTTGAAAGAGTATATAATAGGAAAAGAAGGCATTGTTATCGCCATTAATAAAGAAAATATAGTAAGTGATTTAACTCTAACTCAAATTAGAGATATCTTCAGTGGTAAGATTACTAATTGGAAAGATGTAGGTGGTGCTAATCAGCAAATAAATGTGATAATTAGGGAAGAAGGATCTGGTACCCGCACTGCATTTGAGGAGATAGTAATGGGTGAAGATAGCATAAGATCGGATTCTATTGTTCAAAGTTCTACAGAAATGGTTAAACAGGCAGTTATACAGGATCCAAATGCCGTAGGTGTGGTTTCATTTGCTTTTCTAGGGGATGAGGTCAAGGCTTTAAAAGTTGAGGGGGTAGCTCCTTCAGAACAGACTATTGCCTTGGAACTCTATACTCTCCAAAGACCCTTTATTTTTTTGGTTAAAGGAGAACCAGAGGGTGCTTTAAGGGAATTCTTAAGATGGGTTTACAGTAAAGAAGGACAGGATGTTATTCGTGGTGAAAAAATAGTTCCATTTATTGCCAACGTGTCTGATGATGTATAATGAAATTATCTATTAATGAATTATATTATAACATCTAAAAAGTCGCATTCAGTTATAAATGATAGGTCATGATACCAAAGTTTAACAAGTAGCTAGTTAAAATAAATTTTTTTATCCTTCATTTTTTAATAATTTTAGCACTCAATATTAAGGGAGGCGAATCATGAATAATAGCTTACAGGAATATTTAATCGAAAAAGGTTTGTTCATAACCGCCATATCTTCCATTCTGGTCATTATTTTAATAATAATCTTCATTTTCCTTGAAGGTCTACCTGCCATGGAAAGTTATGGATTTTTAAATTTTATATTTGGTTCTCTTTGGGCTCCTACACAAGGAGAATTTGGTGTTTTAACCATGATTGTAGGATCCTTAGGCATCACATTACTGTCTTTAGTTATGGCCATTCCTTTATCACTTTTTTGTGCTATTTTTATGGCGGAAATTGCTCCCTCAAATATGAGAAAAATATTAAAACCCGTTATTGAGACCTTGGCAGGCATACCTTCGGTTGTCTACGGATTTTTTGGCTTGATAACACTGGTTCCTTTCATGAGAGAACAATTTGGTGGAACTGGATTCAGCATGCTCACTGCTTCTATAATTTTAACGGTGATGATCCTTCCTACCATAATCAGTGTATCTGAAGATGCCATCCGATCCATACCCTCTGAATATAAAGAAGCATCCCTGGCTTTAGGTGCTACCCAATGGCAAACTATTCAAAATGTCATTTTTCCAGCAGCACTTCCTGGAATAATAACTGCCATAATTTTAGGCATGGGACGAGCGATTGGAGAAACATTAGCAGTAATTATGGTCGCCGGTAATGTTACTCAATATCCAACATCTTTAGTAGATCCAGTGAGAGCTTTAACCGCTAATATTGCTATAGAAATGGGATATGCTACTGGATTACATTATAATGCTTTATTTGGAACTGCGATTGTTTTATTTTTCATGATCGTGTTTTTACTCATCATAGCTAATTACTTGCAGTATAAAAAGAAGGTAGTTATTGGAGGGGGGTATCTATAATTAGTTACTCCAACCCATTTTCTCCATTCTTTAGAGAAAATATTTTCATCTATACGATAATTCCAAGATTGAAGGGATTATTCCAGGAGGATTACAGTTGAGTTTCAGGTTATTATCACCTAAAGTTTACCAAAAAATAATGAAAATAGTTTTTTGGATCTCAGGAATAATCACTATAATGATCTTATTGGTTATAATTGGTTACATTCTTTTTAAAGGATTTGAAGTGCTGAGTCTGGAGTTTATATTCTCTGCACCTATTGATTCTGGTAGGGCTGGAGGAATATTTCCCATGATAATTTCCAGCCTATATGTAACCTTAATTTCAGGATTAGTGGCAGCACCATTGGGGGTTGGTGCTGCAGTATATTTGGCTGAATACTCTGAAGACGGATGGATAGTAAAATTAATCAGATTCGGAGCGGAAACTCTGGCATCTATACCTTCCATTGTTTTTGGTTTATTTGGATTATCATTTTTTGTTATATTCTTAGGGTTGGGATGGTCGGTTTTATCTGGAGGTTTAGTATTGGCCTTGATGGCTTTACCTACCATATTTAAAGTGGCTGAAGTTTCCATAGATGCTGTACCTGAGTCATACCGTGAAGGTAGTTTAGCCTTAGGAGCAACTAAATGGGAAACTGTATATAGGGTTGTTTTACCTGCTGCAACGCCAGGAATAACCACGGGGGTGATTTTAGGGATGGCAAGAGCTATATCTGAAGCAGCAGCCATTCTTTTTGCAGTTGGGGCAGCTTTAACTATTCCGGTATCTATATTTGATCCGGGAAGGCCTTTACCTTTACATCTATATATATTGGCCACCGAAGGAATTTCTTTGGAATACGCTTTTGGCACGGCAGCAGTAATGGTAATTATAGTGCTGATTATTACAGTGGTAACCAATAACATGGTGGATAGATATCAAAAAAAGTTGATGGGACGTTAAACTATGAATAGAATTGAAGTAGAGAATTTAAATGTTCACTTTGATGATGCACAGATTTTAAAGGATGTAAATATTAAAATTCCCAAAAATACTGTAACCTCTCTTATTGGGCCTTCAGGATGTGGGAAGTCTACTTTCATCCGCACTATAAATCGTATGAATGATTTGATATCTGGTTTTAAAAAAGAAGGCCACATATACTTGGATGGCCAGGAAATTTACGATCCCAGTGTGGATGTTGTAGAACTTAGAAAGAAAGTAGGTATGGTATTTCAAAAACCTAATCCTTTTCCAAAATCGGTTTTTGATAATGTAGCTTATGGTTTGAAGGTACATGGCATTACTGATAAAAATATTGTGGAAGAAAGAGTCCGGGAAAGCTTGAAATCTGCAGCTTTATGGGAGGAAGTAAAAGAGAAGTTGGAAAAATCAGCTCTAGGTCTATCTGGAGGTCAACAACAGAGATTGTGTATTGCACGTACTATTGCTATCGAACCAGAAGTTATATTGATGGATGAACCTTGTTCTGCTTTAGACCCTATTTCAACCACTAAAATTGAGGATTTAATTCATAAATTGAAAAAGGAATATACTATAGTAATTGTAACCCACAACATGCAGCAAGCCACCCGGGTTTCTAAATTTACTTCCTTCTTCTTACATGGAGAGATTGTGGAGAGTGCTCGTACCGAAAGATTATTTTTAGAACCTAAGGATAAAAGAACTGAAGATTACATTACAGGAAGATTTGGTTGAAAATCTAAATAAATCTAGATTATGTCTTATATATTTAATTTAAAAAAAATTATCTATCCATGAATTAAAATATTACCAAATAATATATAATAATCTAAGAAGAGATTAATTAATATAGTAATTATTTAAAAGATTGTTAAAAAAAATCTATTTACTATAAGCTGGGAGGATTAGCATGGAAAAACGCTACCCTCGGATATTATTCCGTAAAAGGCTCAAAGATTTGAGAAAAGAAGTGAATGATATTGGGAAACTAACTTTAAAAGCCCATAAAGATTCAGTGAATATATTTGCAGATTATGATGAAAACATGGTGGAAGATGTTTTAGCTACTTCAAAAAAAATAGATGAAATGGTATTTTATCTAGAAAGAAAATGTATCAGTATTATTGCTGCTGAACAACCTGTGGCTAAAGATTTAAGATTTATTGAGGCCTGTATTAAAGTAGGAAGTCATTTAAAAAGGATAGGACATTTAGCAGCTAATATTGCCCAGGCTTCTGATTATATTAAAGATGAAACTATTCCGAAAAAACCACAGGAAGATCTCAAACACATGGCTGATTTTGTACAGATGATGCTGAGTAAAGGTATACATGCCTTTTTAGATCAAAACATGGAAATGGCCCGGGAATTAAAACAAGATGATGATAAGGTGGATGATTTATTTGATCAAGCCCTAGAACACATTACTCGCAGCATGTTTAAAGATAAAGAATCTATTTCTTACTTGGTTCATCTTTTATTCGTGGCCCGTTATATGGAGAGAGTGGGTGATAGAGCTGTAAGCATTGCTGATAAAACCATCTTTATGATCACCTGTGAAAAACCATAAATCAATTAAACTATAAAGATAAAATTATTTACTTGGGAATTAACCGTTTAGAGGCATGTCTTCCAGCCCAACACTGAATACATACTCCAATAGGCAATCCTGCTGTATGGGTATGTGCACTTTTTATTTTCACATCTAATGCTGTTGTCTTACCTCCTAAACCCATAGGCCCGATACCAGAAGCATTTATTTCTTCTAATATTTCTTTTTCCATCTTGGCTAAAGTTTTATCAGGATTTATAGTTCCTATTTTCTCTAGTAACGCTTTTTTAGCTATTTTCATGGCCATGTCAGAAGATCCGCCAATCCCCACCCCTACAATAACTGGAGGGCATGGTTTTCCCTGGGCAGCTATAACCGTATCCACCACAAAACGTTTTATACCATCAATACCTTCCCCAGGAAGCCCCATTTTTAATGCATTATTGTTCTCCGACCCAAAACCCTTGGGAAAAACAGTAAACTCCACATAATCTTTTTCTATCAGTTCTACATCCACTTGAGGAATACCTTCTCCAATATTATTGCCAGTATTAACCCTAGTTAAAGGATGAACCACGTTGGGTCTTAAAGGTATTTTCTGCGTAGCTTTTTCCACACCTTTACTCACTCCTTCCATCAGATTATCTACCTCTACCCTGCCTAATTTAACAAATACAATAGGTAAACCTGTATCCTGGCATAAAGGTATCTTATTTTCCTCTGCTATTAGGATATTATCAAATATGGCTTTTAAATTTAATCGACCCATTGCACTGTTTTCTTCAGCATATGCCTTTTCTAAAGCAATTTTCACATCATCAGGGAGTTTAATCACTGCTTGCTTAAAGAGTTTATATATGGTCTCTTCTATTATTTCTTGGGTCATCATTAGCTTTACCTCTTGAAAATAAATTCTAAAATTTTTCTCCATATTAGTATTTTTTAAGCATAAAAAAATATTATAGAGGATCTAAACTCGGGGTTAATTAAATATTTTAAAAAAATTAATAATTTAAAACTTTCTAAATAAAAAAAATGATTTGAAATAATAGAAACAAAATAATTGTTTAATGTTTCATAATTAATTTCAAACGTTCTAATTCTTGAGTAATTTTTTCCCTTTTCTCAGTTAATAGTTCTTCAGAATCAACCAGCAAAGCTTTAGTAGGACAACTTAAAACACAGCAAGGCTCATCTAAATCTATACAAAGGTCACATTTAGTGGCAACGCCTTTCTCATTGAGATTAATTACACCAATAGGACAGACCTCCCGGCAAAGACCACATCCAATGCATTTTTCTTCTTCAATAATTATAGCCCCTTCTACTTCATATATGGCCTCTTCTGGACATATATTTAGACAAGGTGCTTTATCCGGAGTGCAATGTAGGCAAAAAATTGGAACGCCATTTATGATTCGAATAGCGTTTTGAGGACAATTTCGCTCACATTTCATGCATTCATCACATAATTCTGGCTTTGAAACTAATTCTCTCATTCTAAGCCTCCTACTGGAATACTTTCTTTGCCTTGGATTTGGTGGTTAATAAGCTGATAATATCCGAGCCTTTCTTAGGCTTTTTACCTGACATTTTAGCAACGTGATCGGCCTGTTTTTCATTTTTAAGTTTCTCAGTATCTATCATAGAAATGGCTCTTCTAGAACAGGCTTTAATGCAAGAAGGGGTTTCAAGATCAGGGCACTGATGACATTTATGTGCTTTGCGATCCTCCATAACTACAGCACCAAATGGACATACCAGCATACATAAGCCACAGCCGATACATCTTTTAGATATTACTTCCTTATCAGCTATGGCCTCAGTGGGACATATGCTTTCACAAGGTGCATCCTCACATTGTTGACAGATGATAGGATAATAAGATCCTTCAATTTCCCGAATCATTATTCTTGATGCACCGTAAAGTTTAGCACAAGCTTCTTCACAGTCCATACATCCATCACATAGATCTGGTTGAATTATTAATTTATCCAAGGTTTATCCCCCTATATTTTCAACTCAGTACATATTTTATTAACGTATTGCTGTATTTTTTCTTTTTCATCATCAGCAAGATGTTTAAATCTTTTTTGAGCTTCCAAATATTCATTGACCGGTTTTCTTTGCATGGGCCGGTATGTTACTTTGAATTCCCCATCCACAATCTCATAAAGTATCCAGGATCCCGTTTCTACAGCTAAACGACCTAATTCAATAGTTTTAGATGGATCAAATCCCCATCCTGTAGTACATGGCTGATGAAGATGGATGTAGGATGGACCTTCCACCTTAGAAGCTTTTTTAACTTTTTGCATGAAATCTTCTGGATAAGAAATAGATGCGGTAGCTACATAGGGAACTCCATGAGCAGCCATGATCATGGGTATATTTTTTTTAGGTTTATCTTCCCCAAAACTTACTTTACCATGTGGAGAAGTAGTGGTTGAAGCACCATATGGGGTAGCCCCACTTCTTTGTATTCCGGTATTCATGTAAGCTTCATTATCATAACAGATATAGATCAGGTTATGACCTCTTTCCATTGCTCCAGATAATGCCTGCATACCAATATCTGCAGTACCTCCATCTCCAGCAAAGACCACTACATTAACATCATCTTTTCCCTGTTTTTTAAGTGCTCTTTCTACTCCTGAAGCCACGGCAGCTGCATTTTCAAAGGCTACATGTATCCAGGGTATTTCCCAGGCAGTCTCAGGAAATGGGGTTGTAATAACTTCTAAACAACCTGTAGGTGAGATGGCCACTGTATTCTTGCCCAGCATTTTTAGGGCTAACCTTACCCCTACTGTAGCTCCACATCCTGCACATCCTCGGTGACCTGGGGCAAGGAATTCTTCTTCAGGTATTTTCATTTAGATTTCCTCCTTTAATCCAATCCAGGTTATATCTTGGGTGGGATTTTTGGTCTTGTTTACAATATCTTCTATATGAACTGGGGTAATGTCTCTTCCCCCCAGTCCCAGAATAAAACCATAAGCTTCCACATCAATGTTGGCTTTGATTTCAGTATAAACTGCGCCACCCATCCCAAAACTTATGTTTTTGTCTAAAACCGCTATTTTATCTGCATCTTTAACGGCGTTAGCTATTTCTTTTTTAGGGAATGGTCGGAAGCTTATTAGTTTTAAAAGACCAACTTTTTCGCCTCGACTTCTTAGTTCATCCACCACATCTTTAATGGTGCTGCAAAGCGAACCCATGGCCACAAGAATAATCTCTGCATCATCACAATGATATTCTTCTATGAAACCATACTCTCGACCAAAAATTTCTTTGAATTCCTGGTTAACTTTTTCAATTACCTTCCTGGATTTTTCCATAGCTACTTGAATTTGATAACGTGCTTCCATGTAATAGTTAGGGTCAGTGAACGTACCCAGAGATCGTGGATCTTGTGGGTCTAAATAAGATTCGTGGGCTTTATATTCAGTTAAAAAATTATCTACTAATTCTTGAGATGGTATATCCACTGGTTCAACAGTATGGGTGAGAATGAATCCATCTAAACATACCATACTAGGTAAAAGTATATCAGAATTTTCTGAAATCTTATAGGATCTCAATATCGAGTCTAAGGCTTCTTGTCCATTTTCAGCATATATCTGCATCCAACCAGTATCACGCTGAGAAATGGAATCTTGATGATCATTCCAGATACTTAAAGGAGCAGCTAAGGAGCGGTTAGCATTGGCCATTACTATGGGGTTTCTTAGACCGGCTGCAGCAAATAAAATTTCATGCATAAGTGCTAAGCCCTGAGAAGCGGTTGCAGTAAATACCCTTACTCCTGTTCCTGATGCTCCAATCGCTGCACTTATAGCACTATGTTCGGATTCAACCCTTATGAATTCTGCATCTAGTTCTCCATCTGCCACAAATTTTGCTAGATACTCTGATATGGAAGTTTGTGGTGTGATGGGATAAACTGGAATAACTTGGGGTTTAGCAAGTTTTACTGCATTGGATACAGCTTGATTAGCAGAAATAACTTTGACTACCATTTATTCTCTCTCCATTTTAATGGCTTTCACTGGGCATTCTACTTCACAGATGCCACAGCCTTTACAATAATCAAAATCTATATCATAATCTTTATTGATACAACCCTCTGGACAGAAAAGAATACAGTTATCACAATCAATACACTTTTCTAGGTCCAAAACAGGTCTGAAAGTTCTCCAACTTCCAGTTTTATTTTTCCGGGTACTTCCCGGTTCTTTTACAGTTCCTCCGATGGAATCCATGTCAATCACCTGTTATAGTTAATTTCGCAGTTTTTCAAGTTGCTCATATGCAATTTGAGCTGCTTTAGCATTTTTTTCCCCAATTTTTCCAGGGAAAGTTTCCTTTATGATTTTCATGATCGAATCTATACTAACTTCACCGGTTGCTCCAGCAAAAGCCCCTAACATTATGGTATTAACAATAGGAAGGCCTAATTTATCCAGTGCTATACTGGTAGCATCAATAGTATAAGTTTTAGATTTTTCAGAGGATGGAACATCTTTATTTGTATTTAATATTACCTTTCCCCCTTCTTGAATCCCAGAAAATACTGGGGCTGCTTCTAAAAGTCCATCATCCAGCACTAGCACATAATTCGGCTCGTAAACTTGATATCTTCTTCTTATTGGTTCTTCATTTATTCTGGTAAATGCCATAACGGGAGCGCCTCTTCTTTCAACGCCAAAAAATGGAAAAGCTTGACAATATTTTCCATCTTCGAAAGCAGCTTTGGCTAAAATCTCTGCTGCAGTAACGGCACCTTGCCCGCCACGCCCATGAAATCGAATTTCGATCATATTTTACCTCCATTCCGCATAGTTAATCATTATAAATTTTTAATATATATAGGTGATGGTCATTATTTTATTATAGAGGCCCTGAAATGAAGGTACTTATCATCACTGGAAAATTAGCTAAAAATCTTGTTAAAAATGTTTCGTCACGTTCCAAAAAAAATGTGATTGTACATGTTGTTAACACTCCCATAGCAGCTTTCTTAACCCCTAAAAAAATAATCGAAGAGCTTAATTCTCAAAAAGATTTTGATTTAAAATCTATTGATACTTTAATTGTCCCTGGTCTGATTAAAAAGGATGTTAAGTATATCAAGGAAAAAACAGGCATACCTTCCTATAAAGGCCCCACTGATGCTGCTGATTTGGACATTGTTTTGGATTTAATGGAAGACCTTGAATTATCTTCTAAAACATCTGCAGATAAATTAATCGAAGAAGAACAAAGAAAAAAAGCCTTAAAAATTATAGATGACTTTGAAAATGATGAACCATTAATTAAAAAGCTTTTAAAAAAGGAAGAAAATATTTTAGTTGGATCCTTACCGGTAGGTGAAGATTTTCCCATGAGAGTTCTATCTGAAATAGCCAATGCACCTTTGTTAAGCCCAGAAAATTTAGTTAAAAGAGCAAAATACTTTGTAAAATCTGGTGCAGACATGATAGATTTAGGAATGATGGCTGGAGAAAATCTCTCCCACAAAATACCAGAAATGGTAGCTTTAATCCGAAAACATGTAGGAAACATACCGCTTAGCATTGATTCTCTTAATCCTGCTGAAATCGAAGTAGCCTTAGAAGCAGGTGTAGATATGGTTCTTAGCCTGGATCATGGAAATTATGAAGAGTTATTACCCTTGCTCCAGGAGAAGAATGTACCTGCGGTTATATTACCTACAGATTATCAGCGGGGATGGGTACCAAAAACAATAAGTGATAGAGTTAATTCTCTTATTGAATTAAAGGATAAGTGCGCTACTATTGAGGTCATTGCTGATCTGATACTTGATCCTATAAACAGTCAGAGTATAGTAGATTCTATTCTGGCCTGTCAGCAATTCTATAAAAATAATAAATGTCCTCTGTTTTTTGGGATAGGAAATGTTACAGAACTATTAGATACGGATTCTGTAGGTGTTAACGCTTTATTATCAGGAATTGCAATGGAATTAGGGGCAAGCATACTTTTTACACCTGAAGAAAGTGGTAAAACAAGGGGAAGTGTATATGAACTCGCGGTTTCATCAAAAATGATGTTTTTAGCTAAAAAAAGATCTTCAGTGCCTAAAGATTTAGGTATTAACCTGGTTTACTTTAAAGATAAACGTCAGGGTGAAAAAGTTCAAGAAGAATTAGAAGTCCCAGTGATTAAAACCAAAGAAACTAACAAATTTATCCAAGATCCTGCCGGAAGTTTCAAAATAATGATAGAAGATGATGAGATAAAAGTAGTTCACTATTTAAACTGGAAACCTACCTTGGCATTGAAAGGGCAGAAAGCCAAAATACTATATGAAAATATTTTAAAACTCAATTTAGTTTCCCAACTAGAACATGCAGCCTATCTTGGTTCAGAACTACAAAAAGCTGAAATAGCCATTAAAACTGGTAAAAATTATACTCAAGATTTCGAATTATTTGAAAAACCTTTTAAACTAATTTAACTTATAAAAAGATTATTATAATAACTTCTTTAATCCTTAAATGAACAGTTTACCTTGAATTAATAAATTCCTTAAGCTTATCCTTTAACTTAAATGATTTAAACTAAGTTTTAGTCTCCATGTGAGAAAAATTATTGGTGAATGATGATGAAATGTACTCGTTGTGATAAAGCAGAGATAATCATAGAAAGAAAGCATTCTGGTCAAAGGCTATGTATAGAATGTTTCATTTTAAGCATTCAAAAAAAAGTATTAAAAGATATCCGCAAACAAAAACTCATAGAAAAGGGTGATCGAGTAGCAGTGGCCTTATCTGGGGGTAAGGATAGTGTAACTGTTTTAGATATATTAAATTCTCTTTATGAGAGAAAAATTATTGATCTTATGGCTATTACCATAGACGAAGGAATCCAGGGCTATCGAGATGAAGCCATACAAATCGCTGCTAAACACGCTCAACAACTGGGAATTAAACACCGCATAGTTAGTTTTAAAGAATGTTTTAATTTATCTCTAGACGAAATTATGGCTTCAGATCCTTCACGTGGAGCCTGTACTTACTGCGGGGTTTTAAGACGCTGGATCATAAATAAAACTGCCCGAGAAATGGGTGCCACTAAAATTGTCACCGGTCATAACCTGGACGATGAAACACAATCTATTTTGATGAATTACTTGGAAGGGAATATTGATAATTTAACCCGCATCGGGGCCCGAACCTTCCCTGCCAGTGACAATTTCGTCGTAAAAATAAAACCATTACGTGAAATTCCAGAAAAAGAAGTGGGAATCTACGTATTAGCCCGAAACCTAGAAGCACATTTTGCAGGATGTCCTTATTCTCGAGATTCTTTTCGAGCAGAGATAGCTCAAATCGTAAAAGACTTATCTAAAAATCATCCAACTATTATGTATTCCACCTTGCGCGGTTTTGATAAAATAAAAATTGCTTTAAAAAAGGAGTATTCTCCTGGCTTTAACCTTAAAAATTGTATTAATTGTGGTGAGCCCTCTGCTCAAAAACTTTGTCGGGCCTGTCTGTTTTGCCGGGAAATAGAAAAACATATTCATAGAAATAAATTTAATGCAAATTATTAACCATCAACTTTTAGAGGGAAACAATGCAATTCACATTAATAAACGGTGAAAAAAAAGAAACCAAACCCTTAAAAAAAAATTTAACTATTAAAAAATTATTGGATGAAATAGAAACTCCGCTAGAGACTGTGGTAGTCAAAAAAAACGGAGAAATTGTAATTGAAGAAGAAATTATTCAAGATGAAGATATAATAGAAGTCATTCACATAATCTATGGTGGTTAAACAGGAATTTTTTTTAAAACAATTATTTTTTTAAACCTTGGATGATCAGCGGTTTGATTTTATAGGTACATATTGCTAATTTTTACTCATATAAGCAGTGGAGGATATTATGAAAGTATATTACCAATGCGCACCTTGTTTTTTACGCCAGGCAAAAGAAGCTTTAGAATTAGCTACATCTGATTCAAGATTAAGATTAGAAATCATGGAAGAAGTGGTTCAATTATTGGCTAATAAATTTAAAGCAGGTGCTCCATCTAATGCAATTGGAACTGGTATACATCGGCTGATAAAAGAAAAGACTAATAATCCAGATCCCTACTTAGATGAAAAGAAAAGAGGTAATTTAATTGCAGAAAAATTTGAACCTAAAATTTTAGCTGCATTAGAAGAAGATCCTACCCTAAAAAATTATATTAAAGCAGCTATAGTGGGTAATTTATTAGATTTTGCTGCTATGGGAGTGAATTTTGATCCATCATCGATTTTGTTAAAAAAACTAAAAGAACCTATAGTACTGGATCATAGCCAGGAATTAGAGCAGGCTTTAAATGAGTGCCAATCACTAATCTACTTGGCAGATAATGCAGGTGAAATCGTATTTGATAAATTACTTCTTGAAAAAATAAAATCATATGGGCTGGATATAACAGTAGCATTGAAAGCTAAACCCATCCTAAACGATGCCACTATAGAAGATGCATTAGAGATTGGTTTAGACCGGTTTTCCAAGCTTACTACAATAGGCACGGATTCTGTGGGAATAATTGCTGAGGAAATTTCCCCAGATTTTAAAAAAGAGCTAGAAAAAACAGATTTAATCATCTCCAAAGGTATGGGTAATTATGAAGGTTTAACTGAAATGGAACTTGGTGAAAAATTAGTATTCTCTCTACTCAATGTAAAATGCGGTGCCATATCTCAGGACATTGGTATAGAAGAAGGCTCTGCTGCAGTAATAAGAATAAATTGAGATTAAGCATTTGGGTACGAGATTATATTTAATAGAAATTCAGTTAAGGGAATCTTTTTGTAGTTATCTAAGCAATTCATATTATGAAAAAATGGGTTTTATTTGCAACAGGATTAAGTATCGTTTTAATAGCGACTATGGCTTTACAGCATTCTTACTTGGAAGATAATGATTTAATTCCAGATAATATAGTAGAAAATAAGGAATTTAATTGGTACACAGATTTTAATTCAGCTATTAGTGCAGCAGGAAATACGAATCAAAATATATTCGCAGTATTTACAGCTGATTGGTGTGTTGCCTGCAGAAAACTTGATTCAGAAAGCCTATCTAATTTTAATGTTCAACAAAAACTTTCCCAGAATTATATTAACCTGAAAATAAATATAGATACTAATCCCCAGCTTTCAAGAAAGTATGGAATATTCACCATACCTACTTTACTGATTTTGGATTCTAATGGGGGGGAGTTGGAAAGGTTAGAGGGATATCAATCACCTAATCAGCTTTTAGAGTTTTTATAGGGTTCTTAATAGATTTTATAACTGAATTGGACTAATTGGAATATGTGGGGGATATAATAGGATATTTATTTAATAGATATTGGTGGTCTTATTAAATAGTTAAAATAGCTTTTTGTAAAAGATGTTTATGGTATTATTAAAATGAAAATATCAAATTTAGTTAGATAATTACTTTTTCAGGTGCTTATATGGTAATATCTCCTCTTCTATCATTTTTGGCTGGAATAGCATCAGTTATTTCTCCCTGTGTACTGCCAGTAATACCAGCATTAATAGGATATATATTGATGGAAAAAAAGAAAACCGAAATCATATCCTTTATTTTCGGCTTAAACCTCATATTTTTATTGATAATAACTTTAACCATAATCTTCACAGCTGCCCTCAACTATTATCTTTATTATATTCGAATAATCTCTGCCATTTTATTAGTAGTTTTAGGATTTTTCCTGCTAAAAAATAAATATTTTCATTTTTCCTTAATAGTATCTTCAAACAAAGATAAAGGATTTCTTGGAGGTTTTCTATGGGGTTTTATAGTTTCTCTAGCTTGGGCTTCCTGTTACACACCATATTTAATAGCTTTGATAGCTTATAGTGTTTATACTGCCAATCCAATTATAACGGCCTTAAATCTAATTTCCTATGTTTTAGGATTTTCCATAACCCTATTTACCCTAGGAATGTTAATCTCTAAGATAAATATAAAAAAATTAAGTGGGTACAGTTACCAGCTTAGAATTATAGCTGGACTATTAATCATTTTAACAGGTTTATATCTGTTATGGCTAGCCATCTAACTAATTCAACTGATTAAGAATATAATAAGTGAAAACCATATTTACTAAAAGGAGGCTTAGAAATTAAAATTGGTTTTATTGGTTTTGGGGAAGTAGCATCAAAAATTGCCGCTGAACTTATAAAAAATGGATTAGAAGTATTAACCTGTATAGTGGGTCGAAGTGATCTTACTCAAAAAGCAGCACTAGAACAAAAAGTACAATTAGTTTCCAATTATAAAATAATGGCTGAAAAATCCAATATGATAATATCTGCGGTGACTCCTTCTTCTGCTGTGCAGGCTGCTGAATTAGTGGGCAATGACTTTAAGGGGATCTATGTAGACTTAAATAGCATATCTCCTATGCAATTACTCTCGGTATCTAATAATTTAAAAACAGCTAAAGTGGTTGATGGTGCCATAATTGGAAGCATTGACCAAAAGATTAATCAAGTTCAAATTATAGCATCAGGAGAACATGCCCGGGAGTTTGCCCGACTTAATTATTTCGGTTTAAATATAAAAATTGTGGGGGCTGAAATTGGCCATGCATCGGCAATTAAAATGTTGAGAAGTTCTTATACTAAGGGCCTATCTGCTCTTTTATGGGAAACATTTCATGCGGCCTATAAATTAGGAATCGACGAAGAGCTTTTAAAAACTATTTCCATTACCGAAGGCCCTCAATTTGAATCAGCAGCTATTTCTAGAATAAAAAGTACCGCATTCCATGCTTCAAGACGTGCTGAGGAGATGCAGCAAGTTAAATCCTTTTTATCCGAGATTGACAATCCCCTCATGGTGCACTGTGTGGAAAAAACTTTTAAAGAGATTATACGAAAACTAGGAAAACTGGATAAAAAGCCCCCTTCAACTAAATTTGTTTTTAGTTTATGGGAAAATCAATTCTAAGTAGATATTTGAAAAATAATTTGCTTTACAAATTCATAAAGGGCAATATTAAAAACTTAGGGTTTTTGAAAAATTGCGTTTTTGAATAAATAATATTCTTAATTTAAGTTAAAAAAATTTATAGTCAGCCTAAAACATAATATATCTGATAAAAAGTAAGATATTAAATAGAAAGTTTAGATAGGGGGCTTTATGCTATGACCCTGCAAGAACAACTAAATGATTGTAAAGAGACATTGACTCAACTTGTGGGTAAAAAAGTGAAGGATGTTGATTTTAAATCTTCAGAGGAGTGTTGGAGAATATATATCTATACTGATCAGGGAAAAATTGTAATGTCTTATTGTCATGGTTGGGTTTGCCCAGCAATAGAACATCGTCGCCCCAAACCTATAGAAAGTGATAAATAAATAATTTAAATTTATTTTTTATTAATGGAGATCTGTTTTTAGATATTTAGCTTTAACTAAGTTAAAGTTTAATTTTACCTATAATAAAAAAAGTCATGCTTAGTAACATTGATTTAAAAAGCCACCATTTTTTCTCAGGATTTTCAAAGAGCAATATTATCACTTAAGATTAAAAAACAGTAATTTTGAATTATTAATCATACCTAAAAGTTAGGATTAAATATTAAACTTAGCCCTCTCTAACCAGCAATCTGGAGACATATTCAAACAGAATTTAAAATTATCATCTATTAAAAATGGCCTTTAAAATGTTTTAATTGTAAAACAAGGAAGAATTGATTTGGTAATAGGTTTTTTAGTAAATTTTACTCAAGAGAATCATTTATTTATTTTTTTTTAGGAAGATTTCTTTTTAAATATCTATCCTAGAAAAAAATTTCTTAAAAAGTGGGGGTTTTTTTGAATAATTTTTACTCCAATATTTTGAATACTCCTGTTACTATTAACCAGATACCGATTAAAAGACCAAGATATAAGGGTTCAATGGCAAAACTACCTAATATAATATATATTATACCTAATAGTATCCCCACTATTCCTGGCCATATACCAGTTTTAGTTTCTTTGCTTCCAATAAGAGCTAGAAAACCAGCGATTATTAAAAAGATTCCAGCTAAATAGAGAATGAATGCTACCACAAAACTGAACAATTCTGGGTTGTAAACTATACCAATGGCGAATATAAGGGTAATTATTCCTAAAATCGTATATAATAGTCCTTTGATGACACTTATATCTAATTCAGCAATACCTTGAGCCAAAAACCAAACAGCCAGTATGATTAGGGAAAAACTAAAAAGTACAGCAGCACCAACCACTCCAAAAAGGGGAAAGGTAATCACTATAAGTCCTAAAATAATTGCTATGATTCCTGCAACGATATTTTTCATATACGCACCTCCAAAAAAATCACAAACCCCCATATGATATTATTAATATTATAATTTAAACTTATCTAATTAAAATTTAGGGATAATATATGGGAACTTTGTGACGGGGGTGATTATCAGGTTCTCTAATATTTAATGCGGGTGGTGGAACGGTTAATATCAAAAAGTTTGGTTTCTGCTAGCCATTTTATTTTACATTCGCATTCAAAATCCGGTATAAGGTTTTGATTCAGGTTTGAATCAATTATCGCCTGTTTTAATTTAAAATTACATTTTTTACAGTTAAAAGGTCCCCTTCTAGTACCAAAACCAGAGGTATCCATTATAGTTGGTATTTTAACTATTTTTCGCACTTGATTAATAATTTCTATAATACTCCATATCCAGGGAGGCTGATATGATCCTCTGTGCCATAATTCTTCAATCAAAGTACCCTTATGAATAGTGGCTGGAGTAAAAGAAATTCGATCCAAACCTATTTTTTCAGCATATAAGGCTGTATCAATTGCTTCTTTTATAGCCTGTTTTTCTGAAGTCAATATGGGTTTAACTAAAATATAAGTTTTGGCTTTAACTTCCAATTCTGATTTAAGGTCTTTAATGATGTTCACTGCCTCTTCAAAATCTTTTAGGCTAAAACCTTTATTAATTTTAATTTCACGGGTATGGTCATTTACTGATTCCAATCCTATACTGATCTCTAATATTTTCTGTGGAAGGAAAGAGCAGCATTCTCGTATAATTTCTGGGTTAACATATTCTGGCCGAGACTCTAACACTACCTCTACCACATTTTTCATTTCACCTAAAGTTTTTAATATTTCTCTTCGAGCCTCAGCAGGCATTTCCGCAGGATTTAAAAAGCTACCTGATATAAAGATTTTTACTGCACTTGGTTCTTCTAAAGAGTGCTTTTTAAGTTGATCATGGAATAGGTTGATTATATCTTCTGCTGGAACTTCCCTCAACACAGAATCAGCAATATAACTGCACATGGTGCATCCTCCGCTTTTAGATAATGCCCAAGAGCAACCTATAGTAGGTAAAATAATGAATAAGGCTTTTCCTTTACCTTCATATAGTACATCGTCCTGATACCAACTAGCTGATAACTCTTCCAGTGATTTACTTTTAACTTTATTTAAAGAACGATTTCTAATCTTTTTAGTCAATTTTTGGATGTTCATAAAAGATCTTGCTTTTTTAATTATTTAATTTGAATAAGATTTATTCTAATAAAAAAATTTCACTATGAGAAATTGAACCAATAATTCAATTATTAATGTTTAAAACTTGTTATTTATATTTTTCAACTGATAAATTATGATAATCTTAATTCTTATGTTCACTCAATGAATTTAAATAAATAAAATTTTTTTTAATCTCAGATATTTTATTGAATTTGAAGGATCATTATCATATAGCCTTATTTAATTGAGTTTTGAAGTGATCATTATCATTGGGGAGATTGAACAGCAATTTTTACTAAAATAAACTTTTTATATATCTTAGTGGATAGAAAGCAATAATAAGAAATTCATAAATAGATCTCGGGGAATTATAATTAAAGAAATTATAGTAAAATCAGTATTAAATAAACATAAGCATCGTGACAATCTTTTTTTAGAAGATTATACCTTAAATCCTTACTTGGGTTGCTCTTTTGATTGTGTTTATTGTTATATTCATGGCAGTAAATACGGGGAGCACATACCTTCCGCTTTGGGTGTAAAGATCAATGCTCCAGAAATATTATATCGGCAATTAAAAAACCAGGCCCGCAAACGAGATTACGGTATAATAGCTTTAGGTTCGGCTACTGATCCCTATTTGCCTCAAGAGGAAGATTATAAGATTACTCAAGAGTTACTGAAAATAATTTACCGTTTTCATTTTCCCTTAAATATTTTGACCAAATCTACGCTTATTTTACGAGATAGTGATCTTTTAAAAAAAATTGATGAATCTGCTATCATACCTTTAGACTTAAAATCTAGACTTAAACATGGGGTAATCATTGGTTTTTCTTTTTCAACGGTAAATGAAAAAGTGGCTAGTATTTTCGAATCTAATGCTCCTTCTCCCTGGAAACGTTTAGAGACTATGCAGAATTTAAAAGATGAGGGCTTTATGGTGGGTGCCGTTTTAATGCCTATTCTACCTTTTATTTCTGATTCTCCGGATCAACTGGATATAATGATTAAGGCAGTAAAGGAACATGGTGGTGAATTCGTATTAGTTGGTGGTCTAACCTTGTATGGAGAGGGGCCTTCAGATTGTAAAAGTAGATATTACCATATTTTAGAGAAGTATTTTCCAGAAATTATCACTCCAACCAAGACTCTCTTTAAATTCAGATCCTATCCTTCTATGAAATATCAGCAAAAAATTTACAAAATGGTATCCGATATTGCTAATAAATACAGAATTCGCAGTAGAATAAGTTTAGAATGAAAAATATAATATCATTAAGAAAAAAAATAAAATAAAGAAAGGAATCTAGAAGATTCCTCCTGCTCTTTTAGTAAATGTATTTATAACTTCTCCCATCAATTTAATAGATTTTTCTTTATCTGGACCAATTGGAGAACCTACTACGTATTGGGTTACGCCTTGTTCACCTAAAGCTTCAATTTTAGGGATGAAATCATCAGGAGTTCCTACTATAGAGAAAGCTTCCATTAAATCGTCACTGACAGCTCCAATAGCTCCACCAAAGTCTCCTTTTCCGATGAACTCACCAATTTGAGCTCCAACATCTGGAGATATTCCATGTCTTTCAAAAACAGGTGGTGGTGATCCTGCCGCAATAAAGGCCACTACAATCTTGGCTGCATTTGTTGCTTTTGATGGGTCATCATCTATGGAAGTACAGGTATAAGCAGCCACATCTATATTATCCATACTTTTACCAGCAGCAGCAGCTCCTTCTTTTATAAGAGGAACAGCAGCTTCATAGTCTTTAGGGTTTGAAGCGTTAATTAATGCACCATCAGAAAATCCACCAGCAGTTTTCAACATCATAGGTCCTTGGGCACCCATGTAAATTGGGATTCTTTCTTGGACGGCCTTAGTACCCATTAACTGGGCACCACCTTCAGTTTTTTCACCTTTCATTAAAATTTCCATCATGGCTATGGCATCCTTGATGGTGCTTACTGGTTTTTCCCATGGAATTCCTAGGGAATCAAAGGTAGCTTTGTCACCAGGACCAATACCTAGGACTGCTCTACCATTAGAGAGTTCATCTAAGGTGGTCATTGCAGAAGCAGTTATGGCTGGGCTTCTAACATACGGGTTGGTTACACCAGGACCTAGTAAAATTTTATCGGTTCCATCAGCGATTAAGGCTAAGGTTTCATATACATTTTTATTGTTGTAGTGATCTGTAATCCAGGCATATTCAAAACCTACATCTTCTGCCAGTTTAACGAGCTTCACTATTTTTTCAATTGGTTCATTTGGAACAAATTCGATACCGAACTTCATAATATATCACCACTTAAAAATTTAGTGGTTGAATAAAAATATTTTGTGATTTAAGTCCAATCGAAACATTTAAGTACTTTTTTTAAATCTAGGAAGCCTATTATTTAGTTTAATGCAAAAATAACTAAAAAGGTTTAAAATCTGCTTACAGCGCTTATTCCCCCTACAAAATTGAATTAATAAGACTTTATAGCTATTTTTTTATGCATCAGTAAAATAATATTAAACTCTATTTTAGAAAAATTTATATGGATCTTTATAGTAATATATAACTGCACATTTGCTGACTTGGAGATATTCATTTTTTTGCAATATTTTCTATTATATTTGTGAAAATAGTAGTGTGCAGTATAGTATGTGCCACGAAATTTTAGAGGCGTTCGGTTGGAGTGTGAATTTTTTCAATCTGTGAAGGCTGATTTTTTCCAAACGTGGCTAAATAAATATTTATATTATTAAATGAGGACTTAAACCCTTGCGAACAGCAAATGTTTAGGTTTGATGCTGGTTTGGTATATGTGGTGACATTCAGTTGCTACTGAAACTCCCTTTATTTGTTTAAGTTATTTTTTTTAACTTCCCAATTTAGATCTTTGTTAAAGGATTAAATCTGTTTGATCCTGGCAGAGGCTACTGCTATTGGGGTGCGATTAAGCCATGCAAGTTGAACGATCTTCGGATCGTGGCAAACGGCTCAGTAACACGTGGATAACCTACCCTTAGGACCGGTATAACCTCGGGAAACTGAGGACAATCCCGGATAGATGAAACTATCTGCAATGATATTTCGTTCAAATGTTTCGACGCCTAAGGATGGATCTGCGGCCGATTAGGTAGTTGGTAGGGTAATGGCCTACCAAGCCGATGATCGGTACGGGTTGTGAGAGCAAGAGCCCGGAGATGGAACCTGAGACAAGGTTCCAGGCCCTACGGGGCGCAGCAGGCGCGAAACCTCCGCAATGCACGGAAGTGCGACGGGGGGACCCCAAGTGCCACTCTTAACGGGGTGGCTTTTCTTAAGTGTAAAAAGCTTTTGGAATAAGGGCTGGGCAAGACCGGTGCCAGCCGCCGCGGTAACACCGGCAGCTCAAGTGGTAGCCGCTTTTATTGGGCCTAAAGCGTTCGTAGCCGGTTTGATAAGTCTCTGGTGAAATCCCATGGCTTAACTGTGGGAATTGCTGGAGATACTATTAGACTTGAGGTCGGGAGAGGTTAGCGGTACTCCCAGGGTAGGGGTGAAATCCTGTAATCCTGGGAGGACCACCTGTGGCGAAGGCGGCTAACTAGAACGAACCTGACGGTGAGGGACGAAAGCCAGGGGCGCGAACCGGATTAGATACCCGGGTAGTCCTGGCCGTAAACGATGTGGACTTGGTGTTGGGATGGCTTCGAGCTGCCCCAGTGCCGAAGGGAAGCTGTTAAGTCCATCGCCTGGGAAGTACGGTCGCAAGACTGAAACTTAAAGGAATTGGCGGGGGAGCACAACAAGGGGTGCGGCGTGCGGTTTAATCTAATTCCACGCAGAGAATCTCACCAGAGGCGACGGCA
>PWMT01000132.1 GCA_003558085.1 Methanobacteriaceae archaeon
AATTTATAGTTACCCTTATAGATGAGGATGATGAAGAATCCTTTAATGATTCTCTCCAAGAGATGATAAGCACCTACAACAATCTACAGGCAGGGATCATCAAACTAAAAGATTCCAAACCCCAGGCCCAGGAGGATATAAAAGCCTATCAGGATATGGGTTTAACCCTGGATCGGCTGTCTGGTAATTTTTTAATGGGCTTAGCCCATCTTAAAAAAATAAAAGTGGCGGATAACAAATCCTATAAAGCATTTCTCTTAATGGTGTATCTTTTAGATAAACTAGAAAGCAGCTTAGATGATTATAAAAGCAACATGGATACTGATTTTAAAGCCTTGCATTATGACCTGCAAAAACTAAAAAAGAAATTTAATTCTGAGGATTATTTACTACTCTTTAAATATGGGGAGTGGTTACTAGATGATCTGGAAATATTATATAGGTTAATAAAAGATGGTCAGGATAGTAGTTTATTTACTAGATATAAGCAGCTTTAGGATTTAAAAATTTATACTAGTTAAAACTAAGGAAGTGATTTTATAGAACTTATTTTAAAATAATTTCATCTCCATTTGTTTAGATATGAATTTAAAATGGCTTATTTTATTTTTCAATTACTCAAACAGGTAGAGCATCGGTAGCTTTCTGGGAATATTCAGTGCTAAGTCTCATGTATTCGCCTGCTTGGCCAATTAATTCCAGATCTGATTTTCCAAATCCTTCTATTTTATATTCACTGTTTAGAATCAGATATTCTATAGAGGTAATAGTATAATTATATGATGGTTTGTATTCCTCTGGTGGTGTAACTTGCTCTAACTCAGCTAATATAGTTTCATACTCTATTTTACGTTCTCTTTCCCTACTTATAAACTGGTTTAAGGAAAGACTGCCATCACGAAAAGAATCTAGATCTTCTATACCTTCATCTAGCGCTTTAATCCTCCTATTTGAGTGATCAAGCGAAAGAGTTAGATATTCTTCTTCAGTTATTACTCCTACCGGTTTTTCATCGTTTGGTGCTGTACATCCTGCTATGGTTACTATCGCTATTACTGTAAAAATTGTTGCTATAATTAATCTCTTTTGTTTAGCTCCTATTTTTTTCAACCCCATTTTTTTTATATTCGCCCTGATTAAATTAATATCTATGGCCCTATCTTAGATTTAAATAGTTATCAACACCATGATATATAACTTTGAACTAAAACTTAAGCCCGTGATACACTATTTGGCCATTCTACTTAACTATTGGATCAATATTGTTCTAGATGAGTACTGCCTATAGGTAAAGTTAACTATATTTTGATATTCATATAAAAAAAATAAATCTTATAACTTACTTAATCCTTTTTTTGAGGAAAACCATGCGCTGGTGTGGGTTTTAGAATTTCCACTGCATCGGATCTCATAAAAGCATTGACGGTGGCACTAAGTGAACATAGGGTTCCAGTGCCTTGAGCTATTTTCCGGTCACCGTCAAAGAGTTGGGCGGTGATATAATCATCCATTTTAACCTTCTCTTTAACATCCGCTTCTCTCATCCGCTTTAAAATCAGGTTTCCCTGGGCACCCATAGATTTACCAGTCCAGCAATGCTTTAGGGGGCAGTAGTCACAATAGTTTTTGAAAAGCCGGTTCCATTTTGCACTGCCAAAACCAGCATCTATTTCTGCTCTAAGAGTTGCATAGGCAATACAGCAGCCCCAGTTACTCCCAATGATTTTATCATTTTCTCTTAGCTGAGTGGTAACCCTTCTTTTCTCCCAGCAGATAATATTTTCCACACCCCGTTCATATTTCAACTTACCGGTGTTGGCTTTATCTTTAAGCACATCTCTTATTTTTTCTCTCCAGAACTCATTTTTAGCTACTGATATATTAATGGCACAAACTGGACAGAAAGCTGAAACTGCATCAGAAATTAGATTATCTTCTCTATCATATAGGCTGGCTTCTATACCTATACCCTGCCTTTGAACTTCCACCCGACCACCATCCGCCCATATAAGGCTGATTGCAGTAGCAGCAGGAGTTACACAGCGGCCATACCCTGACATCCGGGCCACATTTTCTAAATCCTGTTTAGTGGTTAAGATCTTTTCTAGGTTAGTGGCGATTTCCTGGGGAATTAAATCACCCTTTATCTGGGCCTTGAGGATGGATGGTGCCCATACTATATCTACACCTTCTCCTATTACTTGACCATGATCGTCTATGATTTGGGCTAATACTCCCTGGGGTACTTCATAGGCTAAGGCGACTCCTCCTTCCTTGGAAATTTTTTCTAAAGTGAGGTGGCATATTCCACAGGCACCCTCTGGTGTTTGCAGATCTTCTCTAACCAGATTCTTAACCATTTTTTTAAATTCCATGATTACTACCATATTTTATATTATAAGATAAACCGAAACTCTTATATATTATAAAATTAGTGGGGGGAAAATAATAAACCTTTTGGTATTAATTATGCTTTAAAAAAAATATTATATAGGCTTCCACCATCAAGTCTATAAAAATAGTTAAACTCCAAGCTCATGGTTTAAAAAATTCAGGAAATAATAAATTAAATTATTCTATTTAAAACTAATTTAATAGTTATCCTCAACTGTAGCTGGGATTTAAGCCCCTTATACTAGAAGGACCCGTAAATCGCCATCTTTTAGGAGTATATACCACATCCCTCTGGCGAGGCTCTCTTTTTACTGGTTCGAATTCTTCTAAAGATGACTCATCAGGTTCATCTGCGGTTATAAATAAATTCCCACTTACACTCATAATTATTATTAAACCTAAAAGTAGAACAATTGCTCCGATAAGGATTATATCTGCAGTTGACCTTCTATTAAACCAGGATTTTTTAGCACTTAATGGCCCTTTAACATACTTAGGACTCGTTGAGCTTTTATAATCAGGATCTATGGTGTATTCTAGGGGAAGTTCAGCTAGATATTGCAGATCACCTCCGCAGTAACAGTAACTAAAATCAGTAAATTTCTCTCCTTCCAGGATCTTATAGTAACCGTGGCATTTATTACATACTAAATAACCGGGTATTTCTTTTATATCTTTCATAATCATTAATTTAGGGGATTTTACAACTTTATATAATCTCATTTTTTAATTATGTAGTTGATTAATTGATCTTCCTTTTCAGGTAAAGGAAAGTAAACTATTACTATTTTTTATGTATCATTTAAAAAGTAATTTTTGGAGGGGATGACTTCCAGTTTAAGTTGCCTACCGAATAGTTCACCCCTTATACGCTGTTCGAGTTCTTCTAAAGGTGGAATTTCCCCTTCACCTACAATTCTAACTATAACTATATTATCTATAGTCTCAGCATCTACAGAGAGCAATTCATATTCACTACCCTCTAACCAGTCATTTACTGCCAGATTAACGTTCTGGTTTATACTGTTGTTGATATAGATATTGTAACCATTGTAGCCCAGGGGTAGGGAAATTAAAATTAACATGAACATGGAAATAGCAACACCTTTCCATCTGATAGTGGGCTGTTTCAGTATAGCGGCTTTAGTAAAGCCCATAAAACCAAAAAGAGAAGCTCCAGTTAGTAATATGGCGAAGTAATTGGTCATGAAGAGTAGAAGACTTCCCATAGCCATAGTATAATTAGAGAATGCTAATAAAATCCCTACATTAGCTAAGGGTGGAACCAGAGATATAGCAATAGCTATACCCGGGAGGGTGTCTGAAACATCACGGCGAGAAAGGGCAAAGGCTCCTGCAACACCAGTAAACAGTGAGGCCAGCAGATCTATAAGTCCAGGAGAAGTTCTAATCATAATCTGACTAATATTTTCCACCTGGAATATGTTAATTAAGGGTAAAGCCAAAATGAAACCAACTGCTATAGTAGTGATTATCCCACCCAGACTTACCAGTAAGGTGTGTTTAATAGCTAGGCTATCACCTATACTTAGACCGAAAGCCACCCCTACAATAGGTAACATCAACGGTGCGATGATCATCGCCCCGATAACTACTGCCACTGAATCCCCTAGTAATCCATAGGTGGCGATACTGGCTGCCAGGATAAGTAAGGAAAAAAATTTTATCAACTTTTTTTTAGCTGCACTTCCTTCAAATAATACCAGATCCCTCATTCGTTTTACTTCACTCTCATCCACCGCATCACCATGTAAGAGAGTGCCAATAGATTCATCCATAAAATAACATCTCCTAAGAGAATTTTATCGGGGTACTAAGAATTCAGCCACACCATAACCCAATTTACCTTCCCATTCATATTGGGATAGGGTTTCCAGTAGCACCATATTCTCATCTACAGGTATCATTGCCAGCTGAATAATTTCACCCTCCACTGGATAAGTAGTACCTTTCTTATCCTCTAAAAGCAGGGAAAACTTGGAAGGTAAATTTTTATCATATTCCACCTTTATTTCTGCTCTTATGAGAGGTTGGTTAGATTCCTGATTATAGAAATATCCTGCATCTATCTCTCCTTCTTCCACGCAGAGTTTAGTTATATTGAATGCTTCTTTACTGGAAAATTGGGAGTTTATCCACATCCACATCCGGGGAGAACCCCATTCTCGTACTCCCTGACTGAAGTCTCTCTCACCCAATCCTTCAATTTGAAACTTTTCTGCCTCTATTTCAATTTCCCCTTGGGCTTTTCCAAATTGTTCATAGTGTAGTGAGGCTACCTTACTAGATAATTTCACCTGTCTCTCATCCACACATTCACGGTAATCCATTATCGGGTTTAAGGCCTGCCAGTTTACATCCATTTTCACCTTAAATTTTCTTTTTAGTTGATCAAAAAGAGAACCCTTATATTTTAGTCTCCATTTTCCAGATTCTAATTCCTGGAAACTTAAACCAGCCATATGAAGGGGTTGATCATCAAGGAAGGATTCTGATTTCATACCTAAGCTTAACTGGGGGGAGATCAGATAGAAGAACATGGATTTTTCATTTTTATTAACCTTGTTTCCCAGGCGCATTAAGGCAGTTAACTCATTTTTTCTATCATGGAAATTGAAATAATAGCTTTCATTCCATTCACTATTTTTTTTCAGGGTTTCTAAATCTGCTTCCATGTCTTACCACTCCTGGAATTTTTATTATAGTTTAAGAGCTTTTATTCCTTTTTATATACCACACCTTGGTTACCATCTACCATTAACTCCTCACCAGTTTTAAATATTTTAGTTGCTCCTTTAACCGCAGTAACCGCGGGGATTCTATATTCTCGGGATATAACTGCACCGTGGGATAATATACCCCCGGTTTCAGTGATAAGACCACCTAACTTGGAAAATACAGCGGTCCAGGCAGGATCAGTGTTACTGGTAATTAGGATTTCCTGTTCTTCCAGTTTACCTAACTCCTGGATGGTCTCCACCACCCGAGCTCTTCCTGTAAATAGACCCGGGCTGGCTGCAGCACCATAAATGGCGTTCTGATCATATTCCATGATGGTATCATCAAATTCAACACCATTTTTTAAGAACTTAGGGGGCAAGGATGATTTATATCGATAAAATTCCTTTTTCCTTTTAACAACTTCCTCCCTTAAACTATAATCTAATTTTCCAATATCTGCCCATTGTAAGGCTTCCTGTTCAAAGAGAAAGAAAACATCATCCACCTCATCAATAATAGCATTCATTTTCAATCTTCTTCCTATCTCCTTTAACATTAATCGCTGCCGGAAAAGGAGATGATCTAAATAATACCTCTGGTTTTCCCGGAAAGTTAAATAGGTCTGGGCTAATTTAAGCACCAGACTAAAAATCTTCACCTTAATAAAACCAGCTTTCTCATTTTTAATTCTATTTAATACTACTTTTTCGGTTTTAATTCTATGTGCACGGCTTTCTAATTCTTTTTCTCTTAAATCAAGATCTGATGAGGATAATAATTTAATCACTTCTAATACATATGCTTTATCTTCCCTCCAGCGGGGATATAATATCTCCCGTGTATTAGAACGATGACCATAATCTGCTATAAATGAATGGAAACCTTCTCTAAAAATTTTGTTGTAAGTTAATAGTTCTTCTAGTTCTACCTGGCTAAGGTTACCTAGATCATCATGGGAATTAATTTTATCTAAAAGTATTGGGTCTTCTTTTAATATTTTAGCTAAATCAGAAAATTTTATATTCATTTCCACGGTTTTATTATCATCTAAGCCAGTTATTAGACCCGCATAGAGGCTTCCGTCCTCATCATTTAACCATTCCACTAGCCAGTTTTTAATCATCAAATTAGTGGCGATGGAATGGGAGACCATACCATATCTGATTAGTTGATAGTGTTTTACTCCTGCTGCTTCTATTTCCTTATATAGGGAAAGGAGTTGCTGGTCACTCAGGCTCTTTAAATCCTTTTGATCAAAATAGGTGCATTTTTGCATAAATCCTAGCGCCCATTTACGGTAGGCTTTATCGGTGCGGTGCATTAATCCATCTGGATCCCGGATAGCTACTAATAATTGTGAAATTAAGGTTTTATGTAAAGGTGAGGGATACTGGGAGATTCTCTCCTGATCCTCTAAGGGAAAATAATTTAATAATTCTTTAGATCTTGCAAATTTAGGATAATATGAAAAAGCTTTCTCCAGCACCCAACTATTAAAGTAAACCCTGGATTTATGTAGTTTAAGGAGGGGTGAATCAGTTATCTCACTATAACCCATTATACGGGCTCCTTCATGGTTAACATAATTGGTGAGCATTTTACCCATCACCTCATAAAATAGGGGGGTGGTGGCATCAGCCCAGTACTCATCCCCATAAGCACGGGTCCATAAGATATCATCTTGCTCCTCTCTACTAATTAGGGTGGTTACTGGTCTAGATTGTAGAATATAAATAGATGAAGTTTCACTTTCCAGGTCCCATTCAATATCTTGTGGTACTTGGAAGTATTCTTCCAGATCCAAGGCGATTTTATATAATCTTTTAAGGTCACTCTCACCTAGACTGGGTTTTTTACTATCCTCTTCACTGAGCCGAATTAAGGTGTTTTCACCATTTTGAAGGAAATAGGCTTTCTCTTTGATTTTAATATTCTGGTTAAGGATTTCACCTTCTCGGTTTAAAATAAAAATATCCGGGCTCACCATTCCCGAGGCCATCGCCTCCCCCAGACCCCAAGCCGACTCCATAACCAGATTTTCAGTTCCATCAATAGGGTTAGCGGTGAAGATCACTCCGGAAGCATTAGCATGCACCATTTTCTGTACAATTATCGCTAAACCGGTTTCTAATTGTTCCAATGTGGAATCATGCCGATATTTTACTGCCCGATCATTCCAATAGGAGGCCCAGCAGGCAACTACTTTTTCTAATATATCCTCCTTCTTAACATTTAAGAAACTATCTAATTGCCCAGCGAAGCTAGCATCAGCCAGATCTTCAGCCACCGCCGAGGATCTAACCGCATAATAACCCTCTGGTAGTTCACTTATTTTATGCTTTATAGGTAAAATCATATCTGCAGGTAACTCTTCTGATTTGATGAGCTCCTTGATCTTAGAACATCCTCTAGAAATAGAATTTTCTTGGTTAAAATTTATCGAATCTATTATTTTAGCTATTTTAGATTCTAATTCCTTTTTAATAAAATAATCATAAGCTGTAACGGGTATGATGATTGCCGGTGGAATATTAAAACCAGCAGAGGCCATGGTAGCAAGGTTGATCCCTTTTCCTCCAATCTTCTCCCGGGAAAGCCCTGCTTCAAGTTCTACTACGAAGTTATTATTATCCATAACCCTCACCATATTCTAACTTATCCCCTTATTGACTAATACGATCCCCTAATATCTCTAAGTGGCATTAATTCCGGATTGATAAGCCCTAATCTATCATCTTCTTTTTAATCTGAAAATAATAGTATTTAAGATTTGATATTGCTTATTTGCAAAAGAGCAATTCAAATTAAAATAACTGTTATGATATGCCCCGATTCGAGGATATTGGAAAAAATATTAAAAAAAGGGAGATTCCTTTTAGGGGAGTGTAAATAGTAGCTACACTTTTAAAGCCCAGCATAGATTTATCTTACCGGATACTAAGGGAGTGGATTTACATAGGGTACATTTTTCTCTCCAAGAAAACTGCACACTTTCAGATTCTCCTTTTAAGGCGGAATGGTTAAATCTTGATGGGGTAATTTCTTCTATTTTTTCCTCAAGTAGGGAATCTGAAACTTCCTCACTAGGAAGTGTTATCTTTTTAGTGCTAATCAGTTCCTTAATATCATCAGTAAAATCTTGCATTAGATCAATTGCATGCTTAAAATCTTTTATATCACCATCAACTTTAAATTCATCATGTTTAGTAAAGATTTTTCATTTTCTTTTAAATTTAATCCACATCCCATACGGTATTGAGGTGTAGATAATATTTTACATTCCACATTGAAAACAGCTAATCTTTGCTTCCGGGTCTTCAAATTTTATCCAGCAATTTAGGCAGAAATTTGCTGGGTCCGGGTTAAGTGTTCCACATTCGGCCCCAATTTGCATAATTATACAACCTGTCCCTATTAACTTTAATCTCCTGATTTTTATTATAGCTAAAGGAAAATCAACATTTTATAGTGGATCTTAAATCAATCTTTGATTTTAAATTTACACCGATATATTAATGTAGGTTTTAATGATTTTAGTTTTTTAGTTAATAGTTTATAATTATATTAATATAGAATTATTAAATCAACTTTACTAGACGGTCTTATAATAAAATCACTATTGATAAAATAATTTCTTATAAAGAAAAATTAAAAGCTTAAATAGCAGCATTCTTTTAGGTTATCTAATTGAAAAACAGAATATTTGATGGCCCTATAAAAAAAAGTTTTAAGACCCTTAGAAAAAAATAATAGGGTTTATTTAATTTTTTTTAGATTTAAGTAAAGGTTATACTATTTATTATCAGTTGTAAATTTTCTCTCTGCTGGGGGAAATCTGGAACTAAAGAACCACCCACTGCCAGTATAACTTCATCATTGGAAACGAGTACAAAAAATCCTTGAAATTCCATACCGTTATCTTGGAATTTCACTTCAAATTCTTTGGCTTCCTGACCATTAATAGTTAAATCTCGTTCTCCTATTAATTCATAATCAGCATCTGCTTCTAATGCTTGACGAACATCCGTTGTCGCATCTTGAAAACTTCTACCTGCTTCCAGTTCAACTTTATTAATAGTCATAGCGGTAGTGAACTCGCCAGCTTCATTTGCACTAGCGGGATCCCCCACCTGGATTATGTCGTCTAAAGTTGGTACCTCTTCCCAGTTGGCTGGGTATTGGAAGGAAAACCCTTCAGCTTCATAAGTGATGGTTTCTTCTGTGGTCTGATTACCGTTATCCACACATCCGGCAGTGATCAAAACTAGAGCTAAAAGAGCCACTACTAGTAATTGAATTTTCATTTTTATCTACTCCTAAAATCATTGAATAAACTTTAATAGGGCATAATGTTATTTATTATTTACTCCAATTTAAAACCAGTACAAGGTAAAGTTTATCAGATTTTTATTTGAATAATGACTCTATTTAGATTATGCAATGATTTAATCATGAATTATTAAGAGATTTATATTTTCTAAGATTAAGATAGGAAAGGTTTCAATTAAACTGGACTTGCAATTCTATTAATTGTAAAACTACAATCTTTTTTAGGAAAAAATTATAATCAGAAAATTTATTTTTAACTTCCTATTATATAGAATCAAGTTGCTCTATTAGATTTAATAACTATTTAGGGGCTGAAATGATAACCAAATTATTAGGTGGAACTAGAATTGATGGAATATTTAATTTTTAGTTTATTATTTATAGTAGTCCATACCATTTCCTATTATGTGGCTGGAGCCATAAATTACCGTTTTACTAAGGATATATACACTGGTGAAGATTCCCTTTCCACTTATTTTCTGCGGGATACTTCAAAGGAAGAGGAAGCTAAACGTATTGGTAAA
>PWMT01000167.1 GCA_003558085.1 Methanobacteriaceae archaeon
ATGTATATAGTATATGTGTAAAACTAGTATATAAATACCGCATCTCTAAACCTACTTGTACATTATCTCAGCGTATCCTCTCTGAAGTAATTCTTCATTTATATTAGTACTTCCCACATAAACCACAGCTAAGATACGGCCGTAGCGGTCATAATTTTTTTCATCATCTATATCCAGATACACAATTTTTCCCAGACAAGCACTTTCTAAAAAATTTTTAGCTTCTATATATCCAGGTTCTCCTTTTTCAGGAGCGTTAATTCCTACTAATCGGATTCTCCCCACACCCTCCACATTAAGGGTGTCTCCATCTATCACATAGTTACATCTACCCTTAATATCATATTTATCCGGTTTATCTGCATTAGAGGCTGTAATTGTTTTTTCTTCTCTTTCGGTTAGGGAGTTATTTAAACTAGTTTCTATTGATTCTAAGGACGTATCTATAGTTGTAAGTTTATTAATACAACCAGCAGATGCGGTTGCTAATAATATTACCATAATTATCAGCATATACTTTTTAAAAGTTTTAGATAGAGACATCAGAAGCCAACTATAAAAATATTTATTTAATATCAATAACTATTGATCTAATACTATTTTTTTCAAATGCCTTTCTGTTTCAGCTATTATTTGTATATCTTCAAATTCTACATCCTTATCTTGCAGTATATGGGATAGTTGTGTAGGTGTTATTGTATCGTCTAGATCAACCATCACTATTCCGGAGTGATAGGAGATTAGTCCTGGACCGTAGATAGAAAGCACTTGAGATATTTTATCCTTTTCTTTACTTTTTATGAGAAAAGTTCTAGTATTACTACTTAAATTATCCATATCGATACCTTTTCGTTGTAGGTTGATTAAAACATGTTTATCTAATGCTTCTTCCAGTACCTCTACATCCACATCATCTTTTTTTTTCGAGATACGGGCGGCCTGACATATTTGAGCAACATCTCTAGCGTGTGCATAGCTGGGCATTAAACCCTCCCCTCCCTGATCAAGAGGAGTGTAAACTTTTTTAAACCTTTCTAAAACGTTATTATCATAATTTTCTTGTAAAAAATCCATATTTCTTTTAAATACTTCAGCTACATTTTTCAGGAACGGCTTTTTGAGAAAAATATGTAAAGGAGCTCTCCTTAGATGAGCTTCATCCATGATGCTTAAATCTAGGTTAGTGGAAAAGACGGGTATAAAAAAACTAAAGACGATTACTGGAACTCCTCTAACATAAAGGATATCCTTTTTATTTTCCATGGGTACAATTAAACGGTTTAATATTAGTTCATGATCATCTCTTTGTCTTCCTAAATCATCCAGCAGTAATATTCCACCATTGGCTTTTATAAGAGGCGAAGTTTCATATACTCCTTTATTAGGGTCATATAAAGTTTCTAATTTATTTAAATTTAGTTCTGCTCCCGTAAAAACAAAGGGAGCATATATTTTAACCCATCTTGGATCAGAAGGTTGTTCAGGGCATTTTTTATGGAAATCTGGATCAAATAATTGAATAATTTTGCCTCCAAATTCGATATATTGGGGCATGATTATGGGGGGTAATAATTCAGGAGTTTGACTTACAATAAAAGTCTTACCAGTTCCCGAAGCACCATAAATAAATATACCTTTACCAATAATACAGGCCTCTACTAAGCTTTCTTTAGCATAACTAAGACCCACTACATCAGAGAAGGCAAGATTAATTATTTCTTCTGGGATTTCAATCGGAAAACGATCCTCTAATTGGGTTTCCATTATCTCCCAGTAATTTTCATAAGAAACTGGTGCAAGACCCATGTAGGGATTTTCAACAATTATATTTTTAGCTTTTAACCTACCCTTTTTGGTAATGGTATATTCTACACTGGAAAATAGGAAACCACCACCCACTTGCGCGCAAAGTCCATCATCTTCCAGTTTTCGAAGAACGGTTTCTAGAATATCCCAGTGTAAACCAGTGATTTCATTTAACCGTTGAGTTTGAACTGTACCATGACCATAAATTATTTTTAATATCAAATCTCGAATAAGTGTTTTAGGCAACTTTAGATCTTCCAAAGTTTTAGGTTGCCTGAGTTGTTGTATAATAGTTTCCATTTGTTCATTATGGTAATAATTCAAGTAAACCCCCCACATTTATAGTTTAATGGATATAAACTATAAAATTAATCATATTCTGGCTTTGAGAACCGTTTATTTTTAATTCCAGATCTTATTTATAATATATCATTTAAGTCACTTATATTAGCAATAACTTTTACATCCAGTTTTTCTTTTTCAATATATTCTTTTTCTTTAGGTGTTAACTTAGAATTAACTAGTATGGCAGACATCCCCGCATTCACTGCACCCATCATATCTTCTGAAAATTTGTTACCAACCATGACCGCTTTATTAGGTACACAATCCATTCGATTTAAAGCTTCTTCAAAAATTCGAGGGTGTGGTTTTTCAAAACCAACCTCATCAGAAGTTATTACTTCATCAAAAAAATGATAAATACCTAGTCTAATAAGTTTTTCCCATTGTTTTATGGTTATACCATTAGAAATAACTCCCATACGGTAACCTTTACTTTTTAAATTTATCAGGGTAGAATTAGTTTTGGGAAAAGGTCTAAGTAGGGCAAACTTAACATTATGATAACTGATCATCCCCAGAGCAATTAAGAGTGGTTTTTCCTCTCCGAACACTGTTTTGGTTAACAGGTTAAAATGTTTATCATAATTAGATCCTTTTTGGGATATAATTTCTTTTAAAAGATTATAAGCTTCTACTGAATTCAAGGGTAAACCAGCATCTATCATCATATTCAAAGCTGCTTTACGAGCAAGCTTAGCAAAACCGGAGGTATCGAAAAGAGTGTCATCAATATCGAAAAAAACCATTTTAAGCATGATCCCACCTAATAATGATTGAGAATTAATCATTATTTTTTTATTAACTTTAATTAGGGCTAAGCAGTAGCTGACTAATAATTTTAATTAATATTCAATATATACTTGCCTTAATTCGATATAAAAATTTATCTAAAAATATTTGTAAATCTAAAAAAAAGTATCCAGGCTACTTTGCTGTTCATCTCTACTAAATTCCAAAATTTCATCTTTAGAATATCCTAATGAATTCATTATCCTTGAAACAGCAGGTAAAACTTGATTTTCGATATAATATTTGGGATCATAATCCATATTTTCAATATCTTCCAAGGGCACTGCTCTTTGACTTATAGTACCCTTGCCTTTAACTACAATGTAGCGAACAATAGAACCTCTTTCAATTTTTCGACCCTTCTCTCTAGATTTTTGAGCTGCCACTACATGGGGACCTATTTGTTTATAATTCTTCAAATTTTTTGTGATCTGGGTGTGAATAACCAGATCATCCCTAGTAATCTGCCCTTTTCGGATATCCCTTATAACATTTTTGATGATTTTTTTAGCTTTAGCTGGTGATCCGTCCTTTAAAGTAGCTATAAGTATATTTTGTTGAGTTTTTTTGGCTATATTAGCCCAGTCTCTCCTCACCAGTTCTAAACCTTTAACTATAATATTATCATCTTCAATAAGAGCATATCTTTTCTTGGTGACAAAAAAACCTCTGTTATAGAAACCTTCATATTCCAGTTCCATACCTTCCGGTAAGTTCTGGTTAACATAATTTAAAAATTTAGATACCTGAAGTTTAATTTCAGTTTCTATTTCATTCTGCAATCAATACACCGTTTAGTACTCCGTCCTGACCAGGACGAGAAGTTACCCGAACTTTTCCTGAACTAGTTTCAACTAGAGCCCCTTTAGTAATTATATTACGTCGAACGAAGTTGGGGTTTGCCTGATTTTCAATAACACTGATTATTTCAACTAATTCCATTTTATTAGTTTCAGGATTAACTACGTTTATTTTTTCATCCGTGGCTAACCGAATTTTCACATTTCCTCCTTGAGTTCGGATTTTTCTATTTTTTTTACCTCCGATTTTTGTTTCTGCTGCTGCTCTTCCGAGTTCTGATTTCCGTTTACCTCGACTCATTTTCGCTCTTCCACCAGTAGGTGTTTTCATTGATTTACCTTGCCATATAGCCATAATATCACCTTAAAATTTTATTAATAATCTAAATTTACAGTTAATAAGGGAATACTTATATAATTATTTAAATATTCCAAAATCACTAAAAAAACTGAATTTAAAAGCATAAATAATGCAATTTTTTATTTGTATCTATTCATAGTCTATCCAGCTTTAAAAAGATTTTGTTCATTCTAAGATTTAATCTTTATTGTCTTAAGGATATTCCAATTTTTAAAGGTAATATAGAGTATAATCATGGTCAATAAGTACTTTGCAATACTAAAAATATACTGAGTTTAGTAAAAATAAAAATAAATCTATGATTTAAATTAAGTATATTTAAATATTTTAAATTAAAATCATACATTAACCCTTTTTGTTTAAAAATTATAATAAATCAAATATGGTTCAAAAATACAATAATTGCTAAAATAGGTGTAATAATGAAGATAGGGATGTCACATGGAGCTGGCGGAGAAGTAATGCAGAATTTGATTTCAGAAATACTATTGAAAAACATAAAAAACAAGAAAGTGAATGATGGTGTGGGCCTTGATGACCTGGATGACGGTGCAAGCATACCCTTAGGGGACTGGGAAATAGTGATCAGCACGGATGGACACACAATTGATCCCTTATTCTTCCCAGGAGGAGATATTGGTAAACTATCAATTGCAGGTACTATAAATGATATAGCGGTTATGGGAGCAAAACCTCTGGCTATTGCCAATGCAATGGTCATAAGGGAAGGTTTTCCAGGAGAAGATTTAGAGACCATTGTACAGTCCATGGATGAAGTATGCCAGGAAACTGGAGTATCCATTATCACCGGGGATACGAAAGTGATGGAACAGGGAAAACTGGATCAAATGATCATCACCACCACTGGTATTGGTCTGGTAAAAAATGGAGAAATAAAAAGAGACTCTTCACTAAATTTAGGAGATAAAATTATTCTCTCTGGCAGTGTAGGTGACCATGGAATGGCCTTAATGTCTTATCGGGAAGGATTCGGATATGATACAGATCTTCAATCAGATGTGGCCCCCATTTGGGAAATAGTAGAAACTGCCCTAAATACTGGGGGAGTGACCAGTATGAAGGATCCTACTAGAGGTGGATTGGCCAATGCTTTAAATGAAATATCTAACAAATCAGGGTTGGGGTTACTAATTGAAGAAGATAAAATTCCTTTAAAAGAACCAGTTATCGCTGTTTCAGAAATGTTAGGCATCGATCCCTATGAAGTAGCTAATGAAGGAAAAGTTATCATGGGTGTAGATGATAATCTGGCTGAGGAAACCTTAAAGGCTATAAAGAAGACTAAATATGGTTCTGAAGCTCAGATTATCGGTGAAGTAACCAAGGATAAACATGTCATATTAGAAACATCGGTAGGAGGTAAAAGAATTTTAGAAGCTCCTATCGCGGACCCAGTTCCCAGGGTATGTTAAATCCTTTTTTTAACAAATTTTAAATACTTCTTTAATTGATATTTTGCTAAAGGGTAATTATATATAAATACTTAACGGGGTTTCAATGGAGATTTTAACTAAAAAAAGAATAATCGCTTTCATCATAGACTTTTTGGTGATAACTGCTATTATGTGGCTTTTGAGTACAATTATTTATCCACTGGTGGTGTTAACTGGAATTTATTTCCTCTACAACTATAGCTTAATTATACTGGCTATAATTATTCTCCTTTATTTCACCTACCTGGAAAAAGCTAAAACCAGCACCTTAGGAAAAAATATTATGGGCATAAAAGTGGTGGCTATAGAGGGTGAATTAAGCTATTCTAAAACATTAATCCGAAATTTGTCAAAAATTCTCTGGTTCCCTTTAATCGTTGATGTTTTGGGGGGTTATTTAATAAAAAATTCTTCTTTAAGAATTCTGGAAGGTTTATCTAAAACTAAGGTTGTCTTAAGTGAATAATTCATATTCTTCTTTCTTTAATATAATTTGTTTTTAGTCATTAGAAATTTCTATATCCAAGCGAGCCAGTGAGCGAGCGATTAATATAGTGGCTATAACTGCCAATAAAGTTACTAATATGGCATATATTAAAACCCCTACTAATGCATCCTCTGGTGATATAAATTCTTCAATCAAAACTTGTATGGCTTCATTCCATGCTAAAGCTGCAACTAAACCAAAAGCGGTTGTAATTAATGTAGCCATAGTTTCCAGTACTTCTTTTTTTAACTCCGTTGCCAAAAAAATACCTCCTCTATATACTTTAACATTGATTATGTATAAACTTACTTACTTATAAGCCAGTACAATTTTTAGGGATTATATGTTTTTACTAAGAGTTAAAATGAATATTAGGATCCATATAAAGACTTAAATTTCCTCCGAAGTTCAAAATATTTTCACTAAAAATTATCTAATTCAATTCCACAGTTTAAGTAAAACTTTTTTTAAAACAAGTATGGATAGAAATTTTTTTATTAAATAGCGCCATATCCATGAATTTTTTTATATCTTAAAATATTTACTGGTTAAACAAGAAATATAGTTATACAGATTTTATCGGGCTTATAAGTTTAGCAGGTTCGATTAAATCTAAAGGGGGGGGTGGGTTAAGATATGACAAATATGGAAAAAATAGAAGTTCTGGATATTGAAGATATCATAAAATGTGAAAAGATAATTTTGACCTTAGTAGATGATAGGGCTCCAAAATTTGAGATAGGTCAAACAAATAAAGCATGGGGTGGAACGATAAACGAAATAATGATTAATTACAATTTAGGAGTGTTTATTAAGAGTACTACCAAAGATGAGGAGCTTATGGAAAAATTTTTTCCTATAGAAAACATTGTTAGCATTATTCATTTTAAAAAGATATATTAGTTGGTGGCATGAAATCTGATTTAAATTAATTATATAGAAAAATAATTAAAAAACTGGTGGATATATCTACTTAAAATCTTCCTAAGAATTAAATTTGACTATATCTAATATTTGGCAAAAATTAGTTAAATTAAAATTAGCAAAATTAAAACTTTAATTATACTTTTACTATTTCGCCTTGATTTTTTTTTTGGAAGGTTTAATATAGATGAAATATTATTTTATTATATAAATTATTTTTTAAGCTGCAAGAACAATATAAAAGGTGTTAAAATGGATATTAAGTCAATAGATTGGAAGGAATTGATTTTGGCTTTAATTTTAGGTATATTATTAACCTTACTTCTCAGATGGGGTTTTGGATAATATTTTAATTTAATAAATTTTATCATTGTAATTAACTATTGATGATTTTATTCCATAGAAGAATAAAAAAATATAATGAATTTACTCCCTAAAAATAAAATTTAGCTTTAACTGGTTAAGAGCTGATTAGATGTGGACTCAAAAATATGAACCCCACCCCTATATCAAAGGGGTTTTAATTATGGAAGGGAAAATTAATTTCCCTATTAGCTGGTTAAATCAACAAGGTTTCTGTGAATACAGCCTCTATTTAGAGCATGTGCAGGGTATTGAACTGGCAGCCACTCCTGAAATGATAAAAGGTCAACAAATTCATCAAAATTTAGACACTAATTTTAAACAAGATGCTACAGAGACTAATTTCGCTGAGTTGATGAAATTATCTAAAAGAGAAGAATATTTAACTAGAGAAATGTTTGTCTTATCTACTAACTATGGAATAAGGGGTTCTATAGATGAAATCTGGTTAACTCCAGATGAATTCATAATAATAGATGATAAACCGGGAACTGTTGCCTATCAATCCACTATAAATCAAGTATGGGGTTATTGCCTGGCTTTCCAGGATTTCATTAGTGGTGATAATCGAAAAATAATAGGTGCTTTAAGAGAAAGAGGCACCGATAACATATACTGGATGGAAGAATTCAAAGAATTCTCCCAAATAAAGATAAAAAAACTGCTACAAAGAATGCAGGATATGTTCACTGGTTCTAAACATTTTATTCCCACAAATAATTCAAGAAAATGTGCCAAGTGTCGTTTTAATACGCATTGTGAGTTTAAATAAGAATTTAATTCTGGGGAAAGGACAATCATTTTTTTAGCTTATATTTTATCAATTTTCAACCGGTATAAATATCATAGGCTATTGATTATGATTTCAGAGTATTTTCAACTGGTATAAATATCATAGGCTTTTGAGTATAAATTCACAGTATAATTTAAATGTGCTAAAATACAACTTTAATTAAACATTGCAGATTTTGATTATTTTGCTAATTTTATTTAAGCTAAAAATCGAGCTAAAATAATTTCAATCATATTATTTTTTTTAAATAAGAGGAGATACTATGGATCAATTACTATTTAATGAATTAACTTTATCTAAAGAAATCAAACAAGCTATAAAAGATATTGGGTTTGAAGAAACAACACCTATTCAGTCCCTTACCATTCCTAAAGTTTTAGAGGGTAGGGATGTTATTGGACAGGCCCAAACCGGTACCGGTAAAACCGCTGCCTTTGGAATACCCTTATTAGAAAAAATCTATATTCCTGATGATTCTCTTCAGGCTATAGTGATATGTCCCACTAGGGAACTATGTATACAAGTTGCTCAGGAAATAGTTAAACTTGCTAGCTATATGCGCAAAGTAAAAGTACTTCCTATTTACGGCGGCCAACCCATTGGAAGACAGATTCGAGCCTTAAAAAAGGGAGTTCATATTGTCATTGGTACTCCTGGCAGGTTAATAGACCACCTACAACGAGGTACCCTAAAACTGGATGGAGTGGAAACAGTAGTGCTGGATGAAGCAGATGAAATGTTAGATATGGGATTTAGAGATGATATTGAAGCAATCTTGCGTTTTGTTCCAGAACAAAGACAAACTTTACTATTTTCGGCCACCCTATCTCAGGATATAATGAAGTTAACTAAAAAATATCAAACTAATCCTGAATTTTTAAAAGTTCCTCATCATCATCTCACTGCTCCAAAGATCGAGCAGAGCTATTTTGAAGTAAATGAAAAAATGAAAACTGAACTCTTATCGCGCTTAATGGATATCCATGATATTAATCTGGCACTGGTTTTTTGCAATACTAAAAGAAGAGTGGACCGACTAGTAAAAAATCTTAAAACCAGAGGCTATTTGGTGGATGGTATACATGGTGATATGCGACAGGCTCAAAGGGACCGAGTGATGAAAAAATTCCGCAACAATAAAATAGATATACTAGTTGCCACTGATGTGGCTGCTCGAGGAATAGATGTACCGGATGTAGAAGCGGTAATCAATTATGATGTTCCAAATGATAACGAATATTACGTACATCGGATAGGTCGAACTGGACGTGCAGGAAAACATGGAATATCTTTAACCTTTGTTTCAGGCAAGGAAATTTACAAACTGAGGGATATTCAGCGCTACACCAAAACCAAAATCAAGCAGAAAAAAATTCCTTCTCTAAAAGATATTGAGAATATTAAAATTGATCTTTTAATAGAGAAAGTTAAAAACTATATTCAGGAGGATAATTTGGATGATTACATCCACACGGTGGAGAAGTTAATTGAAGTTGGCTTCAATTCTATGGATATTGCTGCAGCCTTGTTAAAGATTATTAAAGATAATAAGGTATATAATTAAGAGTTTTTTTTATCTAAGTATAAACTTTAAGGATTTTTATTATCATCCTTAGGCTAATATCATTTTACCAAAAAATTTTTTCCTATATTTTGTCCAATTTTAAATTTTAATGAATAAAAAACTAAATTATTAATTATTTTTGAGGCTTTGTAGAAACCCTTTTTTTTACTTGATTTGTGTTGATCTGTAGAT
>PWMT01000116.1 GCA_003558085.1 Methanobacteriaceae archaeon
ATCACTAATGGATATTCATATTGTAGTTGTAGGTGTGGATAAACTGGTGGAAAGTATTGAAGATGCTGTTTCTGTAGTTAAACTGGAAACCGCTTATGCTACTGGTACAAAAATACCCTCCTATATTAATATTATATCCGCCCCATCCAAAACAGCAGATATAGAGAAAAAACTCTTAAATGATATGTACGGATCAGGAAGATTAGTGGTGATCCTATTAGATAATGGAAGGTTGCAGGCTTTAGAAGAATGTTTATGGTGTATTGGATGTGGTAGCTGTATAGTATCCTGTCCAGTGTATAATGTGGTGGGTAATGAATTTGGCTACCGTGGCTATTTAGGTGGTCGTGGGGTGGCCTTAAGCAAGTACATCCAAGACGATAAAGCTAGCTTTAAATCAGGCCTTTACATGTGCACTTTATGTGGCTTATGAACCCTGGAATGCCCTTTAGAAATACCAACTAATGAAATTGTGGAAAAAATTCGTCAAGAAACTAAAAAATCTGGTTTTTTTCTAGAAAACCATGAAAAGATTCGAAAAATGATTCAAAAAAAAGGATCACCATTCTTGGAAAAAAAATGAGTTAATACTCATTTTATATTAAAAAAACTTAAAAATTGCTGCTAATAAGTGTACCTAAAAATTTTTACCCTAGTCTAGGATTTAATTATCTAAAAGTTTTTATAAACGGATTTGCATATAGTTAAAAAATATTAATTAGGCATTTATCTAAACCTGCCTTAAATATAAGATGATAATTACAGATAATAATTGCAAAATCAGTGCATTGCATTTACCCAGAAAAAAATAAGTGAACCATTAATAAATAAAAAATTTTAAGGATTTTTTTCCTATAAGGAGGAATATAAATTGCTTCTACTAATAAGCCCTATAAACACTCAGGAAGCACAAGAAGCCATTGAAGGCGGTGCAGATATAATTGATGTTAAAAATCCTAAAGAGGGATCATTAGGTGCTAATTTTCCCTGGATCATCAAAGAAATAAGAGAAATAACTCCATACCCTATGATGGTCAGTGCTACACTAGGCGATGTTCCTTACAAGCCAGGTACGGTTTCCCTAGCAGCTTTGGGAGCACTGATTTCTGGAGCAGATTATATAAAGGTAGGTCTTTATGGAACAGAGAATTATGCTCAAGCCCGGGAAGTAATGGAAAATGTAGTTAAAAGTGTAAAAAAAAATAATTCCAAAGCATTAGTAGTGGCTTCTGGTTATGCTGATGCTTACCGAGTAGGGGCTGTTGATCCTATGGAAATTCCTAAAGTAGCTGCTGAATCTGGAGCAGATCTGGCTATGGTTGATACCGCAATAAAAGACGGTAAAACTCTTCTTGATTTTATGGATATGGATAAATTGAATACCTTTGTTAGCGAAATACATAACTATGGATTAAAATCTGCCCTAGCAGGTTCCATAAAAAAGGAACAGTTAAAACCACTCTATGAAATAGGATGTGATGTGGTAGGTATTAGGGGTGCTGCATGTATTGGTGGCGATAGAAATTCGGGTAATATCCATCATAGTGCAGTAAGAGAACTAAAAAAGTTGATTGATAATTTCAAATTAGTATAAAATATAATTAATGATTTCCGATCAGTATAAAATATTATTTAAATTTCTAAGGTGTAGATATGTATTCTAAAAAATTGAAAGAAGCCCCAGAAGGTTATACTTTTGATGATTTTCTTATCCTGCCTGGGGCATCCCAAGTAGAACCCAAAGATGTGTCCACTCAAAGCATGGTCTCTAGAAATTTTAAATTAAATGTTCCTCTAATCAGTTCTGCCATGGATACGGTTACTGAATCAAAAATGGCCATTAGTCTAGCTCAAGAAGGAGGAATGGGTGTAATCCATCGTAACATGACTATAAAACAGCAAGTTAAACAAATTAAACAAGTTAAAAAATCTGGTGAGCTTACTATTCATGATGTTGTTACTATAAACCCAGAATCATCTTTAAAAGAAGCCCATCAAATGATGGATCAGGAAAATGTTGGTGGTATGCCTGTAGTTGATGATGGAAAATTGATTGGTATCATTAGTCGCCGGGATATTAAACCCATTATCAATTCAGATGCCCATAAAAAAGTTAAGGAGTTTATGACCAGTAAGGTGGTAACGGTAGATGAAAATATCACTGCAGAAGATGCCCTGGATATTGCCTACGAAAATAAAGTGGAAAGACTACCTGTGGTTCGTGAAGGTAAAATCGTGGGAATCGTTACTATTAAAGATATATTGGAACGTAAAAAACATCCTGAAGCCTCCAGAAATAATCAAGGCAGATTTATAGTTGCTGCTGCTACCGGGCCTTTTGATCTAGATCGGGCTATAGCCTTGGATAGGGCGGGTGCTGATATACTGGCAATCGATACTGCTCATGGACACAATATGAACATAGTTAAATATATAAAAACTATAAAGCAGAATATAGACGCTGACTTAATTGTAGGTAATATTGCTACCCGCGAAGCAGCAGAAGATCTTTTAGCTCAGGAAGTTGATGGATTGAAAGTGGGAATCGGCCCAGGTTCCATGTGCACCACCCGCATAATTGCCGGTATAGGAGTTCCACAGCTAACTGCTATTTCAGAAGTAGCTGAGGTGGCAGCCGAAGATAAAGTCCCAGTCATAGCAGATGGTGGTGTACGCTACTCTGGAGATATAGCCAAAGCTATTGCAGTCGGCGCAGATGTTATTATGATGGGTAATTTACTAGCAGGTACTTATGAAGCACCTGGTGATGTAGTAATCATGAATGGTCGCAAATATAAACAATACCGGGGAATGGGTTCTCTAGGAGCCATGACTGGTGGAACTGGAGCAGGTACCGATCGTTACTTCCAGGAAGTGAAAGGACCCATGAAGCACTCCAAACTAGTCCCTGAAGGAGTAGAAGGAGTGGTGCCTTACCGGGGCTCAGTAATTGAAATGGTATACCAGTTGGTGGGCGGATTAAAGGCATCCATGGGATACTGTGGTGCTCCAGATATCCCCTCCATGCAAAAAAAAGCTAGATTGATACGTATTACTTCCAGTGGTATACATGAAAGTCACCCCCATGACCTTCTAATCACCAATGAAAGTCCTAATTATCCTACTTCAGAATAACAAGTAAATATTTTTTTTAATTTCTACTTAAATTTTGATTAATAATAGAGAAGGTAGTTAAAATCTCTAAAAATATTGAAAGATCCTGTATAATTATATGCGGAGGTTTAAGTAGTAGGATGGGGGAAGACAAAGGTTTAATGCTATTTAAAAATAAGCCTATGATCGTGCATCTACTGGAAAAACTGAAAAATGAGGTGGATGAAGTTCTCCTGGTGCTGAGAAATGAAAAACAGTGCCAACAATACCATAAAATCCTTAAACCAACCATAAATTATGAATTTGATTTAAAAATTCTTCCAGACGAAATAGAAAGCCAAGGCCCTCTAAGTGGAATATACACCGGATTAAAGCATATTAATACTGATCATGCTCTAGTTCTACCCTGTGATTCCCCTTTAATTTCTCCAGTTTTTGTTAAAAAAATTTTTAAACAATTCATAGAGTATAAAGAAAAATATGACGCACTAGTACCCTATCAGAGAGAAAAATCAGGTGAAAATTTAGAACCATTGCATGCCATTTATACTAAAAAAACCCGTAAAATTATTTATGCCCAACTTTCAGTCGGAAGAAAAGAGGTGAAGTCATTTATTAAAAAATTGCATACACTTTATGTAAAAGTGGATAAATTAGATCCTACATTATTAACTTTTAAAAATTTTAATCAAGCAGCAGATTTTTAACTTTATATATAGGATAGTCCCCTTTTTTCTAAAAATAATAGCTACTAAAAAAAAATTGTTTTGAGGTAAAAACCTCAAATAAGATGTTTTTTAATTAATTGGCCTTCACTATCGTATATATCCACAGCTAAAGGTGAGCTTTCTCCTATAGTATGAGTAGCACAAGAGAGACACGGATCATAAGCTCTAATAATCATTTCTAATTTATTTTTAAGACCTTCTGAAACTTCTTCGCCTTTAATCATTTGTTTAGCTGTTTCTCGAACACCCATGTCCATGGATAAGTTATTCTGTCCTGTGGCCACAATAAGGTTAGCCCGATTGATATATCCTGCACCATCAGTTTCATAATCATGCAGCAATATTCCCCGGGGTGCTTCAATCAACCCCACTCCTCGTTTAGTTTCACCAGACTCTTTAGCTTCTTCTTTACTCATTAATGGTTCTAAGAGAGGATTACGAATGTCAGTACCTATGATTACATCATCCTCTAAAATTTGCAATGATTTTTCAGCAGCATACATGAGCTCGATTAAACGGGCATAATGATAAAGAAGAGCATTCTGAGCTATACCATATTTTTCTTTATATTCGGCAAATAGATCTGCTGCTTTTTCTGTAGGAACATTATCCACCACATTGAGTCTAGCCAGAGGACCTACACGATAATTACCTTCAGGAAAACCTATTTGTTTCAAGTAGGGAAATTTAAGATAAGACCAGGGCTGTACTTTTTCTTCAATGTAATCTAAATAATCTGAGGCTTCAAATTCATGGATAGGGCCACCATCTTTATCAATAATTTTAACTGGACCATCATAAAATTCTAAACTACCTGAATTGGTTAATGCTCCGAAACTGGATTCCACCGGACCCAGTACTTCGATAGCTTCACTGTACTGATCAAACATTGGTTTAACAGAATCTAAACCCTGTTCAATTAGACCTATTGCCTCATTAACTTTAGTTAATAGTTGGTCTCTATCTTCAGCAGTTAATCCTTTAGATTGACCTCCTGGTATGGCAGTTACTGGAGATATGGGTTTACCTCCCACCTTGGCTGTTATTTCCTGACCGATCTTACGAGTATTAATAGCCATCATGGCCAGGTCGGGATTATTTTTTATGATACCCAGCACATTTCTAAGAACAGGATCTGATTCTGGACCCATTACCAGGTCTGGAGCAGCTAAAAAATAAAAGTGAAGGGAATGAGAATGAATATATTGACCTAACAACATCAATTCTCTTAATCTTTGTGCTGTTTGTGGAGGTTCTAAACCAAAAATCTCGTCAGTTGCCTTAGCTGCTGATAAATGGTGGGCTGTTTGACAAATTCCACATATACGGGGAGTTATGCGAGGTGCCTCTTCTACTGCTGCTCCTTCTAGAAATTTTTCAAATCCTCTAATTTCCATGACATGAAAATGAGCATCAGCCACATTTCCGGTATCATCTAACTGTACTGTTATTTTGGCATGCCCCTCAATTCTAGTAACCGGACTGATTTCAATTTCTTTCATAATTTCACCTTTACTTCTTCACTAGTTGAGGAATAAGAGATACCTGTTTATCCTCCATAATAGTGCTTCCAATCACAAAACCATATATCAAATGTCCAATATCATAAAGCTGCTTTTCCACATCCTTTTCCGGCATCTTGGAAAGATGTGCTATTCTTTTTATAACCCCATTATAAATATCGTGGCTTGGTTCGCGAATAACATCTAAAGAGGGTCCTCCACATCCATGGCAAGGAACTCCTGCTTCAGTGCAAAGTCCGCCGCAACGACCTAATGTTACTGAACCTAAACAAATATAACCTTGGGATAGAAAACATTTTTCTGGTTCGGGATTTCCTTCAATTCTACGATAGATTTTATCGAATTCCACATGTTCCATTCTTCGCTGACAATCTGCGCATACACTTTTTTTAGGTACATCAGGAGCTTCATCGTTGATTAATGGGATTAATATATCACCGGTAAGTTGTTCTTTAGGGGGGCATCCTGGTATGAATCCATCAATTAAAGTAAAATCAGCAGCCGGATGCACAATACTTAAAAGTTCAGGAACAGTTTCGTTTGGAAGTTCAGCAGGTATGGTACTGGGATTATCAGTATAACTTCGTGATGTAACTTCTTCTGGAGTGTATAAATCTGCCATTCCAGTTATGCCTCCGTAGCAGGCGCAAGTTCCATAAGCAATTAATATATCTGATTTATTACGGAGTTCTTCCAATCTTTCCTTATTTTCCTGGTTCCTTACTGATCCCGAAACAATAGCAATATTTATATCATCAGGAAGTTCTTTGACATCCATTAAAACCGGAGCATAAACTAATTCAGCATTTTCAAGCAATTTAATAAGATCTTCATGCAGATCCAATATTGATATTTCACATCCAGCGCAGCTAGCCAGAGTTTCTAAAGCAATAGTTACCATTATTTACCACCCCATTTAATGGTTAAGGTTTTTAAACATGCGTTAGGACCCACATGATCAATGTCTAATTTTCCCTTAATGCTCATAACCTCTTCCACAGCACCCACCATATAACCATATAATAAATAACACAATGGTCCTTTTTGGGGGAGTCCAGTTCTACGCAGGGTCTGTCGAACCACACAATCCATAAATAAAAGTTTAACTATTGTTTCATCTCCTTTTTCAATGGTATAACCTTCCTGATCAGAGGGTTTCCACATTTCAAAGTAGAATTCCACCCCCAATATTTCACTCAGTTCCTGCATGGCCTTTTCCAAGTTATCAGTTTTTTCCATGAGTTTTCCGGCATCGTGTCCCATTCTTTTACCAGCTTGATAAACAATTGCATTGGCACCTCTTCCTGAAACTTGTTCCAAGGCACTGGACATGGATCCTACAAACTTCATTAAAACATGCAAAGCTTCTTCATAATCTGCTATGTCTCCTCCAGTTTCTTCTGGTATAAGTTCCGGTTTGAAAGTTCCCCTTATCTCTTCCATTTCCATATTAATCCCCTTATATAATTTTATTTAAAACATCGCTTACTTTACGATCTATGTATAATCTTTTAGCCACGTGTATGTCCTGATGCTCCATAGCTTGAGATGGGCAAATTTCATGGCAAGAGAGACAGGCCATACAGTCTTCAGCTTTTATCACTTCTGTTTTAGCTTTTTCTTCATTCATCTGGTATACCTCATTAGGACAGTCATCCACACAGGATCCACAACCTACACAGGCATCTTCATCAATAACAATTTCCACCATTACTTAACACTCCTTTAAATGTCATTTAAGCCACAGCTTTCTATTTACTAATATAACTATCGCTATAAAATATAATGTTCTACATAGTATTCTTTATTAATAACAAATAATTTTTTCTATATTAATTTAATCATAAAGAAAATTTAATTAATATTAATAAAAAAGGTGAATGCTTAATTCTAAAAAGTTGTTGAAAAAATTTAGGGTAATTGGACTTTAAAATTACTCTAAAAATTACTTAATAAGAAACGTGGATAGTTAATTTGTATGGTCGATCCCGTTAACTAATAATTAAGCACCAAAATAATTTCAAGATAAATTAACCCAAATTAATATACTCTAAAAAAAAAATCATATAAAAAATAATTTCAAGATAAATTAACCCAATTAATATACTCTAAAAAAAAAATCATATAAAAATAAGTTTAAGATAAAACAAGCTAAGCTTTAAAATTAAAAGATAATATCCTATTAATTAAGTCTTGAATTAGGATTCTATATCTACTGACCTTGGATTACGACCCATTTCCAGTATGAATTTATTCACCCGCTCTATCATATCTATGTAGTTTTCTTTTTCTATTTTACATCCATCTACAATGGCAAATTTGGGCATCTCGCCATTCATCTTTTTGAACTCTATTATACCATCTACCATTTCTCTATATTGGTTTAGGCTTAATCGATCCATTAATATCAACCTTCAGTTTTATTATCCTATATTAATACCCCTATATAAATACTTGGATTAGTCTCTATTTACGCTAGGAGGTCATTATTATAATTTAAATCATGACCATCCTAATCTTCGCGCTAATAATTTTTCAATTTCAATTACAATTAAACCGGGAACTGCAAATAAAATAATAGTTATCCACCATTCCAGCGGTATGGGGGCAGTTCTAAATATAACCTGAAAGATAGGAATGTAAGATATCATAAGCACAGATAAAATAGTGATGCCTATACCTAATAAGGACCATTTATTAGCTAATAAATCGATTTTAAATATAGAGTCTTTTAGGGACTTGGCAGTTATCAGGTAAAATATGTGTACCATGATAACTGTAGCGAAAGCTGCAGTTTGGGCCTGAGCTAAAAGAAATTCGTTAACAGGATTGCCTAGTGCTGGAATAGCATAAAGATAATAAATGCTTAAACCTGCACCAGCCATGACCAGAGAAACCAGTCCAACTTTTCTAATAAATTGCCAGTTAACTATTTTTTCATCAGGGTCACGTGGAGGTTTATCCAATAATTTAGCTTCTTTAGGTTCTTTAATCAATGGCAGAGCCAGAAATATAGAGTCAAACAAGTTTATCCATAATATTTGAACAGGTTCTAAAGGAAGCCTGAACAAGAATAATGGTATAAAGGGAGCCAAAATTAATGCTCCTAAAATTATTAAGGATTGACCACCATTTGCAGCCAGTACATATAAAATAATCTTTCGAATATTATCAAATATAAATCGGCCTTCTTCTACTGCTTTAACTATACTGGCAAAGTTATCATCGGCTAAAACCATATCTGAAGCTTCTTTACTAACATCAGTACCGGTTATGCCCATAGCTATACCAATATCTGCTGCTTTTAAGGCTGGTGCATCGTTTACTCCATCACCGGTTACTCCAACTATCTGCCCTTTTTTCTGAAGCTGGGTGGTGATATGATATTTGTGTTCAGGTGATACTCGAGCATAAACTGAAACCTGATCTACTATCTCATATAATTCTTCATCACTCATCTGAGAGAGTTCCCTGCCGGTAATAACTCGTTCTCCTGATGAGATTATTCCTAGTTGTTTGGCGATAGCTTTAGCTGTTTTAGCATGATCACCAGTAATCATCACTGTTTTAATACCTGCTGACCTTGATTGTTCAACTGCATCTTGAACTTCTTCTCGTGGAGGATCAATTAATCCCTGTAAACCTAGAAAGGTAAGTCCTTCAATATCTTCTGTGTTTAAATCTGTTTTATGTTCATCAACAATTTTATAAGCAAAACCCAAAACTCTTAATGCTTCTTTACCCATTTTATTTGCATTTTCTAATATTTCATCAGCTTCCAGGTCTTCTATTTCATTGTTGATCATTTGATTTTTAGAATATTCCACGATGGTTTCTGGAGAACCCTTAACGTAGATAATATTTTCATCTATTAACTGGTGGAGGGTGGCCATGTATTTCTTTTCCGATTCAAAGGGTATTTCATCTAGACGTGTTCCTTTTTCAATATGCTCTGCTTTAGCAGCGGCTACAATTAGAGCTCCTTCGGTAGGATCTCCTAAGACATTGATACCATTTTCTTCTACTAATGAAGCGTTATTGCACAGTAATCCTGCTTTTAGAGTATATTTTAGTTCTTTTTTTTCATCTTCTATGCTTATTGGTTTTCCTTCAGCTAGTATATCTCCATGGGTTTCATATCCAGATCCAGTTACTTCATAGGTTTTTCCTCCACAGTAAATTTTAACTGTGGTCATCTGATTTTTAGTTAAGGTACCGGTTTTATCTGAACAGATTACGGTTACCCGGCCCAGGGTTTCCACTGAAGGTA
>PWMT01000141.1 GCA_003558085.1 Methanobacteriaceae archaeon
CTACCCCTTACTAGGGCCCCTAGGTGAACTATCATTTATCCTTCGTTTTCTCTTTTTAGCAGGTATAATGTTAATCTATGCTGATTTTGCCAGCGCCATCCCCTTCTGCAATACCATTGAAGGTTTGATATATATGAAGAAACGCTTTGTGAGGCGGGAAATCTTCCTCAAGATTGGGTCTGAGGCAGTGCTATACAGTGTACTATTCGGTTTACTGGCTAGCTGGTTATTATTTTAGAAATGTTCGGTTTCCCTAGAATGTAACGCTTTTATGGGGGGGTAATTTTTTAAAATTAATTAAATTGATAGTTTAAGATAGGTTTCACTATCAAAAGTCTTCTAATAATCCACCATATTTTTAATATCCTTATAACCTATTAATTAAAATTTGAATATCCCAGGACAGCCAGATTTTAATAATAAAGGTTATAAACGTTATTTTAAATTTTAATCTGATTTCATGGAGATTTTTAAATTTTATGTTAAAGGTCGTTTTAATCCCCTTTAATATAAATCTTATTTACCATTTAAGGTGTTGTTCACATGTATTAAAATCTCTAAATGTCGGAGCGCCACAAACAAAGCAAGTTCTCTGTGTTGGTTGCTGTGTTGGTTGTTGTCTTTGTGTAGGTTGTTGTGTTGGTTGTTGTCTTTCGCTACTGGTTTGAGTTTGAACTTCTGGTTCTGGTTGATTTACTTCTTGAGGTGAGGGTAACACTCCTGGTGTTTTAATATTTACTATAACCCCATCCGGACTTACCACTACCTCCATGGTAGTACCATCTGCAAAAGTGATGGAAACTGCCATATTACCCTCCTCTTGAGGAGGTCGGGTGGGTAGGGTGATATCACCATTCAGCCTACTTCTTCTAGTAGGGTTATTACCAGTATAGGTTACCGGCACTCTCCAGGATCTCACACCATTAATGGTAACCCTAATTGGCCTGCCAATAGTTGCCCTTTCACTGGAATCAGTTATACCCTCATTAACCACATTGTTAATTATAACTTGAACCTGATCTTCTGTTAATTCTCGGGCGAAAACATCGGTACCTAATAAAATGTAACCTGCAAAAAGAGCACCAGCAAAAAGAAATATGCCTATAACTACAATCAATATTAGACGATCATTTTTCATAAAATATCCCCACCTTATAACATAGTTATAAATATTATTATTGCTGTTATAAAATATAAACTTATATCATTTAGAAAAATTATAGCAGCCTTAATTACAAACCAGGGATAGAATATTACTTAAACTACAATAGAAAGAGTTTACTTTTTTCTTAAATGATCCATGTCTCTTGATAAACTCTTCTGGAACTATCTCCTTCACTATCAGCATACTGTTCATTTACAGGCTCGTATACATATTCATATTCATATACATATTCAATATTCCTATTATCATTATTAGGTCTTGAAGTAAATTGTATATTATTTCCGATTACAGAACCATCTTCAGCATTTATTAATATTTGGCCTACACGACCTCTCCCCCGAGCAGAGGTTGGTCCAATAACATCGAACACATGGATTTGTATATCCTCCTCATTTTCATTCTCACTTTTTCTAGTTACTAATCCATTATAAGAAAGAGAAAGAGTACCGGCAGGATCTTCTTTCCTTATCAGTTCTTCGGCTATTCTCTGGGCTTCAGCTTGGGATATTAAATTTGAATTATTTCTCGTACAACCTGAGCAGGAAACCAGTATAACTAAAATCAATAAGCTTAAGAAATACTTATTCCAATTTCCCATATTATTCCCCCAATAAAATAATCACCCTATATTTTAGCCACTTAATTGATATAACACCCCTAAATATTACTAATTAATGGGCTGATAGTGATACAATTCTATTATTAACTAAGTTTAATAAAGTATATTAATTTTCATGTACAAATAAAAAAAAATCTTGGTTATTATCAATCCCAAGATATATGGATTGATTAATAAAACCAAGAACGCATATTCAAGTTTTAATGATAATACATTCTTATATTTTATAGCCAACTAAGAAAAGGGTCTATATAAATATAGAGTTTAAAAGTATAAGAGGTTTAAATACAATAATTAATTAGAATAAGGAAGTATTATTAGACAAGGTGGAGTTAGCTTCACTTTAGAAAAATCTTCTCCGCATAACTTCCATAACCTAAATTGAGGTAAATATTTCAGAAAACCTTACTTTTTAATGGTAGGAATACAAATTGTATCTAAAAGAAGGTGTGTTTATGATCCATTTTGAAGGAATAGTCATTGAAAATCATCCTGAATTTCCTGATCCATCTGAGATTTTTCTATTACTGGAAAATTTACAATTGAATAGAAAAGATCAAGTAATGAATATAGGTACCGGATCCGGTCTAATTGCTATTTACTGCGCTAAAAGAACCAGAAATGTTGTTGCCACTGATACTGACCCTCTAGCCATCCAGAATGCTTTAAAAAATATTATCGCCAACCGCACCTATAATATAGAGTTAAAACAGGGCTATCTATTCGAACCAGTGCAGGATAGAAAATTTGATTTGATCGTGATGAATATGCTATCTGCTAATAATCTTAGAGATAATTCCTATTTTGATAATTTTAATCAGATCAAAGAAGAACTAACAAATAATATAAACAACCATCTACTTGAGGGAGGCCGAATACAGATTATACATTCCCCCACCAATTTAGAGCATACTATTCTCCAATTAGAAGAAACTGGATTTAAAGTAGAAGTATTATATCCTGATGATGATTCATCTTCTACTGGGCTTATAATCAAAGGCGGTTTAAAATAAAATTATTTATAATAGATTATACTTTTCCCAAAAACATTTCTGGCGTCTTCTAGCAGATTAAACACACATTTATTTTAGAGAGAAACATTGATACTTTAAAATATTTTTAAAATCTCTCTTATTTGTAAAAAAAATATTGTGGATGATTATTTATTTTTAATATAACCCTTAAAATCCTTTATTATGGTTTTTAAAAAAATAATGAATCACATTTTAAACCTCAATATATATTATGTACTTAATTCATCTATTGCATCTTTAAATATTTAGATATATAATTAAATTGGTTAAATCTTACCTATTTTAATTTAAAAAGTTTTTTATATATCTATATTAATTATATATTGGTGATAAAAATATGGCCTATTGTAGATTTTGTGGTGGGAAGATTTCAGAAACCGCAATTTTTTGTAAAAATTGTGGTAAAAATTTAGCTAAAGAAGAACCAGAAACTAAAACACAACCAGAAACTAAAACACGGCCATTAACTAAAAAACGATCAGTATCTAAAACAAAACCAGTAACTCAAACACAACCAGTAACTACGAAAGAGTCTCCTGAGCTTGATAATTCTAAAAATATTAAATCTTATGTACCAGAACCCCAAACATCAACAAACAGTGAAATTCTAGAAATTGTAAAACTCGTTGGTGATATTAAAAATACCTTACTCTTTTATGATGATTATTTGATAATTGCAAATATCCCGAAAAATATGAAAGAGAGATTATCAGACGTTTATACAGGAGAACTGTTTGGTGCATTAGCTGGTAGTCTGGGTGGTGGACTTGGGAGTTTTCTTGGTGGAAAAATAGGGGAATCTTATGATAAAGGTCAAAAAAAGAAATTTAAAGAAGATTTGTCTTTAACTCCCCAAGAAATATTGGATAGTGATCCAGGAAATCTATTAATAAAATACAAAGATATCAATAAAATTAAATTTGAAAAAAAAATTTTAAGATTTCCTCATATTTTAATCATTACCGCAGTGGAAGAACATAAATATAGTATGGCAGAAGAAAAATATTTCAAAGAAATAAAATCATCCATAAAATCAATATTAAAAGATAAAGTAACTGTCTAGAGGCAAATAAGGATTCTTATTATCTAAAGGTGAGCGAGGTTGAATAAAAGTTCTAGATTCTAATTTAAAATTATTATGGGATCCTATGGAAAATAAATCCATTTATTTATTATTTGCGCTTGGAAGAGAAATATTTGGGGGAAATATTCCTAATTTAAAATTATAGTTAAAATTTCATATTGTAATTCCAGATTAAAAATTATCTTAAACTATCTCCAGAGAGCTTAAATTCTCTGCCGCATCATTATATTTTACTTTAAATTTACTTAAAAGTAAATGAGTAAATTATATTTTACCTTATTCTAATTATTATTCAATATTTTTTTACCCAGTTCTGGATTAATCATTTATTTTTTCTGAGTCTTCTTCTCCACTTAGCATGAGTAATGCCAGCCAGCGGGTTTCCTCAAAGTTTTCCAGATATTTGATGATAACCAGGGTTAAAGGAACACCTAATAAGAATCCCACCGGCCCTAAAATCCAGGCCCATATAAATAAAGAAGCAAAAACTACAAAAACTGATAATTGAAGGGTTTTACCAGTTAGTTTAGGGAATATGTAACTTTCTGCTATGGTATTAAGTATCACAAAGAATATGGCCATAGCTATGGCAGGTTCAATCCCGTACCTACTCCATGTAACTAATAAGGGAGGTATAGCAGCTATAAGAAGACCTAAATAGGGAACAAATCCCAGGGCAAAGGTCAATAATCCCCAGAGGAGAGCGAAATTAATGTTAAAGATAAATAAAATACCAGCCACACCTAAACCAAAAAAGAGATTAACCTTTACTCTGATTATAAAATATTGGATGAAATCATCAATCAGGGTGAAAGATTTAATCAGACTATGATTATCTTCACCTAATCCTTTTATGAGTCTATTTTTAATTTGAGGAAGCTCATAAACCAGGAATATTATTGCAAATAATATGAAAGTACCATTAGCAATAAGTCCGGTGATATTGCCTATTGGTATTTGGGATACAATAAATCTTAAGATTTGATTACCATATTCTGCTAATAGAGTTGGGGAGCTTATCTCTAAAGTGGGTATGGCTTGTATTAACTGGGATAGGGAAACTACTAGAAATGATAATATACCCAGACCCAGGGCGAAAACCGACACCAGAACCAACAACATGGCCTGATTATAAGAGAGACCTCTTTTCTCCAGCCATTTCAATAAGGGATAGAAAAGTAGGCTTATGAAGATGGCAAACAGTACCAGGCTTAGTATAGGGGCGCTGAATTTCATTCCTATGATGGCCACAAAAATTATGGCCATAATAATTATCTGCCGCAGGAAAGGCGGTATTTTAAAATCATCCTTCATTTTTTTCTAACCCCCTTTAAGTAATAAGTTATTTTAATCTATATTAAATATTATTAAAATTATAAATATTTATTAAAATAAATTAAGTAAAATTTTAATTTTTAAGAGGTGAATACTATTTATTTTTCTGATAAAAAAATCAGGATTTCATTCAGCATTGAGAAATCCCTGTTAGTTGATTTTGATAAAATAAAAAAATATAAAGGATATCAAACTCGCCATGAGGCCCTGATAGATCTAATTAAAAAAGAAGTAAATAAAAAATAAAAAAGTTAAAAAATTAAACTATTTTTCCCGGTATTCCACTTTATAATCTTTCCAAGGTTGTTTACCGCTTTTGGAGGGCTGTTTGCCCATATAAGTTATTCTTACTTCACGGCCCACAGGTACTTTCTCCATTAAATCGTCTAATACCGTAGAACCCCAGAATTTGATTTCACCGTCTTCATTTTTGATGGTGTACATATTACTTTTGAATTTACCTACATCTTCTTCCTTTTCCAAGTAAATACCTTGAATGAATTCCCCTTCCGAAATAGGATTCCAGATGATCGGTTTATCTTGGGATTCTTCTTCATCAGTTTTAACTTCAATCCATTCACTCATATCCAACACTTCCTAAGGTAAACAATAAATAAAATACCAATTATTATATATATTCATAACCATATAATATAATGAGTTTTTACAACCATATATTTCTATATACACCTTTATTATCTTTTATAACTTGATTTAGTAATTTATAACATTATCTCCCTTATTTTATTGTTAACTCAGTCATATTCCAGGTGAAAAAAATAATGAAGATAAGCCTGATAAATCCACCTCAACCAGATTCGAAATATAAATTCATGGGAGTGATTGCTCCACCCCTAGGATTAGCTTATATGGCTGCTGTTTTAGAAGAAAACAGTATAGATGTGAATGTTATTGATGCATCTGCCCTGAATATGACTATTGAGGAATTGATAAGAGAATTAATGTCGATAAAACCTCAAGTAATCGCCATCACCGCCCTAACCCCTACTATTGAGCAGGCCCTGGAAACAGCTCAAGCTGCATCCCTATCCTGCCCGGAGGCCTTGATAGTGATGGGAGGATATCATCCTACTTTTGATTACCAAGAAATACTCTCCCAGGAATATGTGGATGTGGTCATACGGGGGGAAGGAGAATACACGCTACTGGAATTGGTGCAGACTTTAGAAGAAGGTGGTGATCTAAATAAAGTTAAAGGATTGGCCCTTAAAGATCATATCACACCACCTAGGCCTTTAATCCATGATTTAGATTCTCTGCCTTTACCTGCCCGTCATCTATTACCTATGGATAGTTACCGATTCCTTAACATGAGAACTAACTTGGCCACTATGATTACCAGTAGGGGATGTCCTATGCAGTGCTCCTTTTGTGCTTCTGCTGCACTGCATGGTTCACAGTTTCGTTTAAGATCTCCTCAAAATATTGTAGATGAAATGGAATATCTGGTTTATGAGTTAGGTATTGAAACCATTGCCTTTTTAGATGATACCTTCACTCTCCATCCTCAAAGAGTAAAGGAAATCTGTACTGAAATAAAAAAAAGAAAATTGGATGTATTCTGGGGTTGTACTGCTAGGGTGGATAATCTGGATGCTGGATTATTAAAAGAAATGCGGGAAGCAGGCTGCATCACCCTATTTTTAGGGGTGGAATCTGCAGATCAGCAACTGTTAGATGGAATGAATAAACAGACCACCATCCAGCGCATCAGAAATGCCTTTGAAATTTCCCATAAAGAAAAAATACGAACCATAGCCTCAGTGATGTTGGGCATGCCTGGAGACACCTATGATAGTATTAAAAGAACTATAAACTTTGTGCAGGAACTTAAACCATCCTATGCTATCTTTTCTCTGGCCACACCCTATCCTGGCACCCGTTTTTATCATCAGGCCTTTGAGAAAAACTTGATTAAAGTTAAAGACTGGTCCAAGTATACCTTACTCTCCCCTATATTGGATACAGTTGATTGCTCCCGGGCTGATCTAAGAAAACTGCAAAGTAGAGCTTTTTTTAAATTCTATTTAAGACCCAGCTATATAATCCGTCAGGCCCGGATGGATGGACCGGTACTACTTAGAACCATTTTATCTGTGATTAGGATGGTTTTATAATCTAAAATAGCTAGAATATTTCCAGCATAATATTTCAAGATATAAATAGTTATCTTACTATTAGGTAACTCTCTTTAGATTATCCTTATATTAGGTAACTCCATTTAGATTTATTTAAACTTATATAGGTCTTCTGAGAATTTTTTATCTATATTTTAACCCTTACCTTTATTTTATAGAATCCTTTAATTTATGCATCGGATATGAGTATTAGGGATATAGTATTTAGAATAAGACAGGCTATTTATAACCGGATATGCTATTTATGCACTGGATAAAAATATTCTTATTTTACCTTTTTTTTATATGATAACAGGTTAAGGATTTTAGGATTAAATCCCTCAAAAAGATTTATTAACCCTTCACTCTCATTAATAAATTAACTGATAGGTTATGAGCTTATTAAAATAATACTAAAATAGGATTAAATCATGGTAGAGAAGCTTTTACATAAAATCAAAAGAGACATTCGTTTCCGGGATAAAATTGAACATATTGAAACCATACCCTCCCAGGAAGGAGAATATATCCAGGTGGATAATTTACCTTCTAATATAGAAAGGTATCTGGCCAAAAAGGGTTTAAGACTTTACCAGCATCAGGCCCGATCTATGGATCTGATCAGAAAGGGTGAAAATGTAATTATCACTACCGCCACTGCCTCTGGGAAGACCCTGGCTTTTAATTTACCTATCCTGGAAAAGTTAGATTCTACTAAGGATAATGCTCTCTACATTTACCCGGCCAAGGCCCTGGCTAATGATCAGTTAAACGTTATACAGGAATTGGAGGAAGAGTTAGGACTTGATTTTAAACCTGATATTTATGATGGTGATACTCCTCGAAATAAAAAGCAGTGGATTAAGAAGCATTCCCGTCTGGTGTTAACCAATCCTTATGAATTACATCTTATTTTATACTGGCATCATCAATGGGAGAGATTTTACCGAAACCTTAAATTTGTGGTCATTGATGAAGCTCACCAGTATCGGGGAGTTTTCGGGTCCAATGTGGCCTTTTTGATTAGAAGATTAAGGAGGATATGTAATTATTATGGGTCAGATCCCCAGTTTATTTTATCTTCAGCTACCTTAGCCAACCATCAGGAATTTTCCCAGAAACTGGTGGGAAAGTCCTTTAAACTGGTGGATGAGGATACATCTCCCCGTGGAAAGAAGCATTTTATTTTATATAACCCTTATAAACAGAAATCAGATTTATCAGTGCATCAGGAAACACGCAACCTTTTTTTATATTTTGTACTCCATCATATGCAGACCTTATGCTTCACTATATCCCGTAAAATGGCTGAACTGATTGCACTATGGTCAAAAAAGGAATTAGATCAGAGAAAACCTGGTCTTGCCGAGAAAATAACTGCTTACCGGGCAGGGTATTTGGCGCGTCAACGGAGAAGTATTGAAGAGAAGTTAAGAAACCAGGAACTTTTAGGTGTAACCACTACCAATGCCCTGGAGTTAGGAATAAATATTGGATCATTGGATGCGGTGATTATCTCCGGTTATCCGGGTACTATGATATCGACTTGGCAGCAAGCTGGACGCTCTGGGCGTAAGAAGAATGATTCTCTGGTAGTAATGGTGGCCTTTCAAAATGCTCTGGATCAGTATTTTATGAATAATCCTCATTTCTTTTTTGACAAACCACATGAACATGCCATTATCGATCTCCATAATCCCCATATTATTCAAGGTCATTTAAGATGCGCAATTCATGAGTTAGCACTTAATCCCCCGGAATTAGAAGAATTTTTTCAAGTCGATGCTTCCCATCTACAGGAAATGATCCAGGATGGAGTGATCAGCCAGAGAAAAAATCAATGGATTTATATTTCTGAGGATCACCCTGCATTTGAGCATGGTCTAGAGGATATCTCCGCAGATACTTTCCAAGTTTTACACTCTGGGAAATTATTGGAGAATTTGGAACGTTCTCAGGCCTACCGGGAAGCACATGAAGGAGCGGTGCTCATAAATCAGGGTGAGACTTATACGGTGGAACACTTTGACCTTCGTGAGAGGACCATTAACGTGGCTAAGCGTAGCGTGGACTATCATACCCAGGTTTTAAAGGAGGTGGATGTTAAGGTTATAAGTAAATTGGATAGGAGGGAAATAGGGGGTCTTACAGTCTATTTCGGTGAATTGGAAGTAAGAGAAGACTTCTATAAATATAAATTATTA
>PWMT01000068.1 GCA_003558085.1 Methanobacteriaceae archaeon
AATTGGAAACTCTTTTCCAGGAATTGTTTACAAAAATAGGGGAAAAATATGATAAATTTCAATTAGAATTAAAACAGGATTATAAAAAAAGTTAGGAATTAATTTTACTATTTTAACTCATACTCAAATTCCCAGAAAGGTTTTCCCTGTGATTCAACTTTATTCAAGTGTTCCATTTCATGTGAAACACCAAAAGCACTGGATCCTGTAAACTTTAATGGTTTATGAATTTTTTTAAGACTGATTTTCAGATCCATAGGATTTAATATTGCTTCTAAAATATAATCACCATCCACTAAAACTTGGTATGGTCTTTGAACCAATTCCCTTTCATTTTTAGTACTGCATTTTTCCAGTCGATGAATTCGACCTTCTTGATTGAGAATTTTAGGCTCTATGAATAAATAAATCCTCTCTAAGGTGTATCCCAGTTGTTTTTTTTCATCATATCTGGTTATTTTTTCTTTAACAGCCATAACTTTTTTCGAGTTTTTTAATACGCTCCAATCACCCCCAAAGCGTATTGAAAATAGAAGGGGTAAAAAAGCATCTTCTGGTAATTGCAGTTTCTCAATAATCTGCTTTTCATTCAAACTGAACTTCAAGAGTTTTTTAAGATCATTAAATTCCAATCGATCACCTGAAAATAAATAATATCATGATTGCTTTTAAAATTTAATAAATATAAAAAATTAAAAGTTTAGAAGGTTTAATTCAAGAACCATGCTATAACTGCTAACCAATAAACATGCTATCCAACTGTTAAACTCAAAATAAATGCTAACTTACGAATTATGGTCCTCTATAGCTTCTTCTACTAATTCCAATATCGCTTCAGATAAATTACCATATTCTTTAGAGATAACCATAGGTATATTATCACAGTAGACTACTTCTAAACCCTCCTCAAGTGCTTCTTTAGTGGCCACATCCACTGCTGCAGCTTTAAGTTCGGTTAGCATTACATCCACTTTACTGATATATTTATCAATGTCTTTATGGAGAAGGGTTCTATTAGAAAGATGAGGTGTAGTTCCAACAACTTTACAACCATATTCTTTTTCTAAGTGATCTACTAACACCTTTTTCACAAAATCAGGAGCAGTGGTAGCAAACAAAACATTTTTATTGGCAATATCTCCTAATGGTTTAGGCCTAAATACAGTGGGAATGATTTTAGCCTGGGGATTAATATCTTTAACTAGATCTATTACATAATTAATTTTATCTTCATCAGCCATTGGTTCTTCACACATAGTTAATATAACTATATCAGCAAGACTAATTCTAAAAGGACCTAAAAAGTTTTCAATGTTCATCAAAGGTTGATTAACTCCCACCAGAACAATTTCTTTATCGGTTTTGATAGGGGGAATGGCTGCTCCACTGCCTTCCATGATCAAAAAATTTGCATTGACATTATTGGCTAATTCAGCTCCTTTTTTCATATTAGTAATGAAAACATCACCTCCCATACCTCCGCCGCACCGACGGCAACCAATAGTTAAAATACGGCTCATCAATGCACCTTCCCAATGATCAGATGCAGCGTGAACACCTTTATCAGACTGCCCCATTAAGTAATGTGGTGTGATTTCTATTTCATGACCTTTCACAATTTCCGGGTTTTCTGGTCCGCCACGACCCATAGCTACTACACAGGGGTTATACTTTTTATTTATTACTCGGGCGGCATAGGCTGAAACCGCAGTTTTTCCAATCCGTTTACCAGTACCTAAAATTTTCAAGGATGGTTTTCGCAAAACATCATATTCAGTTAAAGGTTCAAATTTAAAATCAGGCCCTTCATAATTTATACCCCTAGCTAAAACTAATGAAGCAATTTTAAATCTCTGAGAATAGTCTAATACTGGTTCATCACTAAGATCCATTACCGAATCAGGCTGATATTTTTCCATCATCTCCCCTATCAGCTTGTAAGGTATTTTATCTGGGTGGGGACCGAAATATACTGGCCTTCCCATGAGTTCTTCATATTCTTCCTCAGATCCTGATCTTAATTTTTCAGTACCGCCAATAAAAACAATGGATACAACCTCTACGTGTTCTATACTATCTAGTAAGTCTATAGCAGCTTTTGTGACGGGAAGATAGTGTTCTCCATCAACCAAACAAATCATTTTTTTCATTCTGGGCATTTTAACACCTACTACAAGACGATTTACTAACTTATTCTAGAATCAATCTCTTATTATAAAAATTAGGATGAAATATCCTTTATATTTTCTGATAAATAGCCTCCTTAATATTAAGGAATAGAATAATGATTATTTTATAAAAAATAGGTTGAGAGAATAATAAGGAATGATAATTAAGATTTAAATCTTTTATTAAAATTTTATATAGCTTCTATTTGAAGATCGACTTTTATCAACTCTTTACGTGAACGTTTAGCTAATTCAGATAGCCCATTAACAACATTAGACGGCAAAATACCGGTATTTTCTTTGGCAATGATCTCTGATATTGCGCTGGACAATACAAATATTGCGTATTTATGTTCTGCTTTTGTACGGTGTATGTGATGAGGACTTATATTCAAAGAAATATATTCTTCACATTCCGTTTTTATCTCATATCCATTCTCTAGATATTTTAAAACATATACCAAAAATTGATGTAGTTGTATCATTTCATCCTTATACATTTTTACAGCCTCAAGTCTCCCCTAATAGATATTATATTTTATCATATATACTTTTCATAGTGACTAAATGAGAATTAAAACGGATGAGAATATCGAATTTTTAAGATACTCTTATTTCCACTATTAGTTTATGCAAACCACATAACATAAATTTTTCTTTGTTAAATGTCTTAAAATTATTAATACTCAATTTGCATATTTTTTATTGGTATAAAAACTATTGAAATAAAATTTATAATTAACTAGATCAGAGATTTAGCACTTGATTCTAAACAATGAGCTTAAAATTTTTCATGCAATTTTAAGCTTGATAATAAAAAATCATATACTATATTCATCCTTAAAATATCAAGCTTATTTTTAATTATTTATTTGATGATCATTAATATTAAAATTAGTAAGTCTTTAGATTAATCTCAAGATCTTTACTTATGATTAGGTTGATGGGTATTTAGAGCTTATCTTAAAATAATCTAATGGGCTTTAAAATATTAAGAATCATATATTATCCAATGATTGATGAAAAAGGAGTTATCCGAGGTATTAGATGGAGATTATAGAATTTAAAAAAGAAGATGTTAAAGAACTGGTAAAAAGATCCCAGATTGATGTTGATCAGGTTATAGAAGATGTGCAGGTTATTATTGAAGATGTTAAATTGAAAGGAGACCTAGCTCTTAAGGATTATACTGAAAAATTTGACCAAGTTAATATAAACATTCTAAAAGTATCTAAAAAAGAGATTGAAGAAAGTTATAAAAGAGTAGAGCCAAACATCATCGAAGCTTTAAGCAAAGCTGCTTCTAATATTAAAAAATTCCACCTAGCCCAAATACCTGAAGAATGGTTCATGGAAGTGGATGAGGGGATCCAAGCTGGTCAATTAGTTAGACCTCTAGAGAGTGTAGGTTGTTATATCCCAGGCGGTAGAGCTATTTATCCCTCCACCATACTCATGACTGTTATTCCTGCTAAAATAGCTGGTGTTAAAAGAGTAGTATGTTGCACTCCTCCCCAATCTGATGGTAAGGTGACCGATGCTGTACTGGTTGCTGCTGATCTCTCAGGGGCTGATGAAATATATAAAGTAGGAGGTGCTCAGGCTATTGCAGCTTTGGCTTATGGAACGGAATCTATTCGACCTGTAGATAAAATAGTTGGTCCCGGTAATATTTTTGTTACCGCCGCCAAGAATTTGGTATATGGTGAAGTGGATATTGATTTTCCAGCCGGCCCATCAGAAGTATTAATTATAGCTGATCAGTTTTCCAATCCAGAATACATAGCTTTTGATCTTATGGCCCAAGCAGAACACGATCCTAATGCTTCTTGTGTGCTAGTAACTACAAGTGAAGAATTAGCTAATAAGGTGCATAATCAAATTCTCACAAACATTAAATATAGGGAAAGGAGGAATATTATAGAAGAATCTTTGGAAAAATATGGGAAAATTATTATTACCAGTTCCTTAGAAGAGTCTATCCATTTCTCTAATGAGTATGCCCCAGAACATTTGATTATTATGGCAGCAAATCAGGAAAAAATTTTAAAAAAAATAAAAAATGCAGGATCCATATTTTTAGGTGATTTAACACCTGTCTCCTGCGGAGATTATGGTTCTGGAACTAATCACGTTTTACCCACCGCAGGTTGTGCTAAGATGTATTCTGGACTTTCCACAGAATCCTTCATCAAAAAGCCCACTGTGCAAAAATTAAATGAAGAAGGCCTGCAAAAATTAAAAGAGGTAGTGATACCTTTGGCTGAATATGAAGGTCTTTATGCTCACGCAGAATCATTCCAAAAAAGATTAAAAAAAAAGTAGTAGAACTTTAGATGATAAAAGGACTCTTTATTTAGAGAAAAAGTAGTAGAACTTTAGATTAAGGACTCTTTATTTAGATATTAAAAAGTGATAATCGAAAATAATATTGAGGTGAATCATGTTGACAAATTCAGTGAACAATTGGAGAAGAACTAAATATTCTAGAGAAGTTAAACCAGAAATCAGTGGGGAGGAAGTCACCGTAATGGGTTGGGCACATGAAATAAGAGATTTAGGTGGTATAATATTTGTATTGTTGAGGGATAGAGATGGCATCATTCAAATTACCGCTCCCAGTAAAAAGATAGATAAGGATTTATTTGAAAATTTAAGAAAAATCAGGAAAGAATCAGTTATAGCAGTTAAAGGAATAGTACAAAATTCACCTAAAGCACCTGGTGGAGTGGAAGTTATTCCCCATTCTTTAGCTGTTTTGAATGAATATAAACAGCCATTACCTTTAGACCCAACAGAAAAAGTAAGAGCTGAAATAGACACCCGACTTGATTCCCGATTTTTAGATCTTAGAAAACCTGCGGTGAATGCTATTTTTAAAATAAAAAGTCGCATGCTACATTCCATAAGACTATTTCTCGAGGAGAATGAATTTTTAGAAATAAATACTCCGAAATTAGTTGCATCCGCCACTGAAGGAGGCACTGAACTTTTCCCAATCACCTATTTTGAAAGAGAAGCTTTCTTAGGCCAAAGTCCCCAGTTATATAAGCAGATAATGATGTCTGCAGGATTTGATCGGGTTTATGAGATTGCGCCAATTTTTCGAGCAGAAGAACACGATACTTTAAGACACCTCAATGAAGTGATATCCATTGATATTGAAGCTTCTTATATGAATCATGAAGATGTGATGGATATTCTAGAAAAATTAGTGGTTCAAGCTATTAAGGACGTGCGAAAAAATTGCTCTGCTCAGTTAGATGTTTTAGGACATGAATTAGAAATACCAGCTACTCCCTTTGAAAGAATCCGTTATGAAGACATGATAGATCTGGTGAATTCTGAAGGTGTTTCATTAGATTATGGAGAAGATATGTCAAGGGCAGCTGAAAAGGCAATGGGAGAAATAATGGGTGGTTATTATTTTATTATCGACTGGCCCTCCTCAATAAAACCATTTTATGTTATGCCTGATGAAAAAAATCCTGAAAAAAGTTTTTCCTTTGATTTGATGTACCGGGATTTGGAAATTTCCTCAGGAGCTATGCGAGTACATAAACATGATTTACTGGTGGATCGAATTAAAAAACAAGGATTGAATGTTGATTCATTCGAAAAATATCTTGCATCATTTGAATATGGAATGCCTCCCCATGCAGGTTGGGGTTTGGGAGCAGAGAGATTCAACATGAGTCTTACTGGAGTTAATAATATTAGAGAAACTGTTTTATTCCCTAGAGATAGGCGTAGACTTACTCCTTAATAATGCATAAACTAAAAAAAAAGTGATTTAATGTTCATGGGTGCATCCACAAAACAAGGGCATGATATTGCTCTTAAAAGCAGGAAAATAGTTAGATCCTTAATAGGTGATAAAACTAATCATCTTTCAGCCAAGGAGAAAACTATAGTGGAGAGAATTGTTCACTCCACCGCCGATGTAGAATATGCAGAGCTTTGCCAGCTGAGTAAAGATTTCGTGCAAAACAGTCTGTTATCTCTTAAAAATAATAGGGACATTCTCACTGACATTAAAATGGTCTCTGTAGGGATTAATAAACATTCTGGAGAAGTTAAATGTTTTATTGATCATCCTGAAACTATTAAATTGGCTAAAGAATATGAAATAACCCGTGCCGCTGCTGCAATGCAATATGCTGCTGAATCTAATTTTTCAGGAATGGTAGTAATCGGTAATGCTCCCACTGCTCTTTATAAGGTAATCGAGTTAGTTGAAAAAGGCCTTATGGATGTTGATTCAGTTATTGGTGTACCCGTTGGTTTTATTGGTGCTGCTGAAGCTAAAAATGCTTTAAAAAATACTAAAATACCTTACATGATTACGAAAGGTCCAAAAGGAGGAACACCTATAGCTGTAGCAGCAACAAATGCTTTAATAGGTTTAAATCAAGATAATTTAAAGGAGGATCCTTTATGAAATCAGAAACTTTATTTAAAAAGTCAAAAGATCTATTACCTGGTGGTGTTAGTTCTCCAGTAAGAGCTTTCCAACCTTATCCCTTTTTTGCCAAAGAAGGAATAGGATCACATTTATGGGATGTGGATGGTAAAAGATATATAGACTATTGTCTAGCTTATGGTCCATTAATTCTAGGACATGCTGCTCCAAATATTATAAATCCTGTTCATAATCAATTAAAAAAAGGTACAGCTTTTGGAGTTCCCACGGAAAATGAAATTGAACTGGCTAAAATTGTGGTTGATAAAGTTCCTTGCGCAGAAATGATAAGATTTGTTAATTCAGGAACTGAAGCCACTATGAGTGCCATAAGATTGGCTCGAGGTTTTACTGGTAAAAATAAAATTGTGAAGTTTGAAGGTTCTTACCATGGAGCCCATGACTATGTATTAGTAAAATCAGGATCCGGAGCAACCTGTTTACCAGATTCGGCTGGAGTTCCATCTAATACTACTGAAAACACTTTATCCGTACCTTTCAACGATGAAGAAGCCTTAATAGAATTAATTGAAGCACAGGGATTGGATATTGCTGCCATAATATTAGAGCCGGTGATGGGCAACATTGGATGTATAGAACCTAAACCCGGTTATTTGAAATTTTTAAGAGAAATAACCGTTGAAAATGATATTCTACTTATTTTTGATGAAGTAATTACTGGTTTCAGAATTTCTGAAGGAGGAGCCCAAGAATATTATGGAGTAATCCCAGATTTAGTTACTTTGGGGAAAATAATTGGTGGTGGATTTCCTATGGGAGCTTTTGCAGGATCTAAGGAAATTATGGAAAAAATTTCACCACTGGGGAATGTATATCAAGCCGGTACTTTCAATGGAAATCCAATTTCAATTACTGCAGGATTAAATACTTTGAAACAGTTAGATAGTAATTTTTATATGGATATTAATAAAAAAGGTGAATTATTGAGAAATGGAATTAAGGATATTCTCCAAGACCTTAAACTAGAATTTAATTTGGCAGGTATAGGTTCCATGTTTCAGATTTACTTTACTGCAGAAGAAGTATATGATTATCAGGATGCTAAAAAAGCAGATGTAGATAAATTCATGACCTATTTCCATGAATTACTAAAAGAGAATGTATTCATTCCACCTTCCCAGTTTGAGTGTTGCTTCCTCTCCAAAGCCCATAGCAGTACAGATTTAACAGATACTTTAACTAGTATGGAATCAGCCCTGAAGATGATCCTAGAATAATTTAATCACTATTTATACCTAATTTTTATTTAAAAAGAATAGTTATACTTTTAAACTAAGTTGTAATAGTTTATTTTAATTTAAGTTAATATCAGCATAAAAAATAGATAAAGGAAGCCCATTATCATTAAAAAGATTATTAAAAAATATAAGTTAGGTTTAAAAATTAAAGAATCTGCTCCCTGTAACTGACCTTCAGTATGATTAGGCATCTTATCTTTGAGTGTCTTAGAACCGGTAAGCGATTCTCTTTTATTTTGTATGATACTTATGAATTTAGACTCCTCAGCAATGATGTTGTCTACTAATACTTCTTCATCATATAAATAGGTTTTTTCATGGTCAATAATATCTTGTAATAATTTTTTTTGCACTTGGATATCTTCTTCACTATTTTTTCCATCCATATCTTCCCATAAATACCATTTTGCTTTTTTTATATCGTCTAAAAGTTTTTCTTGAATTTTAAGTTTTTGAGATAATTCTTCAAACAATTTTTTTCGTTTTTCAGCCTTATTTTTTAAATTGATAAGTACTTTGTTAATTTCATCATCATCATCTGCTAAATAAATATTATCTTCTGCAGAAACTGCTTCTGGGAATTCATGAAACTCATTAATATCTGCATAATAAGATAATAGTCCTCCACATTCACAGTAGTCAAAATCAGAAGCTGATTCTCCTTCCTGTAACTGGTAATAACCATTACATTCCTTACATACTAAATATCCATTAGTAGATATTCCAGAAGTATAAAATTCGGATAAAAACTCTTTTTTATCATTTGAGACCATAAGATCTCCCCCTTTACTCCAATGTAAAATGATATTATAGAGAGTTAAGAATTAAAGTTCATATATGAACCATATAATTATATATTAATTTTAAATATTAATAATTAACTATTAAAAACTCTTAGCATTGGTTTTAGAAATAAAACTATAAATAAAACTTAAATAGAAATAAACCGGAAAATTAGTACAGGTAAAAGAAGTTGATAGTTAATGGATAAGAAAAAAAGTACTGAAAATAATAAAAATAAAATAGAGACTTCAAACCATACCCCAACAATAATGATAGGCCTGATTGCAATTATATTTGTTTTAATAAGCTTAATCATTATATCAACACATATTAACACTCCAGATAATGATATAACTGAGATAGAAGCAGAATATGTAGAAACAATTAATGCTTATTCTGCTAAATATGCCAGATTATTAGTAGAACATGGTATGGATATAGATAATTTTTCTAAGAATAGATTAAGTGAAGCTGATTTATATAAAAACACTGCAAACCGGCAAAGAGAAGTAGAATATATTTTATGGGTCAGCAAATACATTAAACCCCCTAGAAGATTTAAAGAAACTCATGAGCTGGTTATAAAAGGATTAAGTCATGGCAACCAGTCATTTAATTATATAAATTATTATTTAGAATCAAATGATCCAAGATTCTTAGAACTTGCCTCGCAAGAAAAGGAAACTGGATTAGAAACTATAACTAAAGCCAGACAAAAGCTGATATACTATATTCCCCCAACCCAAATACTAAAACCATAAAAAATCATCTAAATAAATAATCCTTCGCAATTAGAGTTATTAATAACTGAAATTTGATTAGTTTCCTTATTATGCAATTTGCTTAAAAAAAAATAAAATAGCAGGATATTTATAAGTAAATAAGAACCATTTTTATCAATTTCAATAGCATAATCTTTAGGCCATTTTTTTCTTTAAAATAAAATCAGACTTGAATAAAACTATTTTAATTCTAAACTAGATTTAGATAAATTTTGAATAAAATTATAATAAAAAAAAGGACAAATTAAGAATAGAAATTTAATAATCTTTATAAATTAAATTCTTATTTTAAGTAATTAGCATAATTAATATCCAGAGCTGAAAAATATGGTTAAGATTGCAGCAGGCGTAGGAGAGAATAAAAAAATTATAGAAGCAGCTCAAAAAGCTAACTTTCCAGTAATACTAGTGCAAAGCGAAGAAAAACTTCTAGAAATGTTATTAGACTCTGAAATTGATGCTGTGGTACGGGGATCCCTGAAGGCCTCTGCAATTATGAATTATTTACGTAATGAATATGGCCATACCATAAACCGGGCTTCTTATATTAAGATTGATGAGCATAAATTATTATTAGCACCAGTAGGTATTGATGAGGGTAAAAATATAGCAGAAAAATTACTTTTAGTAGACCAATGCTCTAAATTTTTAAAAAAAATAGGGAAGACGCCAAAAATTGCAATTATATCTGGAGGAAGATCACAAGATCTAGGTAGAAGTCCCCACATTGATCAAACTATTAATGACGGGGAAAAATTAGCCTCCATCATAAAGGATAAATATTTGGTAAAACATTATTATATATTAATAGAACAAGCCATCAAAGATAAATGTAATTTAATTTTAGCACCGGATGGTATATCTGGAAATCTGATTTTCCGATCATTAGTTTTAATTGCCTCCTTAAAGAGTTATGGTGCTATCACATTGGGAATAGATAAAATATTCATTGACACCTCAAGAGAACAAAACACCGAGGGTTATTTACGTGCTTTGAATTTTGCTCACTATTTGACTAAAATATAAGTTAGGAGAATACATGTCACCTTTAAAACCTATTTACAAAATTTATGAATGGTATATATTACGTAATTTGAAAACAGAAAATATGCCCCGACATGTGGCCATTATAATGGACGGTAATCGACGTTTTTCAAAAATGCAAAAAAAGATAGATGTAATAGATGGCCATAAAAAAGGTATTAAAACTCTAGAGGAAGTACTGGATTGGTGCGTGGATTTAGGTATACAAATTGTAACGGTATATGCCTTTTCCACAGATAATTTCAATCGCAACCCTGATGAAGTCCAAGCATTAATGAAATTATTCCAGGAAAATTTTGAAGCCATAGCAAAAAATAAGAAAATACATGATAATGAAGTCCAGGTAAAGGCTGTGGGTAAACTGGAACTATTACCAGATAATGTCAGGAAGGCCATTAACCTGGCAGAAAAATCTACCTCCCATTATAAAAAAAGAAGAGTTAATGTTGCAATTGGTTATGATGGTCGTTTAGAAATTGTAGATGCTATCCAGAAAATAGCAATGCAGGTGAAAAATGGAAGTTTAGATATTTCAGATATAGATAAAGATTTAGTAAACGATAACCTGTATACCGCAGGTTTAGAAGACCCTAACTTAATAATTCGTACTAGTGGAGAAGAAAGACTAAGTGGTTTTCTATTATGGCAATCATCATATAGTGAACTATATTTTTGTGATATTTTATGGCCTCAACTAAGAAAAGTAGACTTTTTAAGAGCATTAAGATCTTACCACCAACGCGAAAGACGATTTGGTATTTGATAATTTTTATTTTATTTTAATCAGTAGCTAAAAATTTTTAAAGGAGCTATATAATGATTGACACCCACGCCCATATCGATTTTAAAGATTATAACAAAAATAGAGAAGAAGTTATAAAAAGAGCTAAGAGTAAAATAAATGCCATTATAAACTCAGGAGCAAGTCTTGGAGGTAATAGACGTACTTTAGAACTTGCAGAGAAACATAAGAGTTTTATCTATCCCAGCTTAGGTTTCCATCCAGTTAACTCTTCAAGAGCAGAATTTAAAGTAGTAGAAGAAGTTATGGATTTGATTGAGGAAAATATCGAAAAAACAGTAGCTATAGGTGAAACCGGGATGGATTATCATCATGTTAAAGAATTAGAAGGTAGAAAAAAACAGGAAAAAGTTTTTAAATTGTTTATTGATCTAGCAAGAGAATATGAACTTCCCCTGATAATTCATGCCCGTGATTGTGAAGAGAAGGCTTTTAAGCTCGTGAAAAAATTCACATCCATTCCAGAGATAGTTTTTCACTGTTACAGTGGATCCTTAGAAACTGCAAAAAAAATTGTTGAAGAGAATTATTACTTATCATTTTCTACTATGCTTACTTTCTCTAGTCATCATCAAAGATTAATTAAGGAAATTCCTTTAGAATACATACTAACGGAAACAGACAGTCCCTATTTATCTCCTTATAAAGGTCAAAAGAATGAGCCTCTATTTGTAGAAGAGGTAATAACAAAGATAGCTGAAATAAAGCAAAGCAATTTTTTTGAAGTAGATCAGATTACTGAAAAAAATGCACGGCAGGTTTTTAATATTTAAATACATATTTTTTTTGCACAATTTTATACCTTATTTTACATTACTTTTTCTAATTTTTAGTATTAACATAAATCTTGTATATTTTTTAAGAGTTCCAATCTATTTTGATGTCATAATATAAATATAATTATTAACTTTTTCAGTGAATGAACCAGTATTTTAAGGAAAATCAAATATTTTTTAGTATGGTAAATGAGGATCTGCTTATACTTTGTAATTAATATTATTTTAGTAGGATGATAAATTCAAAGACAATTTAATTATTTTATTGTAAAACCTTATATTTTAAAGGATTTATATTTAATTAGGCTATTTTGCCTTATTTTTATATTTGAAAGCCTATCGATTCATTTAAGTACCAGGCGCAATATAATATTATTTAAAGAGTTATCAAAAATGCGATGAGTGCTTAGTCAATAACTGGATACCCACGTGTAAAACATGGTTCTTGAGGAGGCGTCTCACGTCATGCTTTAGACGAATCTAACCGGGGGCTGCAACCATACTGGCCGACTTTTTCTCTTCATTCAATCGTCAGATAAAAAAAATGTTTTCGAAAAAATGCCTTAATCCCATAAACCAGAATTAAACGTTTTTCTAACAGTGTTTAGAGACGTCGAGAAATAGGTAAATGCAGAGTATAGCAGAATTTTGTGAAAAATCTTAAAAAGGATGGAAATGAAAATGACTGATTTTTTGAGAAAGAGTTTTAATCAGCCGGATGAAATCCAGAAAGTCCCACTGCTTAAAATGGATATTATAAACATAGGCCATTGGAATTTAGGCAGCAGACCTGCCGTAATAGTGGCTAAACCGCGCTTTCGGTTGTATAATAAAGATAGGATATGCAAAGGAGTGTGTTAAATGTCTGTTCATGCTTATATCAATTTCAATGGTAATTGTCTCGAAGCAGTAGAATTTTATAGGCAAGTTTTCGGTACGGAAGATCCGGAAATAATGTTTTACGAAGATGCCCCTCCTGACCCTGAATTTCCTATTCCTGATGAGCATAAACACCTGGTAATGCACACCGGATTGGATATTTCTGGCACCACTGTAATGTTTTCCGATCTGCTTCCCGGAGAACCTCTCGTTCAGGGAAACAATATCAGTATTGTAGTTATGCTAAAAAATCCAAATGAGATTAAAACTTTGTTTGACAGACTAAAAGAAGGCGGTACAGTCGACATAGAACTCCAGGAAACTTTTTTCAGCAAATACTACGGTTCTCTTACAGATAAGTTCGGAATAATATGGCAGATCATGTATGATGACAGTGCGATCTAAGTTTCGCTTTATTACCATGTGATTAAATTCCGGGTAATTTATTTTATCCTAAGATTTATATGCTTTATAAAAAATGAAGAAAGGAGTAGATAACATAACAACGATGGTCCATAAGGGAATTAAACTGGCCTATGATGATCAGGGGGCAGGCAAACCAGCTTTCGTGTTCGTACACGGTTTTACGTGTGACAGGTCGTTTTTCTCTCCGCAGGTAGCACACTTCGCCCGCTTACACCGGGTCATATCAGTCGATCTGCGCGGGCACGGTGAGAGTGACAAACCCAAGGGTTCTTATCCCATAAATGCTTACGCCGACGATATTGCGCACATTATTGACCACCTAGAACTTGGCAAAGTTGTGGCAGTGGGCCATAGCATGGGGGCGGATACGGTCTTGCAGCTGGCCGCCTCATATCCCGACCACGTCACAGCCATAGTAATGATGGATCCCGACCCCTTCGTGTTTCCATCCGAAGTGCGAAAAGGGTACGAGGCAATTGCGAAGGCTTTCGAAGCCGGCAATCAGGAACCCTGGCGGCAGCAAATCACAACCCAAGGTTTTCTGTCCACTTCCGATCGAAAGCTGGTAGAAGATGTGACTACGGTGATGATGGCTGCCTCAAGTCATGTCGCCGCCAGCGCATTTCACGGAATTCTAGAATTTGACGGGAAAGCCTTGGCAGAGCATTGTAAGGTCCCAGCTCTGCACTTGGCGCCCATGTCACCAAGCAATCCTCCACATCTCATGTCAGAGTGGTTGCCGAGTGTTGTCAATGGCTTGGTTGTCGGCGCGGGCCACTTCATCCAACTCGAGGTGCCCGACCAGGTGAATGCGATGATCGAGGGCTTTCTGCGCCATTATATCTGAAGCCGGTGAAACAAGAAAACCGTAGAAAAGGAAACTTGAAGGGCTAGCACTGTTTTTATTTAAAGATTTTTTATTTTAATCCACCTATGATGTATAAGTAAAAACAGAACTGAATATTTTAAGTCTAGGATCAATATTGACCTACTATTTACACTAGGAGTATTATTCTTAGGAGATGAATAAGGCTAATTCCAGGTATTTAATAATTCTATTAAACTGGCAATTTTAAATTATTATTAGATATACAAAATAAGTTGCTATTAAAAATACCATTAAGATTAGTGCATTTAAAATTATAATAGATAATTGAGTGGCTTGCTGAGGGTCTTCTGGTTTTTTTATAAACCCATACATACTGGGAAGTACTAATACCATACATATTGCTGCTATAATTCGAAAATCAATAACTGCGGGGAAAAATCCGCTTATAATTAAACTTATCAGTATTAAAGATCCAGCTAGTGCACTTAAACCTATTAATTTAAACCCTAATTTTCGACCATATTTTACAATCAAATTCTTTTTACCGCCTAAGATATCCGCCTCTTTATCAGGTATCTGCACACTTAAAATAAATAAGAACATATAGATAATTAAAGAAATTGAAAATAATAAGATAGTTTGATCTATATGGCCTGTTAGGGCCAGATAACCAAAACCAGGAATTAATAATCCTATTAAAACGGTGGCAATTTCACCTAGTCCGCGATAAGATAATTGTAAAGGAGGGGCAGTATAATACCATCCTAGTAGATTACCAAAGACCGCCCATAAAAAAATTACTAAAGTGGAATAATACCAGGCAAATAATATGGAAAGAAATATGGAGCTAAAAATTAAGAACAAGGCGAAGTTATAGGAAAAATTTATTAGGTGCGGATTATCTTGTAAAATACCACTACCACCAGTAAATGGGGTTACTTCACTAAAACGATCAGCATCCAAGTCAAAATAGTCATTACTATAGTGTAATGATAAATGGGCGGGCATTAATACCATATACCCAAATATAAATCTAAAGTAGGAGAAATCATCAATAACCAAGGCAGCTAAAAGTCCACCTAATGAATAAAGTATAAAACCAGCCACTAAAAACTGAATTCTACCTAGTTTAATTATTTTTATCAGATCATCCATTTTTTACCACTTATATACTAATCCATAATTATTCAATCTAATTTTATGAGGCTTATATTATTTCTAATACTAAAAAAGTGGGGCTCGTGAATAGAGTTCTAACTAAAAAAAGAAAAAAGACTGGTTTTATTTTCTTTTGTCTAGGATTAAACCAGCAAATACTGCAAGAATTGCCAGTATCTGCCCTTAAAATCTTTTTCCCTAAGTTTATTAATAATTAATTATGGTAGGATTAATAATTAAATAAATGAATGGAATTATTCTATTGGAACAGCTTTTGCTTCTTTAGGCCGAATAAGAGGTACTTTAACTGTTAAAAGTCCGTTTTCTAAGGAAGCTCTAATATTATCTCCATCAACCTCTTGTGTTAGCACCCAACATCCAGCATATAATACGTCACCCCTTGGTGCGCTAAGACATATCGTGTCATCAGTTGATTTGACTTCTATATCCTCTTTTTTAACTCCTGGAAGATGAACTTCCAGTACATAGTCATCTGAAGTGATATAAAAGCACGATAGAGGAGCTAAAGTTATTTTTCGTTTTTCTTCCTTCATTATAAATTCACCCCCAGCATTACTTTCATATCATATTTTTCTTTAAAAAAATATTTATACATTGCTATGCTTATGAAATAGGTAAATCTTCTATTTTCAAAAATAAGATCTGATTTTTCTCTAAAAAATATATTTAAAAAAATATTTATTTTAAAATAAAAAAATCTTATGCTGCACTCTTTCTATATTTAGAACCCTATATAAGTTTATCACTCTTCATCCATTTCTTCAAATGCTTCTTTAGCAATCATCATCCCATTAATAGCTGCTGGAAAGCCAGCATATACTGCCATTTGAATTATTACTTCTATTATTTCCTCCTTACTACAACCTACATTTATAGCACCTTTAATGTGACTTTTAAGTTGTAAGGGAGCAGTTCCTAATGCAGTAAGCGCTGCTACAGTGGCAATTTCCCTGGATTTTAAATCAAGATTTTCTCGAGTATAGATATCTGCATAGGGAAACTCAGCCACAAATCTGGCTAAATCAGGTGAAATATCCTCTAAGTTTGCTTTTAAAGTATTATAAGATTTCTCATTCATCAATCTTAATTGTTCTAACCCTTTTTGATACCGTTTAGACATCTACTCTCCTCTTTATGATGTATAGTAGTTTAAATAAATCTAGTTTAGATTTAATCCGCTATTTAAATCCCTTTCAATGATCCATGATATTGGGAAAGAAACCATAGACAAATATAATATAATTAATTAAAGATAAACTAACTAAATAAAATTTTAGTTTAAAGTTTTATTTTACAATATAATAAGCCTTAAATTAAGGTTACTATACAGGAAAAATATAATATCATTCGATTTTCTCCTAAGAAGAATTATAGGTGTTAATAGTGAGACCTCATGTTATTTTAAATGCAGCCATGACCCTGGATGGTAAAATAGCCACCGAAACCTTTAGTTCAGAAATTTCAGGCCATGAAGACTTAAAAAGGGTTCATGAGTTAAGAAAAGAAGTGGATGCTATAATGGTAGGTATAAATACCCTCTTAGCTGATGATCCCCGCTTGACTATACATAAGATTCCAACCTTGTCTAAATATAACCCTATCAGAATCGTAGTGGATAATAATGCTCGCACGCCACTTGATGCCCGTATTCTGAATAATGAAGCTCCTACCATAATTGCTGTTTCCCAAAAGGCACCTCTAGCTAAAGTAAGAAAACTTAAAGAAAAAGTTAAAGTCTATACCTGTGGTGAAGATCAAGTCAATTTAGTTAAATTAATGGAAAAACTAAAAAATATGGGAATAAATACTTTGATGTTAGAAGGAGGCTCCACCCTCAATTTTTCCATGCTAAATAATGGTTTAGTGGATGAAGTAAGGGTTTGTATAGCTCCCATGATAGTAGGGGGAATTAAGGCTAAAACATTGGTAGATGGAGCAGGGATTAATTATATGCAGGATTCTATTAAATTGCAATTGAAAAAAAAATATGTTTTAGGTAAAGATTTGATTTTAGAATACATTGTAGAGCATTAATATGCTTAATAACTAATATGGATTATAAGATTAAATTGTAGAGCATTAATATGCTTAATAACTAATATGGATTATAAGATTAAATTGTAGAGCAGTATTATGCTTAATCTATGAAAAAATTATAATAATTTTTTTTTCTGCATTATCTTTAAAGGATTATCTTCTAAAGCTTTTTCTACTTCTTGTTCAGTTAAACCAGCACCTAATCCGAATTTATAGGCTGTTTCATAATTTATTAAATCACCAGGAGAATGTGTATCAGTATTAATAATTAAATTAGCCCCTACTTCCCGGGCAATATTGGCCACATGACCATTTCCCAGGGAATGGCCTCTTCTAGAAGTTATTTCCAATGTTATATCATTTTTTCGTGCTAATTCAGCTTCTTCAAGTGTGATTAAACCAGGATGAGCGAGAATGTCCACTTCTTCACAGTTTACGGCACTCCAATTAGTTCCTCCTATAACTGGCTCTACTAAAGTTTCACCGTGCACCACAATGATTTCTGCGCCTAAATCCCGGGCCTGATAGACCATTTTAGGAATAATCTCTGCAGGGGCATGGGTTATTTCTGCTCCAGGAATAACGTTTATCCCCCAATTTTCATTGATATCATCTACCGCATCAATTATACGAGAAACACAATCCATATTAGTGGCATCCACATGGTCAGTGATGGCTATGGCACTGTGATTCAATACACAAGCTCTGCGAGCAATTTCAGATGGTAAAAGTTCTCCATCACTAAAAAGACTGTGGATATGAAGGTCAATTCTATTTTTCATTCCAATCACCCAAAAAAAATTATATTTACTTAATTAATTAAGTTTTCGTGGATATTAATTATCAATTAACTATTATTTTCCAAGTAATAATATAAATATACATGTTATATGCTATTATTATTTACATTTCCAATCCGCAATACATAAAATAGTGATAATATGCCATGTTCAATTTTTGTTCCATCACATCTTACTGGTTTTTTTCAAATAGTGGAGCATAAAAATCCCTTATTGAAAGGTTCCAGGGGTGCTGGAGTTGTAATAGATAGAGGAGTACTTACCACTATAAAGACCTCATCAAAGGACCATAAATTGGAAATAAAAATAAAGGGTCTTAAAAAGCATTTCCAGGAGGATATCACTAAAAAAACTGTTGATTTGATTAAGAAATGGTTTCCTTTTACTTCTGGATTGAAAATTCAGCACCAAATTGGAGTGCCTTTAGGTTGTGGATTTGGTAGTTCGGCTGCCTTAGCTTTGGGAACTTCTCTGGGTTTGAGCCGAGTACTAGATTTACCTTTAACATTTAATCAAGCTGCAGGCATTGCTCATCAGGCTGAAATTGAGTTAGGTTCTGGTTTAGGTGATTTAATAGCTGAAACATCAGGTGGAATTGTGATGAGGATTAAAGAAGGATCTCCTGAATTTGGTAAATTAGACAAAATTATAGCTCCACCATTATATGTTATTTGCAAGGTATTGGGACCATTGGATACTTCCAGCATTATCCACAATTCTAGGCATAAACAAAATATAAACCACTGGGGAAAATTAATGTTGCAGCAGCTTTTAAAAAAACCTAATGCTGAAAAATTTATGGCCCTGTCCTTGGATTTTGCCCAGAAAACATCACTAATGAATTCAGAAATTAAAGATATAGTTGAAGTTTTAAATGAAGAAACTCTAGGTTCTTCCATGGCAATGTTAGGTAATACTGCTTTTGCCTTATCAAATACACCAGATACAAGTATTGAGGATAGCATTATAGGTAAAATTGATTTTAACGGTATTAAAGTTTTAAAATAAAATTTGGGTCTATTTTTATTTAATGAGGGAAATTGTTCATCCTAGAAATAGGCAGAATCCATATAGAAAAATAGTTATTTAACTAATAATATAAATGATTTTAAGGTTATCAAATAGAGGTGGCTTTTTAATCTCAGTAATGCTTAATGACCAAATATGTGTATTCTATGATAAAAATTGTATACCAACTTCAAATATACCGACACAATATCTTGCATACACTTGGAAAAGATGATGTGGTAGTAGAACTAGGTTGTCACCTGGGTAATACCACCAGATTAATTGCAGAAAAATGTCCTGATGGTCATATAATAGCCATTGATAATAGTCCTGAAGCAATTATCCCCATGGAAAATTTAATGAAAGAATATCAGAATATTGAATTTATACCAGGAGATGTTAGACTTCATAAAACATTAGAAAAAGTGTTAAAAACTTTAAATAAATGTGATATCTTAACTGTAGATTTAGGGGGAGGATACCATCCCGATACAACCTTTAAAGTTTATTTCATTTGGTCCTCATCATTGAAACCAGGTATTAGTATAATCCGGAACCAGGGTTTATTAGATTTTGTATCTTCAGCCCATAGTGAAGAATATATAAAATCCAAGAATGGTTGGTTGGAATCCAGTGCTGATGCTGGAATTCCACCTCATCTAAAAGAATTTAAGTTGTGGTCCTCAAAGCTGTAAGAGGAGGGTGGTTATGATAGGTAAAAAAATCAGGATAGAGAGAATTATAGATCGAATAACTGGCAAAAGTGTGATAGTGCCTATGGATCATGGAGTTTCCATCGGTCCGGTGGAAGGTATTATTGAGATGACCAGCACTATTAATGAAGTAGCAAAAGGCGGAGCAAATGCTGTTTTAATGCATAAAGGAATGGTTAGAGAAGGTCATAGGGGATATGGGAATGATATAGGATTGATAATTCATTTATCAGCTAGCACATCACTTGGACAGGACCCAGACCATAAGGTTCTAGTAACCTCCGTGGAAAAAGCCATAAAATTAGGTGCTGATGCGGTATCAGTACATGTAAATGTAGGTTCAGAAAGGGAACCAGAAATGTTAATCAAGTTGGGAAGCATTTCTGAGATTTGTGATGACTGGGGGATGCCTTTAATAGCTATGATGTATCCTCGCGGGCGAAAGATAGTGGATGAACATGATTCAGATGTGGTAAAATTAGCAGCCAGAGCCGGAGCAGAATTAGGTGCAGATATTATAAAAACAAATTATACTGGAGATCCTGATAGCTTCAAAGAAGTAATTAATGGTTGTCCTGTTCCAGTAGTCATTGCAGGAGGCCCTAAAGTAGAAACAGATCAAGAATTACTGGAAATGGTGAAGGATTCAGTTGAGGTTGGTGGAGCAGGTGTAGCCATTGGTAGAAATATTTTTCAGGCTAAATCACCAGCAAGAACTACCCAGGCCATTTCAGAAATAGTTCATCAACAATTAGAAGTCGAAGAGGCATTGAAGATATTACAAGGTTAATTAATAAAATAAAAATTAAAAATAATATTTAGAAGGTAAATAAATGAAATTCGCTTGGATAATGGCTCCAGAAATTCCATGGGAAGAAAAAAAAGGATATATTACCACGGCATTAGAATCAGGTATAGATCATGTAGTAGACCTTTCCAACATTGAAGAGATTCGTAAACTAGGCAGTATAACTGCAATATCTGATCAGGAAGATGCTGATATAATATTGGTGGGTAAAAATGGTGAAGGTGATGGCACCCTACATTTACCTTTAGATTTAGATGATTCTAAAGACCTAGCTGTGGCTTCCAGTTATAAAAGAAAATATAAAAATGTTGCAGCCTATGTTGAAATAAGAAGTAAAAAACATGAAGAACTAGCCCGTAGACTAGGCAGAATTGTGGATTATCTTATTTTAGTAGGTAGTGATTGGAAAGTCATTCCCCTGGAAAATATTATTGCTGACTTGCAAAAAGAGAAGGTTAAATTGATTGCCGCAGTTTCTGATTATGATGAGGCAAAATTAGCTTTAGAAACCCTGGAACATGGCACTGACGGCATCCTTATACAGCCACGTGAATATAATGAGATTAAAAAAATTGCTGAACTATTAAATAAAATTAAATCTGAAAATTATGAGCTGGTAGCTGCTACTCTAACCCGCATAGAACCTGTGGGATCAGGCGATAGAGTATGTATAGATACTTGTTCCATGATGCAGGTAGGGGAAGGTATGCTTATTGGATCTTATTCTCAAGGATTATTTTTAGTTCACAGCGAATCATTAGAAAGTGAATATGTTGCTTCCAGGCCTTTTAGAGTAAATGCTGGACCAGTGCAAGCCTATGTCATGACCCCTGATAATAAAACTAAATATTTATCTGAAATCGAAACCGGTGACGAAGTACTTATTGTTGATGATGGTGGTAAAAGCCAGCCTGCTATTGTCGGCCGGGTGAAGATTGAAAAAAGGCCCCTGATTTTAGTGGAAGCTGAATACGAAGGAATAAAAATTAAAACCCTATTGCAGAATGCAGAAACTATTAGACTGGTCAGTGAAAAAGGAGATCCTGTATCTGTTTCTAATTTAAAAGAAGGAGATAAAATAATGGTCTATCTAGATAAAGGAGCCAGACATTTTGGAATGTCAATTGAAGAAAGTATTATTGAAAAATGATTTCATCTAGATTGATACCGGCCTGATCTTATATTACAAGTAATAATTTCATCCACAAAGGAAAAATCCAATAGATAACTCATCCATAAACAACTATCCTCTACCATAGATAAACCATTTATAAAGAAATATCCCCATATTAGCTAAAAATTTTATAGGCAAGATGTGGAGAACCTATAGATAAGAGGAAAAACTAATACAATAGGGTGAGTTTCATCCTACTCAAATTGGAATAAAAATATCTCTTTAGGATAATTCAGGATTAAGGTGAGCATATGAGTACTTCTCCAGTTAATAGGACTTTTTTAGCAGTTGATATTGATGATGATTTAAAAGGTAAAATCTTGGAAGTTCAAAATACACTTAAATCAGCAGATGCTCCTGTAAAATTTGTGGAAAGTGAAAATTTACATTTTACCCTCAAATTTTTTGGAGACATTACACAAGAAAAAACAAAAGAAATATCATCTGTTATCGAAGAAAAACTAAAAAATTATGAACCTTTCTCGATCTCACTCGAGGAAATTGGTGTTTTTCCTACTCTAAGATATATACGGGTTATATGGATTGGAACTAAGCATCATGATAGCTTCTCTAAGTTGCAGCAGGATTTAGATGAAGAATTTATTAAAATGAATTTTTCCAAAGAGAGAAGTTATATTCCCCACCTTACTATAGGTCGCTTAAAAGGTTCCACCAATAAAGAGTTACTGGTAGAAAAGATTGAAGAATTAAAGGATATTAAGATCGGTAGTATGGAAATCAAGGAAGTTGTACTTAAAAAAAGTGAGCTTACACCTTCTGGACCTATTTATACAGACCTGGAATTATTTAAGCTTTAAAATTTACTTGGTTAATATCCCTATTTTTTTATTTTTCACTATTAAATCAGAACTTATTCTGTATGAGGCTTCATATGAAATATGATTCAGTTTTAAAACAAATAAAACCTGATAAATATGAAAAAGAGAAGGTAACCAAACTAGCAGGAAAGATTATTGCTGTGTTGAATCATCTGGCTGAAAAAAATGATATACCCGCAGAAGCTACGTTGGTCGGTTCAGTAGCTAAAGGTACTTGGCTTTCAGGGAAGGCAGATGTTGATATATTTTTAAAATTTCCTTTGGAAACTTCTATGAGAGAATTAAAAGAAAAAGGATTATATTTAGGTTATGAATGTATAAAAAAAATTGGCGGCTATGGTGAAGAACGTTTTGCATCCCATCCCTATGTTACTGGAAAATTAGAAGGCTATGAAATTGATTTTGTACCCTGTTATTCGATTAAAAGTTCTAAACAACTTAAATCTGCTGTAGATCGTACCATTCTACACAATATATATATTCAGCAAAACTTGAAAAAGGACCAGATCGATGAAGTGTTACTACTCAAAAAATTTATGGATAGTGTGGAATGTTATGGATCGGAATTTAAAGTAGGTGGATTTGCAGGATATCTCTGCGAATTACTAATCTTAAAATACGATGATTTTGAAGGTGTATTAAATGCAGCGGCCCAAGAATGGAAACCCGGCTTGATAATCGATCTTGAAAATCTAAAAACTGGTGAAAAATTTAGCGAACCATTAGTGTGTGTAGATCCAGTAGATGAGAATAGAAATGTAGCAGCGGCCTTAACCTTAAAAAAAATGGCAGAATTTGTGATTGCTAGTCGAAATTTCTCTAATAAACCTCAAGAAGATTATTTCTCAACAAGAAATATTTACACCAATCCAGAATCAATTCTAAAGCAATTTAAACAAAGGAAAACTAAAACTATACTGATCACTTTTAAAGCTCCTGATATCCCCCCAGATGCCCTATATGCACAATTAGAAAAAACAAAAATTGCCTTAACTAAAAAATTAGTTGATGAGGGATTTATGGTTGAAAAAAGTAGTTATTGGACTAATGAAAATGATTTAGCAATTTTTATCCTGGAATTTGTTTTATGGTCTCTTCCAGCTTATCAAAAACATTGGGGTCCGAAAATTTGGAATCAAGTACATCAAAATAAATTTTTAGAAAAATATGGTGAAGATGCCTATCTAGACCAAGACCGCTGGGTAGTGGAATTACCCTGGAAATATGAAGATGCTTATTCTTTCTTGAAGTTTATACTTGCAGAAGAAAACATCCATCATCTAAAAACAGGTAAGCAAATTAAAAATGAACTCAGGAGAACCTATAAAATCAATGATATAGATGAAGTTATATCAGATATGGAGCTGGGAGTTTTAAATTTTTTATTTAAATTTTTAAATCCAAATTGGCACTTATGGAGATAAAAAATGCGGCTATTAAAACAAACTAAATATTATTAAAATTCTTTTCTCTCCCTAACGAATTTAGGAACCGCTTCTTTTAATGGATCAAAATTTTCTATATTATCAACCTTCATGCATTTCATAGAAACTTTGGAGTGTAGCGAAGTAGGTAATCTCAGTATTCTTTTAAGATCAATGGAAACCTTAGCATCCACCAGGCCCAGGTTAAGTTTAGCTATTCCATCCACTAAATTTTTATATCTACGAGGTCCGATTTTATTTTTAAACAAACCCCACTTTTCCTCTTCTAGAAAATGGCGATTTTGCATAACATCCTTAAGCAGTCTGGGATTAATCTGGTCAATTTCTTCTTCCCCGGTAAGATGAAGGATGATATATTTTATTCTATCTGTAAAAACAGCTGAATATCCCACTGGTATGGTGAAATGTTCCAATTCATAAGGTTTTTGTCCAGGAAGTGATTCCATATAGTATCTGTTTTTAGGATTAAATGCACCAGATACGTATTTAAGTATCTGGGATCTTACTTCACTATTTAACTGCATTGCTGCTGGATCAAGGACACGTATATGATATCCCCTACCAGAATAAATCACATGAACATTTTTTAATCCTAAATCTTCTTTTAAAACATCTATTATGCTCCCGACAATTTGGAGAGCTTCATCTAAACAAATTTCACATACACTATCACAATTACAGGATCTTACCGGTAAATCCTTTGCATCAACATCAAAGACTAGTTCAGATTTTAACCATTCCCCTCTCTTCCAGGGTTTCTTATAGAAAGCTACAGAGGAGTAAACCGCAAAAGGTGCACGATATCTTAAAAATTTTCTTAACAGATCAGAATTCTTGAAAACACGATAACGATCATTAGGACCTCTACCTAGATGATCGAAACCAAATTCTCTTTTATTCAAATCCGCTATTATAAAGTCTGGTAGATCCTGAATTTTCCATTCTTCCCGGTAGTATCTTTGACGTTCTTCTAAAGTAGCTGATTCAAATATTTAAATCACCTGCAGTTATTACATCTAATAAGGGCTAATTTAATTTTGATAGTTAAGGGGGGTGAGCTTAACTTAACCTTATTTCTAATTACCTTCACTTTTTTTAGTATTTTCAGTCTGCTGATTGGTCATTGATTGTTTCATTAACCATTTTTTTAAATTATAATAAGATAGAGGATTACCTATTTTTTTACAATTCTCATCTGGTTGGCATAATACTGGTAAGTGTATCTTGATTTTTTCACAGCTCATAGGCGTGTACCATTTACTTTCACCTTCTTTATCCAGTTCAGGGGTTTCATGTACACCGAAACCAAGTTTGGCGGTTATATTCAACTTTTCCTGGGGGTCATCCTCAAATAGGGGAGGGTTACAATTCTGCGCAGCCTCATAAATTAAAGGCAATATTTCTGTAGTGGTTATTTTCAGCCCTTTATCTAGATCTGAAATTTTAAGATCAGCCTTATTTTTAAAAACTGATGGATATAATCTAGCGTAAGACAGAAAGGAAGTCATTAGAAGTACTATGGCATCGTTACGATTTCCAGCACTTACACCATCCATTGTATTTTGTATACAGGGTGGGAAAGCTTCAACTTGGAATTTAGAAGCTTTAATATCACCTCCCTGATTTGAAGAATAGGAGTAGTTCTCAGTTAATGTTTTTGAAATTTTAGCTCCTATTTGAATTAAAGAAGGATGGGCTTCAACGTTGGAGACCATTTCATGCACTTTGGAGATATAATTTTCCGTATTTTGCATTATCATACGGTTAACAATAAGTTCTTTAATTTTATCCCCGATTAAAATATCATACATTTTCTCTGGAATCCTATCTTCAATTTTATGCTCAAATCTATCTAAAAAATCTTTTTTATCCAGTATAATCTGTCCCTTATCAATTATAAGATGGCTAAGATTGATTTTTTTGGATCCTAATAATTCAGCTAAAGATGTCCAGTGGAGATTATCCGCAGCAATTAACTGGTTAAGTAACTTTGCGATGGTTTCCTCCCGTAAAGTTTTACTCAGAGTTTCTAAACGTTCCTGGATTAGTTGGCCCTGGGATTCAATGAATACTCTGCTTTCTCTTGAATTAGGATTAAAATTAATACCAATAGATTGGGCAGCAATATAAAAAGAAATAACATCATAGATTTCTAATTCAGGGTTCAATAAAAAGGCATAATCATTGTGCTCATATTCTTTATCATATTTTTTTCTTACATACCATTCTACTCTTTTTAAGGTATATTCTGCCAAAGATTTAGGAATATAGGAATCATTAGAAATATTCTGAGATTTAGTATGAATCACTAAATCCATTAAATCTTTATCTTCAAGGAATAAATTTTCTAAAGAACCCTGCTGTCTGACTATCTGTTCTCCTTCATCAGAAAGAGGATATAAAAAATATGAACTAACCATATTGATATGTTAATTTATCAAGAATAAAAACTTGATTATGAGGGTAAAACACCATCTCTAATAGTTAAGAATAATAGCAAAACTTTATTATAAGACCTTATATTGAAAAAAATATATTAAAAAAGTTATATTTAATAAAAGAAGATTTTAAAGTTTTAAATAGAAGATAAAAGTAAAAAAATGAATAGATTAAGACTATGGAAGCTTTTAAAGTTATGATTAAGGATGTATTAATCATTATCTTTATATATTAACATAAATAAATAGGATATATTCTAATATTTTATATAGTAACCTGCCTTTAAATAAATTATATCATTAAAATCATGGATTATTAGCTAATTTCTAATTTAAAACTATATTATTAAGCTTAAAATATGCTTATTTTCAACTAGGAGGATTTAAATTGAGTAAGATATTTATTACCTGTGCCCTGCCTTATGCCAATGGGCCAACCCATTTAGGTCATTTAAGATCAACTTATATCCCTGCAGATATTTATGCACGTTATAATCGGATGAAAAATGAAGATGTATTATTTGTATGTGCAACTGACGAACATGGGACTCCCATAGCAGTGAAGGCAGAAAAAGAAAATAAAAAACCTCTAGAAGTTGCTGCTAATTATTATGAAATTATAAAAAAAGACTTAGCTAATTGTAACATTTCCTTTGATAATTTTTCCCGCACCAGTGACCCTATTCACTATCAGATCGCACAGAATTTCTTTTTAGATCTATATGATAAGGGTTTTATTTATGAAAAGGAAATAAAACAGCCTTATTGTGAGGAATGTGAGAGATTCCTTCCAGATAGATATGTGGAGGGAATTTGTCCTGAATGTGGTGTAGAAGGTGCTCGAGGAGATCATTGTGAAGCTTGTGGCAGACATTTAGAGGCTACTCACCTTTTAGAACCTGGTTGTTTAATTTGCCATAACGAACCATTGATTAAAGAATCAAAGCAGTATTTTTTCAAATTAACCCATTTTCAGGAAGATCTAAAAAAGTGGGTGGAAAATAATAAAGAAATGCCCAGCAATGTTCGAAATTATGCCTTACAATGGATTAGAGAAGGTTTGAGAGATTGGATATTAACTCGTGATATGGATTGGGGAGTTCCAGTCCCCTTAGAGGAAGCTGAAGGAAAGATAATCTACGTATGGGGCGAAGCATTCTTAGGATACATATCTTCAGCATGGCAATGGTCACAACGAAATGAAAAAGATTGGAAAGATTATTGGGATCAAAAAGCCATCCATTTCATTGGTAAGGATATCATATATCATCATTCCATTTTTTGGCCGGCATTGCTAATGGCCTATGGATGTGAATTACCTCAAAATATAATTGCTGGTGAATATCTTTCATTAGAAGGACATAAAATGTCCACCAGTAAAAACTGGGTAATCTGGACTGACGATTTTTTGAAAACTTTTGATACCGACATGCTGCGATACTATTTAACCATAAATGCTCCTCTCAATCGGGATACCGATTTTTCTTGGGATGATTTTCAAAGAAGAATTAATGACGAATTAGCAGATGTTTTAGGAAATTTTCTGCACCGTACTTTTTCTTTTACCAATCGTTTTTTTAAAGGCAAATTGCCTGAACAATATTCACCAAGTAGAGAAGACGTAGAATTTGAAAAAATGATAAATAAAGCTCCAGAACAAATTGGAGCGCTTTTAGAAAATTATAAATTTAGAGAAGCTTTAGTAAATCTAATTAAATTAGCAAAAAGTGGTAATAAGTATTTCAATGACCAGGAACCATGGAAAAATGTAAAAGAAGATTTAAAAAAGGCTGGAAACTGTCTATTTTTATGTAATCAATTATCAAAAGTATTAGCTATTCTAATTTATCCTTATATGCCCTCCAAGTCCCTAGAAATATTAAAAATATTAAATTTAGATGAAAGAGACTTATCTTGGGATAATGCCCATGAATTTCTAGCACCACAACATCCAATTAATAAAACCAAACCCTTATTTAAAAAAATAGATGATGAAATAATTGAAAAAGAAAAGGAAAAACTTTATCAAAACTTGGAAGGAGCCGTAGAAGTGGAAAATATAGATGAATTGATAAGTATTGATGATTTTGCTAAAATAAAATTAAAAATAGGTCAAGTGATTTCTTCTAAACCAGTTAAAGATTCCGATAACCTCTTAAAACTTATAGTGGATGTGAAAGATAAAAAACTACAGGTAGTGGCTGGTTTAGCTAAAGAGTATATGCCTGAGGAGATATTGAATAAAAAAGTGGTAGTCCTGGTAAATTTAAAACCAGCCCAACTATTTGGTATCCGATCAGAGGGTATGGTCCTGGCCACCTCCGAAAGTTTATCGCTTTTAAGTGCTGAAAATGCAGATATTGGTGAAATAATAAAATGAATGAAACATTTCTAATTTCTAAATCAGAGAAATTTCTAAGGCACATTCAGCAAGAGAAATTCAAATTCTCCGAAATTTATAATTTAGATTGTTTTATGGAAATTTATGATAAATTAAAGGAAAATCTTGAAGAATTACATGACTTAAGAGAGATAATGGAAATGAAAGGATATATGGCCCCTTATCGTTCTCTTACGCGTTATGGTCCCACCTCATCAGGGGAAGTTATGGTGGAAGAACTTCAAGAAAGCAGCCGACATTCTCAATATTTTAGAATGAAAGCAGCTGCAAAAAAAAATATTTTAGATAGGATTAAATCATCCATCTCCTCCCATAAAATAGCTCTCGGTAATCTAGAAGAATATGGAATAATAAAGTGCAATTCTTGTTCTAAAAATTATCATTTACTAGAATTAAAAGCAAAAAATAATTCTAATTTAAAGTGTAGCTGTGGATCATCAACTTTTATTCTAGAAATTAATGAAACTGGTGTTTTTAGACTAGGTATCCTTCCCTATCTTCCTTTATCAGGAGATTACATGGTAAAAATGTCTCATTTATCTAGCTGGGGAAGGGAATCCTTTAAAAAAATTATAAAAGTTTTAAAACAAGAAAGAAAAGGGGCAGTCAAAACCATATCTTTGGTTATAAAAGTGATGGAATCAGGACGATGGATTAGGAAAAGAGTGACCATTAATGCCGAAGATAAAACTAATTATGAAAAGGAACTTAGAAAAAAATATGGCTCTGATATGCGTATAGAATTTTTACAATTCCATCGTAAAAAACCAGCCATTATAAATGACCGGCACACCAGAACTGCTCTGGGTTTAGCCTATGTAAAATTTGCTGAAAGAATTGTTAATGAAATTGAGGAAGACCTTTATTCTTCTTATCTTCAAGATAAAAATCAGATTGAATGGTATGATCATCTCTTGCGAGAATCTAGATCCGCCAAATTAGATCCTCTAGAGGAAATGGATGATTTAGAAAAAGTACAGGAACAAAAATTATATGGGCTTCTACGAGAAAATAATCTACTAAATAATGTAGGGGAATTGAAAAAAAGCTTAGCGGAAGATC
>PWMT01000157.1 GCA_003558085.1 Methanobacteriaceae archaeon
ATCACACCAACCCCGGGCAAACGAGATAATTTAGATGATATGCATGCAATTATAGCTCCGCCTCCAATGACCCCTACTACTACATCGGGTTTTACTTTTTTAATTAGTTTCATTGCTTCTAAAAGAGCAAAAGAAGTTTTAATTCCTGCTTTGGTTAAAGTGAATTTAGTGGCAGCATGCCCTCCTGCTTGAGGAATTTTTAGCTTATGCCAAGATAAGCCATTTTTTTGGAGTAAAAGTCCAGGGGCATTATGATCTAAGGCGAATTCACATTCGAACCCCTTTTTAGTTAATGCTTTGGAAATATTTATTGCTGTAACAGCATCCCCTCCCATTCCACGGCCTGTTACCATAATTAGCGCTTTCATTATAACACCATATGCTTTAAAAATTATTTTCATGTAAATTATGATTATTTTATCCTAATTTTAGTTGATCCTAGATTAAGCTAATCTTTTATTTCTGACCTAATTTCTTATTTTTTTATGATCCATTAATGTTTAGAATTAACTGATGTTAAAAATTAGATGTTATTTGATGATTAAAGCTTATATTAAATAGCTTAAAATTTATGCAGAATATAATATATGCTTATTTTTTTAAGGATATATCTAACTAAAGTATTATATTAGTCTAGATTATATTATTTTATATGAACTTCAGTTCCCTTGAACCGCGAAGGCCAGATATGAACCGATTAAAAGAAATTGTGAGGGTTCTTGCAAAATATCAATTTGGTAATGTATTAGAAGCTATTGGACTTAGAAATAAATTATTTTATACTTTAAAGCTTCATTTAAGAGATCCTGAAGAAGAATTGGATAGTACCGTTCCGGAAAGAGTTCGAATGGTGATGGAAGAGTTAGGAACAACTTTCATTAAACTAGGACAGGTTTTAAGTACTAGGCCTGATCTTGTTGGTAGAGATATAGCTGAAGAACTTTCTAAATTATTGGATGATGCTCCTCCATTTGATTTTAATGAAGTGAAAGCCGTTATTGAGCAGGAATTAAAAAAACCTATTGAAGAAATCTTCACTGAATTTAAAAAAGAACCTGTCGCATCTGCATCCATTGGTCAAGTTCATGAAGCTATAATTAAAAATGGTGATAAAGTAGCCGTTAAAGTTCAACGCCCGGGCATAGTGGAGCAGATAGAGAAAGATATAGTCATTATGCGTTATCTGGCAGATTTGGTGGATAAAGGAATATCTAGTTTGAAGTATTATAATTTACCTGCGATTGTAGATGAGTTTGAAAGGACTATAAAAAAGGAATTAGATTATATCCTGGAGGCCAACAACGCAGAAAGATTCCGGACTTTTTTTGAAGATGATGAAACTATTTATTCACCAGCCATTTATCGGAAGTATTGTACTCTGCGAGTACTTACGATGGAATATGTGGAAGGGGTGCAAATAAATGAAATTCTTGATTCGGAAATAAAGATTAATGCCCGAAAAATTGTGGAAAGAGGGACTGAATCTTATTTCAAGCAGATATTTGTCAATGGTTTTTTCCATGCTGACCCTCATCCCGCTAACATAATGGTTCAAAAGAATGAAGTACTTTGTTTTATAGACTTCGGTATGATGGGCCATTTAGATCAGGATTTTAGGGATAAACTGGCTGAATTATTTATATTCATGATTAATTATGATGTAAAAAATATGATTAATCAATTAAATTATATGAATATATTATCGGATGGCACTGATCGGGAAGCATTAAAATATGATATTATGGATTTAATGGATCGTTACTATGGTGCCGATATGAATCAAATAGGTCAACTAATGACAGAATTTACCATGCCCAATATCTTGGTTAAACATAAAATTAAATTGCCCCGGGACTTTATCTTACTGGCGAGAGTTATTAGTATGGTAGAAGATTTAGGACATAGAATTGATCCTCATTTTAATGCCATGGAAATAGGTCAAAAAATGGTTAAAAAAATTATTAAAGAACGTTTTAATCCTTTACGGAAAATGGATAGTGCTAGTGCTACTAGTGCATTGGTTAATATAGAGCATATTTATCGAGATTTACCTCAAAGTATTACTGGTACTCTGATGCGGCTGGAGAAAGGAAATTTCAAAATGGAACTGGAACATAAAGATTTAAATAAATTTAGTGAAACCCTAGAACGAATGACCAACCGTATTTCCATGGCATTAATTATTGCTGCTCTGATTGTGGGATCTTCCCTGGTTATTTTACCCAGTGAAACTTTAATACTTCAGGAATTCCCCTACATGGGCTTAATAGGATTTTTTATTAGTTTTGTGCTCGGACTGGCCTTAATCATTTCCATCATAAGAATGTAAAAATAATTTAATTGGATGGTTTATGACGGGCAAAGGGATTATATAAAAGCCTTCTAAAACCTAATTTTATCAGAAATGAGTTTTTAATGGTTACTTGCTGATCATTAAATATGATTTTTCGAATTAAATCTCCCAAACCACCTCCGGTTAGAATATCCATGGCGTAGTCACCCCAAGTGGGATTTTTAATTGCTAATTTTTTTTCCAAGAAACTATGAAGATTTTTTCTGCGAATAAAGGCTATCAATAATACCGTTAAGATGAACAGTAAAATTAAGCCGGTTAATCCTCCTGCTAAAAAAAAGGAAAGACCTAAAACAACAGCAAAAGAATGGTTTCCCACTTCACCTAGCATAATTTTCCCAGCATAATCCAGGGGGGCGTAACCCAAACAGCTCGCCAACAATAACCAGGGAACGTATAAATTACTAGAATCAGGATCTCCGAGAGTCCACATGATTAAAAGTGAGAGAGTAGACATAATTATAATACTAGAACATGCACTTCCTGGTTCCATGTCTGCAATGTTTAAAGGTTGAATCATTAAAGCAATTAATATAGCAGCTACTCCCAGATAAGGGTAACCCAGAATAATAACTAAAATCATGCCTAAACCACGAAAAATCTGACCCCATTCCACCGGTAATGAGGATATCTTTTTTCGGCCAATTAAATCATCTAAAAAGGCCATACCTCCCATTATGGCAACTAAATTTTTGAAAGGAAAGGGTAAAAATAGTAGTAATGCTATCAAAGGGGCCAAGCCAATAGCTCGAGGCGTCCCCCCTCTTACCATGACATAGAGATTGCCTAGCTTACCCTGTTTACCTAATCTCTTTAAAAGGTAAGTAAAAAGAATGGTTAAAAATGCTGATAAAAATCCAGCTGATAGAATTTGCACGTACATAGGACTTACCTAATTTAATTAATCAAAAGGTGTACTTTAAACATTAAGCTTCATAGTATATTTGCTTGATATCATCTCTAAATAAAGTGATTTTTAATTAATTCTAAACCTCAAAAGCGCTGCCATGCCACCTAATGCTTCTAGTTGTTTTCCTCCTTCATGTTCGCTGCTAACCAAAGTAACCTTACCTTTCATATTTTCCACCAGGTCCATGGTTTTTTCCATATCTTGCTGACGAACTAATTTATCAAGAATCAGTAATTCTTGGATCGCGCCGGCATTTGCTGCTGAAATAACCATGTTTTTACCATAGGCTACTTCATCAGATGATTTGGCAATCTCTTCTAATACTTTATTCACCGCACGCATTTCTGAAGCCACCCTATTTTCAGCAGTGATTTTCTCTATAGTACCTTTTTTTAAGATTTCGGATATTCCTACTCTACCTCCAGTTCCAGTAGTTTCTAAAACAGCTTTATTTGCTATTTCAGAATATTTTTCTTTTAAATAAGAATAGAAATCATCTTTTACAAAGCCTGGTCCAGCAATAAGTAAAGTTTCTACTTCAGCAAATTTTTGAAGAGTTTGAATAATTTTCTCATAAAAGATTATCACCTTTTTTCTTCTATCTTTCTCCACTATCCTTTTACCAGAAATGTGGCCTATTAAAGGGCCATAATATTCTATACCGTATTGACGTATTAAACCTAATTCAGCCATGTCATCTTCTAAAACAAGAATAATGGCAGATAATTTTTTTGATGCGTTGATGGCTTGTTTTAATCTTTTAAGCGTCCATTTGCCCCATTCTTCTTTTTTAATACGTAATGGTTTATTTAATTTTACTTCTAAGGTATGATATGAACTCAAGGGTATTAAATCCTCCGGAGCTTTTTCAATTATTCCAGTAATCCTTAATTTACCCGTATAAATATGAAAATTAACTGATTCAACGTTTATTCCTATATAGAAACTTTTTTTTATACCTCTATCGCCCCTTATCTTTTCTCCAGTTGTATCCTGAATTCTACGAGTAGTTTTTGATGATACAATGTCTCCAGATTCTATTATATGTGATAAATGCCAGAGATCATCCAAAGTTTCAGGCATAAGCTCTATGATCCCTTTCTTATTATTCTGATAGGTGATTCTCATTTAAAACCCCTTTTTTAATAAATTATTTTATCTCGACTTATTACCACCGATATTAATTAATTATAACTTGTAATACTATAAGGTTTAGAATAAATTACTATAAGTAGAATAAAATTTAGTTAATATATTAGTAAAAATATATTGTTCATTTTAGATGAGGATAATCTACTTAAATAAATAGAGTTAAGTATTAATTTAGATGCATTATGAGATAAGTTATAAAAAGCAGATTCATTTTTATCTACAACTAATAACTAATAATGAAATTAAGAGGATTAGGGATATATATGACCGATTACAGTTCCAGTTTAGCAATATTTTTAAGTATTATAACTGGGATTATTCTTTACTTTTTTTTTGACGGTGTTTTCATCCTCACCTTAACTGGTTTTTTGGCTACTTATCTCACCAATCATGAAGAAAGGACTGTTGCTGTAGGCATCATAGCTTCACTACTTTTAGGAGTATTGTATTTCTCTTATGGGCTTATTTTAACCCCCGAAATACCACTGCAAGTTTTAAATACTATAACATTTGATTTTAATAGTTTTTTGATGGGTTTTGTATTGATTGCTTTAATCAGTATACTTTTAGGAGCATTAGGCGGTTACGTGGCTACTAAAATAATCGGGTATAAACAAAGTTCATATTAAAAGAAAAATAAAACCTACAATTGATAGTTAAAAAGGTTTAACGTGGCAAAATGAAAATTACGATTATCGGTGGCAGCCGAGGTCTTGGAAAATGGATTGCTGTTTATTTGATATCAAAAGGATTTGATGTGATTATTACCAGTCGTGATCAAATTTCTGGTCAAAAAATCGCAGCAAAAATTAATGGGGAATACCATTTTGACAATCAAAAAGCAGCTTCTCAAAGCAAAATAGTAATTATAGCCGTACCAATCGAAAATATGGAATCAGTGATTAAGAAAGTTGCTCCCTCTATGGTTCCAGGATCACTGCTAATAGATGTAAGTTCGGTAAAAGAAATGCCTGCTTATTTAATGCAAGCAACAATACCGGAAGGTGTGGATTTTTTACCAATGCATCCCATGTTTGGCCCTCGTGTACGTTCGCTAGAAGGGCAAGTAGTAGTTTTAACTCCCCTCATAAAAAGTCAATGGTATTATAAGGTTTTAAAATTTCTGGAGAAAGAAAAAGCCAAAATTTTAGTTACCAGCCCAGAAAAACATGATAAAATGATGAGTGTTGTGCAGGTACTAACCCATTTTACTTATATATCAATTGCTTCTACCATGGAAAAAATGGGGGTGGATATTAAAGAATCTAGAAAATTTGCCAGTCCCATTTACAATTTAATGGTGGATACTATCTCTCGAATTGTAGCACAAAATCCTTATCTAGCCTATTCTATACAGACTCATAATAAATATGCACCTATATCCCGTAATACTTTTATTAAAACTGCTCATAATTTGAAAAAAGATTTAGATCAGCACGAAAAAGAAAAGTTTGTTAAGGAAATGAGTTCAGCTGCTAAAAATTTAGATGATTTGGAAGCAGCTCTTGGTAGATCAGATAAAGCCATATCAGCTCTCAGCCAAGAAATTAGTATACTTAAAGAGTCAATAGGTAAAGAAGTAGGCCTTAGACATATTTATTCTGATAAAGTCCATGTGGGTATCTTAGATGAATTAAAACCTGATTTTTTAAGATTAAAAGTCGGTAAAAAAATCATAAAACTGAAAATCGCTAATATAGAAGTTCTTGATTCAAGAAAACTATGGAATTGGAAAATCAAAAATCTTGAAAGTAGAAAATTTGATATTTCAGCTGTTTTTCCCTCCCCCAGTAATGCAGATATTATTGCCTCTGCATTGGAGAAAGTGGAGGGCGTGATTAGTGTAAAAGTGATGGATATTTATCAAGGGCCTTCAATAGAGCCGGATATGATCAGTATAACTTTTAGAATTAAGGTTCTAGATATTTCTAGTATAAAAGAGGTTCAAGATCTAATTAAAGGTTTTGGATCTAAAATTAGGTAACTCGTGTGTTTTTTAATATATTACTTTTCTTTTTGGATTATCGAAAAATCGGTTAAAGTGTAATTTGATGGCTAAATATATCTTTTATTAATAGTTACCGAAACATTTATATTATATAATGAAGACCATACTTATAGTTACCAAAGTTTACTAAAAGATTGAATTTGGTACGAAAATTTTATTCCCTATAATTAATAAAATATTATAATGAATTAGTAATCATGAGAGGGGGCCAATTATGGAAGATAATAACATAAAATTAAAAGTTGCAGAAGCTTTAACACAAAGAGATGTGGGTAGATCAATAGCAAGGATCGACCCTTCATCCATGGAAGAATTAGGTCTAAGAGATGGATATATAGTAGAAATAGAAGGTAAGAAAAATACTGCAGCCATTGCAGTAACATCTCAATCAGACATAGGGTTAGAAGTAATTAGAATAGATGGCTATATGAGAAAAAATGCCGGAACATCTATTGGAGAAGAAGTTAATGTCAAAAAAGCAGAAGTGAAAGAAGCAAAGAAAGTAATGCTTGCACCTGTAGATCAACAAGTCATAATTAGAGGAGATGTTAGATCTGCTTTTTTAAACCGCATCTTAGTTCAAGGTGATATAATTGTTTCTGGTTTTAGACAACAAAAACCAGTTATTGGTGGAGGATTATTTGATGAATTCTTCCGCGATATTGATGTATCTCCTTTAGGAGAAATAAAATTAGCAGTTGTATCTACTCAACCTGCAGGGATAGTAAAAGTTACTCCGGAAACTGAAGTAGAGGTACAACCACAACCAGTGGATGTATCTAAAATCGAAGGAATGAAAAGTGTGGTGGATGTAACTTATGAGGACATTGGAGGGCTTAAAGAAGAGGTCAAAAAAGTAAGAGAAATGGTAGAAATACCTTTAAAACGGCCAGAACTTTTTGAAAGATTGGGAATTTCACCACCCAAAGGAGTACTCATGCATGGACCACCTGGAACTGGAAAAACCTTGCTAGCCAAAGCTGTAGCCAATGAAAGTGATGCGCACTTTATAGCTATAAATGGTCCTGAAATTATGAGTAAATATGTAGGTGGATCTGAAGAAAGATTAAGAGAATTTTTCGAAGAAGCAGAAGCTAATGCACCTTCCATTGTCTTTATTGATGAATTGGATGCCATAGCGCCTAAAAGGGAAGAAGTTAGTGGAGAAGTAGAAAGAAGAATTGTGGCTCAATTATTAGCTTTAATGGACGGATTAAAATCTCGAGGACAAGTAGTAGTCATCGGTGCTACCAATAGACCCGATGCACTAGATATGGCCTTGCGTAGACCTGGCAGATTTGATAGGGAAATTGAGATAGGCGTTCCTGACAAGGATGAACGAAAAGAAGTATTGGAAATTCATACCCGGAGCATGCCGCTAGATGAGAAAGTAGATTTGGATGAAATCGCTGAAATAACACATGGTTTTGTAGGGGCTGATTTAGAATCACTTTGTAAAGAATCAGCTATGAGAGTTTTACGTAGAGTATTGCCTGATATTAAAGCAGATGAAGAAATTCCAAAAGAAACTTTGAAAAAGATGATAGTTAAATGGGAAGACTTCAAAGAAGCTCTTAAAGAGATCCAACCATCTGCCTTAAGAGAAGTGCTGGTACAGGTACCTAAAGTCACCTGGGATGATATTGGAGGATTAGAAAATGCTAAACAGGAACTACAGGAAGCTGTAGAATGGCCTCTTAAATATCCAGAAAACTTTGATAAGTTTGGAGTGCAACCACCTAAAGGAGTACTTATTTATGGTTCTCCCGGTACAGGTAAAACTTTAATAGCAAAAGCAGTAGCTAATGAAAGTGAAGCAAATTTCATAGCAATTAAAGGACCTGAATTACTTTCTAAATGGGTTGGAGAATCAGAAAAAGGAGTAAGGGAAGTTTTCCGTAAAGCTCGACAAACCGCCCCTACAGTAATATTTTTTGATGAAATAGACTCTATTGCTTCCGTCAGAAGCGGTGCCAGTACAGATTCCGGGGTAACTCAAAGGGTAGTTAACCAGTTACTAACCGAAATAGATGGATTGGAAGAATTGCAAGATGTTTCTGTTCTTGCCGCAACAAATCGTCCAGATATGCTTGATCCAGCATTATTAAGACCTGGAAGATTTGATAGGCACGTTAAAGTGGATGATCCTGATGAAGCTGCTCGTAAAGTAATTTTCGAAGTACATACTAAGAAAATGCCGCTAGCAGATGATGTAGATCTAGATAAACTAGCCAAAAAAACTGAAGGATATGTTGGTGCAGACATTGAAGCTGTCTGTAGAGAAGCGGCTATGTTAACTTTACGGGAAAACATGCAAGCAGATAAAGTCAGTATGAAATTTTTCAGAGAAGCCATGGAAAAAATAAAACAAAAAACTACTGAAGAAAATTTAGTACAATACCATTAAAAAAAAATTAGTTACCCCAGAGAATTTTTTTTAAATTTTTTTCTCTTTCTTATTTTTTTTATTATTTATTAAATAATATTATTAAATTTAGATTATATTTTGCCAAAAACATTATCGGTAAAATATTTATCCTATTCATTTTAACTATCAAAAGGAT
>PWMT01000010.1 GCA_003558085.1 Methanobacteriaceae archaeon
TCTAAAACCAGAAAAAATAATCCTAAACCATCTAAAACCAGAAAAAATTCCATCAAATCTAATTTAGCTAAAAATTCTTCTAATAAAGAAAATAGTGAAGTTAATTCTAAAGAAATGTTAAAAAATGATAAACTAAAACCAGAAAATAAAAATAAAGAGGGAAAAGAAAATCAAACCTCCCTGTTTCAGTTTTGAATTTTATTTTCTTATGAGACCTATTCACCATTATCTAAGTTTATATTAGAATTATGGTAATTGATAATTAATTTCTAGAAATTTTAGGTCTTAGAAAAGAAAATAAGATTATTTCATCGGTGATCTTTATTTAACCTTCTTTATTCTCCCAAAAAGGTTGTAGCAGTTATTTTTTAGTTAATATTTTTTATCTGATCTTTTTTCCGATAGGCCATTCCCTGAAAAATGGCAATCAAGTCCTGGTTAGAATCATAGATATCAATGGTATAGGTAGATAATTTGGGGTTTAGGGAGATTTCCTTAGCCTCAGCAATTAGCATGCCGGTTTTAGCAGATTTCATAAATGAAATATTAGCATTTATAGCTACAGTAACATTTCCATAAGAATTTGCAGCTACCGCAAAAGTATAATCAGCTAAAGTAAATAGAGCACCTCCATGAACTGATCCAATAGCATTTAAATGCTCTTCCTTTATTAACATACTAGTTTTTGCTCTTCCAGGTTCAACTTCAAGTAACTCTATCCCCACATGTTGTGCAAATTTGTCCTTTTGGAAGAAATTTTTTATAAATTCCATCTTAATCACTATATTAAAGTTTTGGGAACTCATAATAATTAAAATCTTCCTAATAACTTTCACCAATAATGTTTTAACTTTAAAGGTTCTGGATTGAGTTATAATAATTAGGCCCGTAAATATTTCCTCAGAAAATACCAGGAAACTTAAATAAGTGCCTATTTTAAGTGAAAATTTATTTTATTTAATTAAACTTCATCTTTGAAATATTTTAAAAATAGTCTCCGGAGAGTGTTTCTCTTTGAGTTTACCATCTATCGTTTAAGAAGTTTATATACCTATCTTAAACCCAGAGTTGTGTTATTTAGATAAAAAACGGCTGGATTTTAAAATATTTTCCCTTACCTGGGGAATTATAGTTTCTAAAAACTGTAGAAATTCATGTACTAGTTTATCATCACCTTCTAAGTGGTGAGCTTTAGCATCAACCTCTAACCAGCCATATATCCAGTTTAAGGGCACGTTGACCAGGGGGTAAATTAGTCTGATCTTTTCTATTTTATCTTGAGAACTTTGCATTTTGATTTTTTTCCCAGTAAAGATCTGGTTTAAAATGTTTTTTACTTCATGATCCAAAGTCAAAGGTAGGGCTATAACCTCAAAATCATGTGTTAAGGTTTTTCCTATCTCTTCTAGCTCAAATTTTTTTTGAATTAATTGTATACCATATTTACGGGTGTAGGGTTCTAAAATTATTTCTAAAACTTTATCTTCCACCTTAGGGCCTGTTCTAATCAGCACTATCTCCCGGGGATTAAGTGAATCACCTATTATTTTGGAAGATCGAGTGCAGATTTTCTGAAAAATAGTGGATCTTACTATTTGCAGTTGAGGATATTTTTTGTGCACTAATTCTTCTCTTTTACGTGAAAACTTAGAGAAGCGGAGATTATTGATATATAGGTATGGAAGAACCACACTTACAAAACGAGTATCCACTCCTATTCTTTTTAAAAATCGTAAAACATCTCTCTTTTCAGTTTTCATGTTATCTTCAAATTTAAAAATTTATTTTATTTTTTCATTAATTTTCTTGGTTATTTATAACTGTATTTATGCTTATTTGTTATTTAGAATGTTCTTGGTTATTTATAACTGTTTTTTTGCTTCTTAGTTATTTAGAACTTATTTTTAGGTTTTATACAACTTCACTGAATAAACTATGTAATAATTATTCAATATTTAATTAGCTTTTTAGGGTCTAAACTATTAATGGTTAAGAAAAAAGGTTTATCTATTTAAAATTAAATATAAGTATAGTTTTAAAGTTAAAAAATATTTCAAATTAATTAATATGGGGGGATGGCATGTTCAAGATTTTTAAGGGAAAAAAAGAAGAAAAAGAGGATATTTTAGAGTTAGTTTTGGATGAACCAGTAGATTGTATTGGTGACTATACCTACAATTTTTACTGGCAGCATCAAGGTGAAAAATTAGATCTAGATCAAAAAATACCTGGCAATGATTACAGTTTTAGAGAAGTGGTTGAACACTTAAAGAATAAGAATATTTTGAAAATTAGGGGTAATGTGGGTCATCGTTTCTTGTCCAGCATGGGTGCCGATCTGAAATATTTTGGGGTGAGTGGAGAAAACGTGGAAGCAGGAACCGTATTGGTAGACGGTGATGTGGATTCTCGTATGGGTATCAGCATGGTTAGCGGAACCATTTACATTAAAGGACAAATTAAAACTCCTATAGGTAATCTGGTTGAATTAAAATCTGATAAAAAGGGTTATCGAAAATTTAAATCTATAACTGATATTATCACTCATGGTTTAAATGGAGAAAAGCTTATTGGTGCTTTATTATCTGGAAGCAGACTTATCATTCAGGATGGAATGGTCAGGGATACTGTAGGTGCTAGACTCTCTATAGCAGCGGAGATAATAGTTGAGGGAGAGGTGGATTTATCCACAGGTATATTAATGCGGCAGGGATTAGTGAAAGTTAATGGAAATGCAGGTAAGAATACTGCTGCTCTTTTAAATGGTGGTACAGTAGTTATAAATGGTAATTGTGAAGATTTTGCTGCTATTGAAATGATTAAAGGTACTTTAATAGTCAATGGTGATGCTGGGAAATTTTTAGGTGCTCAAAAGAAAAATGGTAAAATTTTAGCCCATAAAGGAAGACCTATTCCCCCCACCAGTAAAAGAAAGTTAACTGTAGATGAAAAAAATCTTATATTAAATCTGGGTTTCAATCCCACACAGTTTAGTGCTTTCCAGTGAATAATATATGACTCCTGATTTTTCTAACAAAATGTAACTTAATCTTTTTTTTACCCTCTAAAAACATGTTTATCTGCCCAAAATTAAATTTTAAAACTTATTTATAATAATTATCTTTTTAAATCATCATCTTAAATAGCATATTTTTTAAATATATATTACTTAAATTATTTAAATATAAAAACACAGATTTATAGAACTTTTTTTATCAATAATTATCCTCTCTAAAACAAAAGATTTATAAGATGAGCACTAAATATGGATCTGATTATTATAACTATTCAATTCTTATTGGAGGAAATAACCAAAATGAATAAATTTAGTACATGGAAACTTAGGTTAAGATTATTATTTGCTAGTGTTATCCTATTTATTCTGGTATATGCCTTGGTAGTGGTAGTGGGTATGTTCATGGGCATAACTGGACCATTGTTTTACGCTTTATTTGGTCTAACTATCATCCTAGTACAGTACCTGCTCAGCCCTAAGATGGTGGAGATCACCATGCAAGTGCGCTATGTCTCCCCAGAAGAGGCACCGGAATTACACCAAATGGTGGAAGATCTAGCATTAAAAGCTGACATCCCCAAACCTAAAGTAGGAGTAACTGAACTCGCTGTCCCCAATGCTTTTGCCTTTGGTAGAACTAAAGGAGATGGAAGAGTTTGTGTCACTCGAGGTCTTTTAAATCTTTTAAATAAAGATGAATTGTATGCGGTATTAGGACATGAAATATCCCATATAAGACATTCTGATATGGCAGTAATGACCTTTATCAGTGCGGTTCCATTAATCGCTTATTATATATTCTGGAGCACATTATTCAGTAGAGGAGGTAACAATGGCCGTGGCTTAGTGGGTATAGTAGCCCTGGGAGCTTATATAATCGGACAATTAGTGGTATTATTCATTTCCCGAGTTAGAGAATACTATGCTGATCAGGGAAGTGTGGCCATAGGAGCCCAACCACATAACATGGCTAGTGCACTATACAAGCTCGCTTATGGTTCCGCCAATCTCAACAAAGAACAGTTAAAACAAGTTCAAGGTATAAAAGCCTTCTTTGTTAACGATGTTTCTGATGCTAGTCAAGAAGTAAATGATTTAAGACAAGTTGATTTTAATGGGGATGGAACTATCAGCCAAGCTGAATTAAATCAGTTAAAATATTCTGATGTGAATATAAAAACATCTAGTAAAATCTTTGAGCTATTATCCACCCACCCCAACATGATGAAAAGGGTTAAAAGATTATCAGAGATGACCTAATCTTTTCCTTAATTTTTTTTTTAAACAATTCTTATTTTTTTTATACTTATAAGTTCATCTTATTAACTTAAATCTAAAGAGGCTATTTTTTAGAATTTAATTATCAAAGAATTAATTAGCTTTTTTTTTAAAAGGAATAATGATTGAACTGAACTAATAAAAAAAAAATTTAGAAAGGTAGAAACCTTTCTTGATTATGTTAATTAGTTTATTCATTAAGTAAATTTAGTTGCTTATGATGATCAACGTTGCTTTTCATTAAGCAAATCTTTCAATTCATCTAAATTAATAGTGAAAGATTCTAAACTCTCAATTGAAGTTTCTAAACCAGAACCGGTTTCTAAATACTGTATGTAGGTGGTTAAAAAATTATCATAATCTTTAAATGCTGCAATGGCAGTAGAATGTATCTCATCATAACCGGCAGGTGGTGTAGTATCTTCTAATTCACTAATGATAAGTTGAACATCTTTTTGAATTTCCCTAAACCTTGTTATCAATTCTTCATCTGTTATGGATCCATCTATTTCTGCTTGTAAATTAAGGTTAACTTCATTACCAATATCGATAAAATCAGAAAGATAGCCATTTATTAGATTTAGATATTCCTCTTCATTTGGACTGCTATCAATACAACCAGAAGCACAAACTACGCCTGAGATTAACAATATTATTAGAATATAAGACTTTTTCAACCTAATAACCTCCCCCTCATTTAAATTTAGCTTATAATAATTAGGCTTATTTAGATATAAAGTTTACCTAATATTTAAAAAAAAAATCTAAAATATTAGAAATAATATTTATTCGAATAATCCTTAGAGTTATTATTAATAGACTCGAAATAACAGCTAATAAAGTACTTTCTAATTTCCTTAAAATTTCAATCAATAATTTTTTTAAAACTTTTTTTAGTTACTTAGCATCATATAGAATAAGTCACCATTATTATAATAAATCTAATAGAATTAAGTCACTATTTAATTATAGTAGAGAGTAATATGCAAGTTTTATTCAGATTTTTTATTATATCCGTAAGTTATTGGGGGAGAGTAATATGCAAGTTTTATCCAGATTTTCTATTAAACCCTTAAATAAACAGCTTTATGATATGGCTTTCATTCATGAGTCCTATGCTAATGAAAATGGTTTAAAAGAATGTTATGAAAGATTAGAATTCATAGGTGATGCTGTACTGGACCTGGTAATATCTGAATATTTATATAATCAAGATAAAACCTTAAGTGAAGGAGAGCTTACCCGACTACGTTCCAATTATGTATGTAAAAAAGCCCTCTTTACTTACTCCCAAGAATTAGGTTTAGTGGAATATATAAAATTAGGAGCTGGAGCAGAGCTCAGTAGAAGGGAGATGGATTCAGTAATAGCTGATGTATTCGAATCATTGTTAGGCGCATTATATTTAGATCAAGGCTTAGAAATGGTTAAAGAATTTTTAAAGGTAACGATTATACCCCATATTAAAAATGATGAAATCTTCTTTTATGATTATAAATCCCAGCTAAAACAATTATGTGATCAACTGGGATGGAATATTACTTATAAATTACATAATGAAGAAGGAAAATCCCATAATAAAACTTTCACTATGCTAGGTTTGATTAATGGTGAAGAATATGGAAGGGGTCAGGGCGGCAGTAAAAAAGAAGCAGAGCAAAATGCAGCAAGAATGGTGCTACAAAAAATTTAAAATAATTTTAACTCCCCCCGTAATAGAGCCATCATACAATACCTAAACTATACCCTGATTTTTTTACATATTTTAGTTTTAGATGAAATATTAGCTATGATTTGGGATATAAAACAGTTTACTATAAAATAATGGGTTTTTTTATTTAAGTTAATTTTTCTATATAAATTATTTTCTCTAAAAAATTAGTAATATCTCCACTAATTTCTTCTGCTAATGAGGGAATAAGTAAATTATGTCCCACATCATCTTTAATAAACCATTGGCTATTATTAATTGAAACATAAAGTTTTTCTCCCAAGTGTAGATCAAAAAGCATATCTTCCCGGATAGAAATGATTAAAACTGGTCATTTCAGATAAGCTAGTTTTGAGCTTACATCAAAATTTAAAAGATTTTCTATAATATGTATGAGTGATTCTGGAGAAGCTGTTTTAGCTTTCTCTGCTTTTAATTTATTTAAAATTTCTTTATTTTCCAATACGAAATCAGGAGTGTTAACCAATTGTACTCCTTCATCAAAAAAAGATTCATAATTCTCCTCTAATTTTTGCTTAAATTTAATTAATTTACTCTCCATTTTTTGTTCCACCTGACTGAATCCGGAAATCAAAACCAGTGATTTTATATGTAATTTATTATTCCGGGCCAATTTCAATGCTAGTGCTGCTCCCAATGAAAATCCAATCACATGTATATTTTCCAAATTTAATTCCTCTAGAAAGATAGTTAAATCTAATATCAAACTATCCAAACTATAATCTGCGGAAATAGTACTCGATAAACCGTGTCCAGGCAAGTCTAGAGCCACAGTTCTAAATTTATCTTCAATGTTTCAATAAGAGGAAGCCATTGGTTAAATCATCAGATAATCCATGTAAAAAGAGAATGGGATCCCCAGATCCCTGATCTGTATAATGCCATTGATTTCCATTAATTATTAAATACATAACAACCTCACTTTTAAGTTATAGAGGTAATAATTTCTCAGTTATTTTATAAAATTTTATATTTGATAGGAGTTTATACATAATAATATAGTATTGAGGATAAAAATCTGGAGAAAATATAAAATGGTGCGTTACCAATTAGATGATATTCCCAGTACAATACATTGTTCCCAGTGTGGTAAACTCTCCCCAGAAGTAGATGGAAGTTTTCAACAGACCAGTAAATTTATCATTGTTTATTATAAATGTCCCCACTGCGGCCATGTTGATAAATTACAATGTGGAAAGCCAGTAGAGATTATTGATTAATAAATTCAGATAAACTATAGTCTAATACTAGCAGTCATTTTCTTACCTAAGGATTTTATTATCCACACTCCCACCTAATTGCTATAAATTTTTTTAACTCAAAATTCTTTAGATGATCCTTTAAAATCAATTAGCCTTTCATCAATCAGTTTGAATTAATATAGGGGAATTGAAAACTAATCTAATAATATTTTAGCGATAATTTAGATAAGAAGGGAAGATAAAATGATGGAAAATTACTCAGTGGATGGATACGATACCGTGGCAAGATGTTTGAAAGAAAAGTTGGATTTAACTAGATCCCCCGTGGCAATTAAATTTGTTTTGCAGGAAAAAGATTTACCAGATAATATTAAAGAAATAGAACTTCCCATAAGGCACTGTGAAATGGTTACCAGGGCCAGTGATGGTGAAACTTTTTATGCAATAGCCACCGATCAAGCATGTAAGGGAGGAGCAGCTGCGATTGGGGCTGATAAGACTCCTGAAAACTTAAAAACAGGTGAATTTTATTATGACTTAGGACGTTTTTCTAGTATAGGGGCAGCTAAAAGAACCATTAATGCTATACCCAAAATCAACATGGATATTCATGCCACTATTTATGCCCCTTTAGAAAAGGCCAGATTTCATCCTGATGTGATCATAGTCATAGCTAATCCAGTGCAGGCTATGAAATTATCCCAGGCCCTAATATATACTTTAGGGGGTCGTTTAGAAGCTGATTTTTCAGGAATACAGTCTTTATGTGCTGATGCCGTGGCAGGGCCTTTTATGAGAAAAGTTCCTAATATCACACTAGGCTGCAGTGGATCCCGTAAATTTGCAGGTATTGAGGATCAAGAATTAATTGTAGGACTTAATGGAGAAAATATTGGTTGCGTGATCAATGCTTTAGATGAGATGAGCTAATAAAAAATGTATAAGATTTTTTTTAGGAACAATATTAAAAATTAATTTTTTTTAAAAATTATCTAAAATAAATTCATAGTCCTTATAATAATTTACATTAGTTAATTCCAGTTTACTTGCAGCAGGAAAACCATATAATTGCACACCATCCTTATTCATTCTTCTTAGCATGGGATTGAGGTTACTATTATATGCGGGCAAGTAATTCAACAGTAATTTTTTTGAGCACGCAAAGGGCATGCCTAAACCTTCTGCTGAATCGAGATAACCAGAACTTTTCCTACCTAAAATAGAAATAATATTATGGGGACTTTCATTATTTAAAACTTTTTCAATCATTTTATTTAAATTGTAAGTGCTGATAGTGGGCTGATCTCCTGCTAAGCATAGACATAACCAGTTACTGGCAGCATTAACTCCATTCCATAATGATTTTGCCAGAGGAACCTCAACAGGATCATTTACGACTAATTTAATACGAGAATCTTTAATTTCATCTATAGTGGGAATTATATCTTCCTTATAATGACCTACAACCACCAAGCACTCCTCTATATCCATAGTTAAAATTTTAGATAAGGTATGTTGAAGTATGTTTTTACCTTTAATCTCCAAGAGAAGCTTATTGGTAACTGGCAAGTTTCTTTTTTTTAAATCTTCCCGCATACGACGATTTTGTCCTGCTGCAGTTACCACGGCTGATACAGTCATATTTAATCAAATCAATTAGGTACTAAATGAAAGATTTGAGCATAGGTAGTGGTGCCAGCTCCTGCTCCACTGCTGGACATTATTATCTTTATGGGATATTCATTAGTGTTAAATACTTTAACATCAGTTGCGGGATTGTAACCATAGCTTACGGTATGAAATGCCCAGGTCATACCCACCGGCAGCGGACAACCAGCTGCACTTACAGCATTCCTTAAGGCCCTAGCAGGTGGACATGTGCCATGAGATGCATATCCTCCTGGTGCTTTAGGATCTCTTACACTTATAAATCCTCCAGTTTCTTTACCTGAAGCGTAATTATCTGGCGGTACAATAGTGCCATTCCATCTTCGAGCAAATTCTCTTGCATTCGCTGCTCGGGCAGCATCACCATATTCGGGATAAGATCCTAAAGTACTGGCACTGCTACCAATTTCCACGGCAGTATAGTCATTTTTATAAGCCATAACTGGTGCGTTTGAAGTATAATTGTGCATGTATTCTTGTACAGATTCTCCAAAGTAAGCTACAATATGAGAGGGTAGAACTGGATTTCGACCATCATTAAAATTGGAGAGATAATAATCTAATATAATTTCATCTCCTTCAGCAGCCCTTTCAAACCATTCTTTTACTTGCTCTTCTGAAACAAAATGGTTAGGGATAGTATCATTCCTTATATTATCAAAACTAAGTTTCTGCAGGGTTTCATTATTTTCTTTAATTTCCAGTTTATCTTCAACTTTATATCCATAAATATAAGGAGTTTTATAAGCCCAGATAAAGTTTCCTGGTTCCTCTACTATTAACTTATCCTCATTAGTGCTCAACATCCCGGGTCCTTCGTATCCACAAGAAGTACCCTTACGACAAATATTTTCATTAGTTAAATGAACGATAGGAGTTCTTATATTACCAGTTAATAAGGATTCAGTTAAATCCAGATAACGCTGGTCTTGGATATAATCTAGAACATAGTGATGGTTAAGGATTAAAGGAACTCTCCAGATTTTGCTGTTATCTACTACCTCAGTACCAGGCAATACGGTATCTCCAATAGCCAATTTTGATATTTCTGCTGGATTTTGGGCGGGATAGGCCTCTTCTAGATAAATTCCCAGGGGAATGGAAATTATTCCTAAAAATATTAATAAAAGTGCTATTTTAAATGCTGTTTTCTTCCAGTATTTTTTTAGAATACTTAACTCCTCCTTCTCCTATGACTAGTATCACATCATCTTTATCTGCAATTTGAATTGCTTCTTTTAGACCTTCTCTAACCTGCTCCTGGCTGGCACCTAATGTTCCTTTTTTTATTTTATTTTTACTTGAACGGGTTTTAACTAACTGCTTTTTAATATACTTTGAAGATTTAAGAGCAGCATGAGAAGCACTTATTATAATATCAGCTTTATTAAGAATTTTAGCGATATCCCGATCACCTTGTTCTCCACTTTCTGAAGATATAGTATTTATTACTATAAGTTTATTATTCTCCATTTGATTTAAAACATTCTGGATCACGGCTTTAACACCGGCAGGATTATGAGCATAATCTAGAATGATTCTAGGTTCTTCTTTAATTATCTCAAATCGTCCATCCACGCCATTAAATTCTGCTATACCTTTTACTATATCCTCAAATTTTACACCCAAAGCCCAAGCACCTGCAGCGGCAGATAAAGCATTATAGATATTATAGATACCCCCTATTTTTAATTTGATCCAGGCCTGCTCAGAATTTATTTGAAGCAACATACTATTTTCACTCACCTGTTGAGCAGATATATCTAGTGCTGGTTTTTTGTAACCACATTTACAATTATAATTTCCTAGATGTCCTAAGTAATGTTGTTCGTATTTAAGGGGTTTTTGGCATAAGGGACATTCACGACCTTCAGCAAAAGCATGGGCATTAGTGTTGATATGGGCTATACCATAGAATATTATGTTTTCAGGATTCTGGGAGGAGGCGAAGTTAGCTACCAAGGGATCGTCAGCATTAAGTATCAATATATCGGCAACTTCAGTTATTTCTTTTTTACACTGCACATAGCGGTTAAAGTCCTCGTCATCCTTTAAATGATCATGTGAAATGTTAGTAACCAGTCCCAGATCCACTTCACTATTTAATGCGGAATTTTTTATTTCATTCGGATTTCCAAAAGTCCCTATTTCCACTACAGCCATATCCCCTTTTAATCGGGCTTGTAAAGCTGGTATTAGCTCGGTATTACCCTGTATACTCATGAAATGTTCGGGAACTTGATAACCTGCTGTATGGAGAATATTTTTAAGTAATTTAGTTGTAGTGGTTTTACCATTAGTACCAGTTACCCCTATAACAGGTTTATTAACCTTACACATAGCCATGATCTCTTTCACTCCGATTATATTGGCCTGGCTATTTTTTTTAATTTTCTCTACTAAATCTGTACGATCCCATAAACCCGGGGTAAGGACGATGGTATCTGCTTGGCGTAGAACTTCACTTGAATGTCCCCCCAGATCTAAATGTATACCCTCTTTAAGAAAAATCTCCTTTAAATCACAATCAGTTGCTGAATCAGAAACAGTTACCCTGGCACCATTATCTTTAAGCACCCGAGCTAAAAGACTACCTACAGTTCCACATCCGCCTATTATAACTATATTGGTTTTATAATCCTTATAATATTTAATAGCTGTTTTAATATCATTTTTTACATTATCATAGGCGTTCACCACACCAGGACCAAGATGAAGTATGGTGTCTCCTGGGGCTGAAACTTCCAGGGCCATTAAAATACCAGTGTTTATATTTTCCACACCATAAGTCTCCACGGCACGAGCAGCAGCATTGATTTCTTCTACACTATTCCAGTTAACTACCTCAGTGGTTTCATTTTTAGCACTGGTGATGATCACATCTGCTTTTTTATCTAAAACATGGCCGATTTTAGTTTTATCTCTAATGGTGAGAGTGTCTGGATTATCTAAACTAATTATTAAGCGACCCTCCACCTCCAGACCCTCCAATAATTTTTCCATACTTTCCGGGTTATGGGCGGCATCCATAAAAATATTAACATCCTCTACTTGATCAATTTTCTCAAAACGTCCCTTCAATCCAGAGAATGATTCTAGCTGTTCTACTAAATATTCTAAATCAAAACCGAGCACCAGTCCAATAGCAATAGAGGCCAGAGCATTTTCAATATTAATAGTTCCGGGTACTTTAAGTTGTAGGGAACTTTTAAAGGGACCCACCCACTTACGGGAAAAATTTCCACATCTACACTTAAGCTGGTTACAGTTAGAACAGCAGGCTGTAGGCAGCCTAGTGGTTATAAGGGTGAAACTGGAACCATTAAGACCTCTTAATTCAATTTCCTTGGCATAAATATTTAAATCTGTAATAGAAGTTTGGTATACTTTATCTTCGAAAAATATGCTTTGAGGATTATTAAGGCCATAGAAGATGATTTCTTTATCGCTGTTAGCTGACTGTTGCGCTATTATGGGGTCGTCACCATTTAAAATTAAAACCCCTTGTTCATCTATTAGTTGGGAGAGGGAGAAGTTACGCTGAATATATTGTTCATAGTTTTCAAATTCATCCAGGTGATCCGGGGTGAGATTAGTCAACACTCCACTGCACAATTCCAGTCCTTCAGCCATACGTATGGTACCATGGGGTAATTCGAATACTGCTAAATCTTTTTTTTGAGCTTTATCATTAACCACTAGCTCTACTAAACCTTCAATCACTAGAGAATCTTGAATGGAAGAAAATATAAGAGTTTCCATTTTATCTTCCAGTAAGTGGTTTATCATATTGGTAGTGGTGGTTTTACCATCAGTTCCCCCCACACCTACCATAGGTAGATGGAGTAAGGAATTTATGATCTTTCCAATATCTGCAGTGCTTATAATCTCGGTGGCTTTTTCTTCACGGACTTTTTTAATAAATTGATGCACATCTGAGTGTGGGGGTATGTTTGGGGATATAAAAATGGCATCAGCCCAAAGAAAATTTTCCAAGTTATGATTTCCCAATTCAAAAAGTATTCCTTTTTGTTCCAATTCCCTGATCTTTTTTTGAGCTTTTTTAGGAAGGGAATCAAAATCTTGTTTATCGGTTACTCGGACCTGATTATCTAAATATTTTAATAGGTTAGCAGCTGGCCTTCCAGCGTTACCTGCTCCTACGATCAGTATATTTTTACCACTTATCAATCTATCAACCTTTAGCCATTGCTGCCATCATTCTCTGTATTCTAATTATTTTCTGCTGACCATTCCCACCTATAAAAATATTTTTTTTAGCAAGGTATGGTCTTATAGTTTCTGGAAGCTGATCAATATCCTTTAAAATTTTTATTTCGCCTTTAAAATTAAGTTTTTTTAATTTTAACGCTGCTTGAGATGTGCTATCTTCTAATCCAGGGAATAATATTAATATTTCTGGTTCAAATTCATTAACTACTTCTAGGATCTGGAACCGCCAACTTTCATGAGTTCGGGGAGTGCCGATGATCATCAAGGGAAAACTATCTTCCTCTAAAACTTCCTGGAGGGCATGGACATTATCGGTTTTACCAACCACTAATCGACTCCCCTGAACATGGAATGATTTTATACGGCCCTCTGGAAGATGGAAATTTTCCAGAGAAGTTTTTATTATATCTTCATCAATATTAAGGCTTTTAGCCACGTTTTCTGCAGCACCAGCATTAATCTGATTGAATCTGCCAAATAAAGGAATTTTACAACTGCTATGTTTATAAAAGTTGCATTGTGGAATTTCAGCACCAATTTGGGCCAGATTTTCATCTAATTGATTTAAAAATGTTTTTTTATCCTTTAAAAAATTTTTCAAGTTATGGTGGAAATTAGTAAGAGATCCATGATGATCTAGATGATCATCTCCCATGTTAGTAACTACTATTAAATCAAAATCAAAGCAGTGATTGCAGAATTCTAGAGTCATATCACATATTTCTACAATCATAACCTGGTATTCATTTTCATTAGCTTCTAGAAATAATTCAGTGTATCCTTGGAATCCACCACCAGCATTTCCCCCAATTAAAACTTTCATACCCGATTTTTCCATTATGCTCTTGAGCATCAAAGCGGTGGTGGTTTTACCATTAGTTCCGGTAATTCCAATAGTAAATATAGATCTATGAGCATCCATTTTATCAGCTAATAATAGTTGAGAATTTTTTATTCTCTCTCCCAAGGGAACCTTCCATAAACCAGGAGAAAGTGCTACTGCATCAGCAGAAAATATTTTTTCTTCATCATGAAATCCCAGATCTAGTTCTACTTCTTCATCTAAGTTGATGTTTTTATCCAGATCAGAGGCATAGACTTCTTTAACCCTACTTTTTAGAGATTTGATGGCTTTTTTCCCTTCAACTCCCAGACCTACTACTGCAACTTTCATGATACACCTAAAAAAATTGAATCAAGTTATTTACACCATATATTATTAATTTATCTATTACAAAACTAGTATTTAAAGTAACTAATGGTTTACCTTTCAGGGAAAAAAATCAGTAAATAATGAATTGAAATTAATTTATTTGAATATCTATGGATTTAATATAATCTACCATTAATATAGCTATCCTAAGATTATAGAATATTTTCTTCATACTATTTTAGTAACTTTATTTTTAGATCAATTAATTTTCCTATATTTTTTATAATTACGGGGGATAAGTTACTATCTTCAATTCTTTAACTGGAGTACCATCACTCCAAAAACCCATAAATCTTTGATTAGAAGTATTTCCCAGGGCATATTCCTGGTTTTCCCCATAATAAGCAGCCTCATATAATCCATCGAAAAGTTTCCAGGTACCATAATAATCTAGGGCATTAACCATAAAACTAAAATTATCACAATGGAAGATGGCTAATGGTGCTAGATGATCAGCTATTAAGGGTGGATTTCCATGATAATCAGAAACCATGATTACATGATCCTTATTAGTTAAGGGTATCTGAGTAGTTTCTCTAATAATTTTTTCTGCATCAGCAGAACCCACTATATCATCTTCCTCACCAGATAAGGTAAGTAAAAGGGTGTCTGCAGGTATTAAGGATAAATCTTCTAGTATCTGGCCTCTACTCTGATTTTCACTACGGGATACACCGGGTTGAACGCAGAAAATTGCTTTAGGTTGGGGTATGTCTTCCTCTAAGGCTCGGGCTGCCATGTTAATGGAAATCAACCCCCCAGCAGAGTGTCCCACCAAAGCCATATTCTCTGTTTCTGGTCTGACATGATCTCCTTCTTCCAATTGTTTTAATCCATCTTTAACTGCATAAATTGCATTATCGGTAAAATCAGATGTATCGAAAATATTGGCTTGATAGCGGGGATAAATTACTATATTTCCTCTTTTAACCAGATGATTTATCCAGGGTCGATAAAAAATAGGATTAATAGCTGACCAGCCATGATTAAATATGATCACTGGAGCTGAAGAAGGCGAGGGTGATGCTGGCTCAAAAATCCAGTACTGTAATGCCCCACTACCGTAAGTAGAAGAAATGATTTGGGTATGGTTATACTCTCTTCCTCCAGGACCATCAGGACTTTGCCCTGGAGGTCGGGCGTCACTTGCCAGGGAAATCTCACAGGATAGGAACATAATTAAAAATAGGATACTAAGTAGGGATAAAGTATAGATTTTTTTAAAATTCATGGCTATATATTATTATTTAACGATTATTTATTTTTTATTCTATAGAATTAGTAATATACTAGTATTTTTACCTTTTTTATTCTTTTTAGGACTTCTATTAGACTATTATTTAATAGTTTTACCTTTTTTATTCTTTTTAGGACTTCTATTAGACTATTATTTAATAGTTTTACCTTTTTTATTCTTTTTAGGACTTCTATTAGACTATTATTTAATAGTTTTACCTTTTATTTTGATCTCTTATGGAAAAAAGCGGGGTTTTCTAGGTTTTATTAAAACTTACCTTATATTTTCCTTAAAAAATTTGTACTTTAAATTACATAATAATAATTCACTTTTTAATTAATTATAAAAATTAACGGGGGGCTTTTAAATTATCCAAGATATAAAATCGGAATCAGAAGATAACTTTGAAAAGGCAACTTTCGGGGCTGGATGTTTCTGGGGTGTTGAAGCAGCTTTTAGAGAATTAAAGGGTGTAGTTTCCACTTCAGTTGGGTATATGGGTGGTCATCTTAAAAATCCAACTTATGAGGATGTTTGTCGTGGAGACAGTGGACATAGTGAAGTGGTGGAGGTGGTCTATGATCCCGAGATGATATCCTACCAAAAATTACTAGATCTATTCTGGAGAATACATGATCCCACCACCTTGAATCGTCAAGGTCCTGATATAGGATATCAATATAGATCGGTTATATTCTATCATACTCTGGAACAGAAACTGGAGGCTCAGGCTTCCCTTAAAAAAATACAAGCATCATCCGCTAAAGGAAGGGAGATTGTAACCGCCCTGGAACCAGCCACCACTTTTTACCGTGCAGAAGAATATCATCAACAATATCTAGAAAAGACTGGAGGAAAAAGTTGCCATTTCTTTTAAAGAAAAATAAAATTGTTTAATTAATTTAGGGGAGGATATGATGTCCAATCTAAAACTAGAAGATGAAGCTTGTCTAGTATTATGTGGAGAAGCTGGACAGGGAATTCAAACTGTGGAAAATATTATGATTCAGGCCTTAAAGAAAGGAGGCTACCATGTTTTCTCTACCAAAGAATACATGTCCAGAGTAAGGGGAGGTCAGAACTCAACTGAAATTAGAGTATCTTCGCGAAGAGTGAAAGCCTATAAAGAGGGAATAGATATTCTAGTAGCTTTAAGTCCCCAGGCCATTGATCATTTAAAAGAAAGAATAAGTTCTAAAACACTAATTATTGGTGATGAAGAAATATTAAAAGATGTAGATGATCGAAATTATAGGCTGCTTAAGTCACCATTTATCTCCCGAGCTAAACAACTAGGGGGTATAATATTTTCCAACGTCATTGCTGCTGGAACCCTAGCCTGTATCATGGGAGTGGATAAAAAAATATTTGATAATATTATCACCTTACTCTTCAAATCTAAGGGTGAGGAAATCTTAAAAGGAGACTTAAAGGCAGGGGATGTGGGATATGAATTGGGATATAAATTAATGGAGAAGGGCATAACCATTAAAATAGAAAAAGACCCTAAAATCAGCAATGAAATCTTAATTAATGGTACAGAAGCGGTGGGGTTAGGCTGTATTTCTGGGGGATGTAGATTCATATCTTCCTATCCTATGACTCCCTCCAGTCCCTTACAATCATTTTTAGCCAGCAATGCCTCTGACTTTGAATTAATTTTTGAGCAAGCTGAAGATGAAATAGCAGCTATAAACATGGCTTTAGGAGCTTCTTATGCCGGAGCCAGGGCGATGACTGCTACCTCAGGAAGTGGTTATGCTCTTATGGTAGAAGCAGTGGGATTAGCAGGAATGATTGAAACTCCAGTGGTAATCTATCTAGCTCAAAGACCAGGACCAGCGGTGGGACTTCCCACCCGTACTGCTCAGGAGGACTTAAATCTAGCCCTATATGGTTGTCCAGGGGAATTTCCACGCATAATTTTTGCTCCAGGTAAATTCAAAGATGCCTTAGAATTATCCCATCAGGCCTTTAACCTGGCTGATAAATATCAGATACCAGTATTTATTTTATCGGACCAATACTTTGCGGATATGTATTACAACCTTCCTTCCTTAACCATAGAGGATCTGGAAGTGGAAAACTATCTCCTTGAGACTAGTCAGGATTATAAACGTTACCAGCTAACCTCAGATGGTATCTCTCCCCGAGGCGTTCCTGGTTATGGTCTGGGATTGGTAGGTGTGGATTCTGATGAACACGATGAAGAAGCACATATAACTGAAGACCTAAATATGCGAACCAGAATGGTGGATAAAAGGCTTAAAAAGTTAGATGATATAAAAAAAGAGGCTATACCTGGAGAACTATTCAGCACCTCCTCTAATGGTAACTTTAAAAATTTAATCCTAGGATGGGGTTCTACTTACTGGCCTTTAAAAGAAGCATTAACTCTATTCGATGACCATGATATAGCCTTATTACATATTAAACAATTATATCCACTACACCCGGAAGTAGCAGAATATATAAAGAAAGCAGAAAGAAGTGTTATGTTTGAAAATAATGCCCAGGGTCAAATGGCCAATTTAATCGAATCTGAAACTGGTTTAAAAATAGATAAAAGAGTTTTAAAATACAATGGAATGCCCTTTTCAGTAGAAGAAATTTATGAAGTTTTAGAGAATCTAGAGGAGGATTAAACATGGATCCTGAAATATTTGATATGCCTGATGCAGATGTGGCTTGGTGTCCAGGTTGTGGAGATTTTCTTATTTTAAAGTCATTAAAGCAAGCTCTAGCTGATTTAGAAATAAATCCCTTAGAACTGGTACTGGTATCTGGGATTGGCCAAGCCGGGAAACTACCTCATTATCTAAAATCCAACTTCTATAATGGTTTACATGGTCGTTCATTATCACCAGCTACAGCTATTAAAGCTTCAAATCCTCAGTTAGTGGTTATTGACGTATCGGGAGATGGATGTATGTATGGAGAGGGGGGTAATCATTTCTTACATAATATCCGTCGCAACCCAGATATCACTAATCTGGTGCACAATAATATGGTATACGGTCTTACCAAAGGTCAAGCATCACCTACCAGCCAAAAGGACTTTAAAACTCCTTTTCAAGTGGAAGGGGTATTTGAAGAACCATTCAATCCCCTATCAGTAGCTATAGCTTTAGGTGCTACTTTCGTTGCCAGAACTTTTGCAGGGAATACTTCACAAACCACGGAAATAATTAAAAAAGCTATTAAACATCGCGGTTATGCTTTAGTAGATATCTTCCAACCATGTGTTACCTTTAACAAGTTCAACACTTTCCAATGGTTCAAGGATAATACTTACCAACTAGATGATTCACATGATCCCACCCAAATTAAATTAGCCTTTGAGAAATCCCTTGAAGGTGGAGATGGTAAAGGTAAATTTCCTTTAGGGATTTTTTATATTGAACAGGGTAAGAGAACTTTTGAGGATAACTTACCAGTTTATCAGGAAGATAAAACACCTTTATTCCAAAGAAAAGTGGATAAAAATAAATTAAAAGCCTTTATCGAATCTAAAAGGGGCATGTGAGGTTTAATATTTATATTTATATTATAATCTGTTAAATTTAATAAAGGGTAAGATAATCATGTTTGAAGAAGAAATGGATTCCCGAGTTTATAAACTTTTTATAACTCAACTTAAAGAAAACGATGAAGAAAACATTCGCTTTAGAGAAAGATTGGAACAGGCATATGATTTCCAGTGGGAAAATTATTCTAAACCTGGAGATAACAGTCGGGAGGATCTTAAAAATCAGATTAATGAGGCAGAAGTAGTCATATTATTATCAGGTCTTTATTCTCTCTATCCTTATTACCTGGAACAAGTGGTTGATATCTCCCAGGAACAAAAAAAGCCACTGGTTATTATTCGCCCCTATGGAATGGAGAATGTACCACTGGAACTGGAAGAAAAAGCACAGGAAGTGGTGGGCTGGAATTCACCTTGTATAGTGGATGCGATTAAAGGTGTTTTAGGGCTGGGAGAAGGAATCTGATCTATTTAAATAAATTAGCTTGTTACTTTCAAATCAGAAATAACCTTATCCACAATAACCTGGGATTCGCCTTCCTCTTTTTTTACTTTAATGATATTATCAGCTGCTTCCTCCAGATTCAAATCATGGCTGACGATAATCATCTGGGGTAAGATGGACATTTTCTTTAAAATATCGATTAATTCCTGCCGCCGGTAATCATCCAAGTGAATAGTGGGTTCATCCAACATGATAAGCTCTAATTTACCCCCAGAAAGTACCTTGGTAATACCTAAACGCATGGCCAATGCCACCGCAATCTTTTCTCCGCCACTAATCATATCTAGACTGGTTTTACCACCAGGACCATATATTTCCACATTGTAGTCCTCATCTATGGAAATGTCTGAATATTCAAAGTTAAACTGATCAAAGAAAGCTCTGCTATGCTGTTCAATCAGGGGACGGGAAATATTTCTAAGATCCTTCTGCACTCCATCTTTACCATAAAGGTCACGAATATAATTCAACAGTTTGAGGAAATCTTCCAGGTCAAACATTTCACTTTCATATTTCTTCAGGGACTGCAATTCCTTTTCAATATCCCTAATAGAACGGTTTATTACATTTAAGCTTCCTTCATTCTCTTTTTTCTGGCCATTACAATTTAGAAAAGTTTTATTTTTATTATCAAACTCTTCTATTAACTGTTGGTGATAGGATTTATCATAATAGAGTTCTTCCAATTTATTCTCTAATGAATATATGTGGTTATCTGTCTTGTGGATTTCTTCTTGGTTTTCATCTAATTTCTGGATAAGTGAACTTTTCTGAGTGATTATACCTTGTAGTTTATTTAACTCTGCTTTCAGATTTTCTAGCTCCTGGAGATCTGCTTCGATTTTTTCCAGGTTAACCTGCGGACCATCATCTATTATTTTTAGATATTCAGGCGCTGCTTGGGGAACTAATTTATCTATTTTCAAGTGGCAATTTTTAATTTCCTCTAAAAGATAATTTAATCTAGATTTCATTGCTTCAGGATCTTCAAATGTTTCCAGGGCATGCTTTGCTTTCAAGTATTTCTCATTTTTATCCTTAATTTCTTTTAATCTACTCTTTTTTGAGTGAATATTGGATTCTATCTCATCCAATTTAAAGGACTTGATTTTTAATTTTTCCCCTTCTATTTCACATTTTTCCAGTTCCTGCTGTTGTTTCGTTAGGGTTTTGATTTTTTCCTGCAAGATATCTAATTTAATTTTTTGAAGAGATCGCTCTTTTTGATTTAAGGCTTTTTTTTGTTTACTTAATTGTTTTAAAGTATCCTTTAAACTTTTTATTCTTTCTTTATTCATTGCAATTTCATGGGAATACTTATTCTCCAGGGATTCCTTTTTTGTTTTATCAATGGTAGATTCGCATACCGGGCACTTGTCTTCAACCTGTGTCAATTCCTCTAAAGGTTTCTTCAGTTTTTGGTTCTGGTCTTTTAGTGAAGAAATTTCTGAATTTAAGTTATTAATCTCCTCATCTAAAAATTCCATCTTTTTTAGGGTATCCTTGCTCACTTTTTTAAACTGTTCTTGGATTTCGGCTAGAGAATCTAAGCTTGTATCCATTATTTGATTATATTCTGTAATTTTTGCTTCAATTTCCTGGTTTAGAACCTGAATATTATTTTTCAACTCAGTTTTCCTAGCTTCCACACTTTTAATAAGTGCTCTAGTACCCTCAAATTCTAATTTATCATCCAATAAGATCTGAATTTTCTTATCAATATCTAAATATTCCTTATGATATATTTGGTATTGTCTTAGAACATCATTATAGGATTGGATCTTCTTTAAATTCTGACTAAGTTGTTCTTCTTCTCTTTTAAAATCTTTTAAATTTAAACCCAGAGAATGTAAGGGGATTAAAAAATTTAGGGAGTCAATAACTTGTTTTAATTCAGCTGCTTTAATTTCCTTCTTCTTTAGGTTCTCTAAGTCGAAAAGTAAAATTTCCTGATCCTTTTTTAGTTTAGAGAGAAAATCATGGTGGGATTTTATTTGTGAGGAGATATCATGGAAGGCTATTTTTTTTTCATCCATCTTATCTTTCTCATTTTTTATTTGCTTTAAATCTTCTAAGATTCCCTGGATATTCTCCTCTATCTCACTTATTTTTAATTCAATACTGGACTTTTATGCTTTTTTAGACTTTAATTCATCCTGCCAGTGTTTTTTAGATTCTAATACTCCTCTTAAATGTTCTTTTTTTTCTCTATAATGACTTATAAGTGGTCCCATATTTTTCCAGGCTGCTTCCAGGGATTCAATTCCAAGTAATTTGCCCATGAATTTTTTTTTCTCGCCAGGGGTTTTATCAATCAAATCCGCTATTTCACCCTGTTTCACATAGACCGCATTTAGGAATAGTTTACTATCCATCTCCAGTAGTTTCTCAATTTCCAGAGTCACTGATTTATCCCCTGCGAGGATCTGATGATAACCAGCACCATCCTTTAATTCTAAAAAAGCTCTTGATAATTTATTATTTCTCTTGCGGGTGACCCGGTAAGTATTACTGTTAGCAATGAATTCCAGAACCACCTTCATCTTTTCCTCTCCACATTTAACTAGTTTTTGCAGACTCCTAGGTGAATAATCCTTGAATAGAGCAAAGCTAACCGCTTCCAGTATACTGGTTTTACCTGCTCCATTTTCGCCCATTATAATCGATATGCCTGCAGGAAAATCTATATTGTTTGAGGAGTGCGATTTGAAGTTCTCCATTTTCAGATTTTTAATGATCATATAATTCCTCATAGAATTTGTGGGTTAATTCTTCAGCATTTTCTAGTCTTCCTTCCCCTATTTCTTGTAACAGTTCCAATGCTAAATTAGTCACCAGTTCACTGTCCAGATCACTTAAACGTTCTCTCAGCATAGATTTAACATCCAGACTGTGTCCTTTCCTTAATATTTTTTCATTCTCCAGGGATTCTATCTGAAAATTGGGCCGCATAGTTAAAACTAGATCAGAAAAAGCCTTATTCAGTTCTTCGAACGCTTCAACACGGGAGAAATTCCCTCCTTTCACCGTTAAATGTAAAACTGGTTTCTGCGGGAGTTTAAGGATTTCCTTTTTAAGTTGTTCTATTTCAGCCTTTCGCTGGGAATATTCCATCTCTTTCTGGATAAATTCTCGGGGCAGATCCAGATTAACTGCTTCCACATCTAGTAAGTCTCCAGCTAAGTCCACTAGATAATATCCTTTACCTTTTTTCTGGTAGTTTCCCACTTCATCCAGCTTCCATATATCAGTAGATCCAGGATAAGCCATTTTACCTTCACCAAAATCATCTAAGATTCGGTTATGAATATGGCCCATGGCATAATAATCAAATGTTTCTGGTATCTGTGCCAGTTCCAATTCATATTCAAAAGGAAGATACTTATCTATACCCTGATGCAGTATCAAAATGGACTTAGCATAATTTTGAGAGGCCTTTTCCAGTTGCTTCAAACAATCCTCCAATGAAGCTGAATGATACTTGGAAACATAGGGTGAACCACCTAAAAAAATATCCTCATGGTTGAAGTAGGGATGGTTCGAACTGAGTACCTTCAAACCAAATTCTTTAAATAGTAGCTGAGGTGGTAGGGCGTTTTTACGCATAACAGTATCATGATTACCGGGTACTGCGTAAATCGGTATTCCAGCATCTTTAAAAGCTAAAAAACCTTTTTGAACATGTAATAAGGCCTGGGTGGGTGGTCTTGAAAATTCAAAAAGATCACCAGAGTGGATTACAAAATCAGGTCGTTCCTGGACAATACTGGTAACTATTTCTTCAAAAACATTATAATAATCCTTTTCCCTCTCATAAAGTCCGTATTGCCGGTAACCAAGATGGGTGTCCGCTAAGTGGGCAAATCTCATCAATAATCCCCTCCCAGATTTCGTATTTCATTTCTCTGTTTCTGGATGAGTTCCTTCTTTTCCTGTGAAGACTTTTTCCATAAATCAATAACTGCTAAATCCTGACCAAACTCCTTATTTTTATGTTCATCGATTTTTACCAAGGCAGGGATTTTAGTCATCAGCCCTAAAACCACTGCTTCACCTATATTAAGAGATGGTAATTGTTTGAGGAGATCATCACTCAGATTTTCACTGGCAGATTGCACATGACGCTGATCCTGTGGTTCCACTAGACGCAAAATAATCATGTTATTGGCTTGAGATAAAGAATCAGGATCAAGGGATTTAGGGCTCTGGCTCACCAGACACAGCCCCAAACCAAATTTACGTCCTTCTCGAGCTATTCTACTAATCCAAAATTTAGCTTCCGTATTTCTAGTTTTAGGCGCCAGCAAATGAGCTTCCTCTAAAACAAAAAATATAGGGTAATTTAAGTTAGCTTGGCCTTCATCTTTACGTAACCATTTTTTATTATTCTCCAGGGCGTGGCGTAGTACATGGCTAACTATAACCTCTGCAGCAGACTCATCCACCGAACCCAGATCAATGATATTGGCTTTGCCCAGCTCCAGTTTAGTTAAAATTTTCCCAGCAGCAAGATTAATTATGGAACTGTAGCGTCTTTTCATGTCCTCTAACTTATTTATAACATCCACGATCTGTTTTTCCTTAGAAACATCCTGACCTTGAAATTTGGTTTCACCGCTGGACCATCCCTCCAATATCTTACGCATAGACTGGATAAAATCATAAGGATTTATATCTCCGTTTCTTATCTCTTCTTGGACTAATCTATAGGCTTCTGCAAAGTAACGCTCCTGAATATAAGCTTTAGCATCAATTCGTGAAAGCCTTTTTATTTCCACAAAAGACATGTACTTGGGATTAATTTCAGGTCTTATAACTTTAGAGGATCCATTTTGGTAATTTATATCATATTCAGAATGCATATCAAATATAACTACACATCCATGATATTTTAGGATTCCATCTATTACTATTGCTACAGTGTTGGATTTTCCAGCTCCAGTCATGGCCAGTATAGCTAAATGGCGGGAGAACATTTTTTCTAAATCTACCCGAACCTCCACCTGGTCTTGGCTGATGAGGCTTCCTAATTTAAGGCTTTTTTCTAGGGGGAATATTTCTTCCAAGTCACTTTTGGAGGCAGGTAGTACTTCTGTTCCTGGTGGTGCAGGAGTACGGGGAATGCGTAAATTATCCTGCAAATCCCCTAATATTCGCACACCACCGCGGATGTAATGGTCATCTCCTTCGATTTCCCTGATTTTTTGTATGGTTTTCGGATCGAATATATCTTCAGTAATAGATACACTGCCACGTACCAGGGATTCAATCATTCCCAACACATTTTTCCCATCATAGGTCAAGGAAACATATTCCCCTACCTGGGGCATTTCTTTAGAAATAAAACTGACCTTTATCGGTGATGTTTCTCCAATACAACTTCCTATGACTTTTTTCATAACATTTCTCTCCCATCCTTTTCAAGCCAACCCATCATCAATGAAAGTCTCTCCAGATCACGCATTTTTATCACTACATCATTATGTGCTTTTTTTAAAAGGTAAGGATATCCTTCCACACTATTCCCTTTTAAAATACTTAATATATTCTCTATTTGATCATCATCGGCTTTATAGGGAACTTCTATCTTCAGCATATTTTTATGGTCTTCTAGTCTGGCGTAAAATATAGTGAATTCTTTATCCCGAAAGTATTGATTTAGCACTGGAAATTCTCTTTTCACCTCACCAGAAACCTTTAAAAATAAGGGCTGGGAATATCCCTCTTTTTTGTTACTGCGGTCAAATAGGGAGATGTCAGGTATGTTGCTGTGAAAGTAATCATTGCGGGTGGATGTTTTAGATATGGCCACTATTTTTTTTTCATCTCCTAAGAGCTCACGCATAACTATTAAACTTTCCAGATTCTCTAAATAAGTTAAAGACTCCAAGGCAGGTATAAATTTAGAATAGATATCTTCAGCAAATTTAGAAGAGCTGATCTCCACTTTATTCTTATTCAATTCCTTTTCCAGGGGGAACAAATATTCTTTAATAATCTCTTTTTTGGTCCCAGTTCTAAGTTCTCTATCCAGGGGGAAGGGTCTGATCAAATTACCTAAAAGAGAACCATCAAATAGATAATAATCTACATTTTTATTTTGCAAAGCTATTAGAGCATTTTTTAATTCATATAAACCCATATAATTTCTTAAACGATCCTCTACAAATCGATGGTGAGGGATAATATCCACATCAGAGCTTTCAATTCTCTCCAGCCGGGACTCATAAATGAGGGTTTCAGCACTGATAGCATAAAAAATAAAACTTAAAAATTTTTTCTTCTGAATACTACCATCCCCTGCAGAAAGGTTTATCCTGGATTTATTAATTTTAAGGGGTTTCTCTTTCCATTTTAAGGATGGTTGGATATCTGGGTTAATAAATTCATCTAATTTTTCTAATATAGTTTCTCTTTTGTTTAAAGTTAGTTTAAGTAATGATTCCAGCATGAATCCACCTAAATGATGTTTATAACAATTTATCCAAGCGCTAATTTTTTTATAAAAGTACATCCCTGCTCATTTATATTAGACTTAAATCTCCACCCTTATATATTTTACATTTACAATTCCAAAATAAATTGAAATAATTGATGTTTATTATAATACCATTACAATAAATTATGTTTATTATGCAATAATTGATGTTATTATTTACAAATTTCTCATCCTAAGTAATTATTTATTTTAATCCCCTAGTTAGATTAAATAGACATTAAAAAGAGAGGATTACCTATTTTCTTTCTAAATTTTATTCCTTTTCAATAATTACCGCTGTACCATAAGCCAGGATTTCCTTCATCTGCTCTGATATATCATCTGAATCGAATCGGGTGTTGATTATTGCATTAGCACCTAATCCCTGGGCATATTCTAACATACTTTTAAGTGCTTCTTTGCGAGATTCTTCCATAATCTTAACAAATTCTCTTATTTCATCTTCAGAAATAGAATGCATATCTGAGTTATCGTCTCCTCCTGATATCTTACTTATAACTGTAAGACCATATACAAATCCTAAGGTTTTAACGGCCTTATAACCAGTCACATAATCAGCATTAACTATGAGTATATCTGCCATAGTTTCATCTTTAAATTCAGCATTAGAAGGAATGGTTATTGAAGGTGTATTCAATGTTGATTGCGGCGGACTGCTACTTGTGGCTTTTTCTGGCGGAATTATTTTAGATTCTTCCAATAATTCTTCTTTATCTTCCACTAACTTGTTACCACATTCTGTACAGAACATGGCATCTTCTGAAAATTCTAAATTACAATTAGTACAACGCATCAAATTTCCCGGGGCTACATCAGGTGTAATGTTTTTAGTTCTATGCACTCTATCTTCAACAGATTTAGATCGGGAAACTCCACCTCTTTTTTCTTCTAATCTTCTTTTTATTTCCTCATTACTTACCATTTTAACCATCTCACCTAAAATTTCTATCCTGAGGTTTTATAAACTAAAATCTAATCTTGATAGAAAATAATTACTTTTTATTTAAAATATGCTATGTTGGTTAAATAATTTAAACTTGTTATTGCTTACTAGCTAATAACACCTAAAAAAAAATAGATAATCTTAGATAAGTATGTATTTATAAAAAAATCAGGGTTTATATTAATTTTTAAGTTCCCTGGGCAGGGCAAATCATGATAATCGATTCTCCTTCATTTAGTTTCTCATCACTTGCAGGTACCGCCAGGGTTCCATCACTATTTACCTTTAAAAATCCTCTACACTCTGGAGGAACTCCCCCAGCAGGTGATTGTTCTTTTGCATTTAAAATCTGAAAAGTCCCTCCAGCTTCTAAGATATCTAATAGTTCATCAATATTCCTCCCGAAAAGACTGAAAGGCGTTTGAGATAGAACATCAATAGAAGATTTACTATGCACTATTTCATCCTGGCGAGTGCGCTCTCGACCAAATATGATCATATTATTGTAACCTATATCTGAAATAAAAGTATCTAATGCAATTCTTACTAGATCAGGATTATCTATCGCCATAATAAGCCATTTTACTTGATATTTGAAGTCATGTGTCTGGTCAACTATCTCTTCGTTTCTAAGTTCATCAAATGATCCAGTATATATCATGTAGGGTGATTTACTATCCCTATAACATTTTTGGAATTTGTATTTTCCCGGTGCAATTAAGATCACCTTAACTCCTAGCTTATGCAAAGCTTCTGCCAGATCAATTATCCAGGGCCGATCACCGACCAAAGCAACCATATTGCGCCCTGGCATGGCAATATTCATCTTACGAGAAAGTATAGGTGCTGCAATGCCATAAATTATCATCGTGCCCATAATTACAGTAAATACTACCGGTACTAATTCTGGAAAAATCACACCTGCATTAAATAGACTAATAGCAAAAAAAGAGGAGGTAGCTGCAGCTACAATACCTCTTGGTGCTAGAGCTCCAATAAAAATTCTCTGGGAAAGACTAAAATTTAAGCCATGGGTAGCAATAATGGCTACTATTGGTCTGACCAATAATACATACACCGCTACTAAACCCAGGGCAGGTAAAATATATTTTTCTAACTCAGCTAGATTTACTAAAGCAGCAAGCAATATGAATAAAATACCAATGATGAGAGGTTCCATGGTTTCATTGAACTGGCGCACTCCAATTGCAGGGGTGCTTCTCTGATTTCCCAATGCAAAACCCATAGCTACAGCTGCAAAAAGTCCTGCCTCAGTAAATATCATTTCTGCTGATACAATGGCTATAATAGCAAACATCATAGCGATGAGGGGACTTAAATTTGGAGGAACACTTCCCGAACGTTCAGAGATAACATATAATATAGCAGCCAATAATCCGATGAGGACTCCGCTTACCAACGTGATCACTAATTCCAGGATAGGATTAAAGGGTAAACCGGTAATCACACTTAAAATAGCAACTGCTATGCTGGCACCGATAGGATCAATAAGTATACTTTCCCACATTAAAACATGACCTACTGGCTCCCGGGGTCGAGCAAAGTTTAAAACAGGACCGACGACTGTGGGTCCGGAAACCACTAGTATGGATGCTAAAAGTAAGGCCAGTATAGGAGTAAGGTTAAAGATTAATAGAATGGTTAAAGCACCAATAAATAGAGTAATAATAACTCCCAGTGTCACCAGTCTCCAAACAGCTTCTTGAGCACTAGGCTGAATTTTCCGTACTTTAAGTTCAAAACCACCTCTAAAAAGCAGCAGACCCACACCAATAGTTACCAGGGGAAAAAGGGAGTCTCCAAATATTTCAATAGGATCTACCAGTCCCCATACTGGACCGACTAATATGCCACCTATTAAAAGAGTAATTATAGCAGGGATTTTAATCATCTTGGAAAACCACTGCAGTAAAATTCCCAACCCTATAATAATTCCCAGACCTATGAGTAATCTTTCATGCATATCATCCTATCCTTTCTAAACTCCCTAAATCATGATAGCATTTTTTTTTTTACTAGTCCAACTCTTTCTAGTTATTGTTATTTATTTTTTAGGGGGTCTTATTTAGATTGCTAGAAGTGATAATTTAGTTTAACTCTAATTAATGGTGTAATATTATAATGATTTACTGGAATACTATAAAAACCACCAATAACTAGTATCTGCTAATAATTAGCCTACAAAGGGCAAACAATATTAAAACTGAATTATATAATATTATACAGGTTTGCTATAAAATAAGAAATTTGATTTTCTGGAATAAAATCCGTAAGACGCTTAGGCACCAAGCAAGTCTGAACAATACGATATTCCCTCAAAGCCATTAAAACCACAACCAAAAAACTATAAATAACTAAATAAAAATATAGAACTTCTAGAATATAAAACTAACCCTTAAAAACACGAGTATAAAATAATAGAAAAAAAAAATAAAAAAACTTAATTATGAGACAGCCTCAAAATAATAGAAAAATAA